>DATCCF010000247.1:0-16514 GCA_036511435.1 Terriglobales bacterium | reverse complement strand
CGCCAACTCCCCCAGGGTCCCTTGGCCCTGCTCATAGGCCTGCAAAAACTTTCGCCGCAAATCATTCGCGTAGGGTCGTGCCATCGGGTGGAGCAGAGAATCGCCACCAACAGTCTACACTATCGCTGGAAACGCTCTAGCGCCGGGATCGAGAAATCCCGTGGCTAAAGCCCATCATGAAATCGAACTCTTTTCCGCTGGACTAAAGTCCAGCTTCCCCCTGCTGCAGCAGGGGGCTCCCACCAACGGGCTTCCGCAGAGTTTTTCAACGGCCCGTAAAGCTTGCATTACAGATTGCTGAGGCACGCCTTGGCTGCGAGATTAACGATGCGGTGCAGCCTGCCCCTGGCCAGGCGGAGGTGGTGTCGTGCTCTGAGGCGGCACGCCGGGCTGAGTCGGGGGCCCGCCGGTTCCTTGCGGCTGGGCGTAGGGCGGCGTCGGTGAAGTCAACTCTTGCACGTTCCCCGGGACAACGCCATGCACCGTCGGGACGCGCTTCACCTGTCCGGATTCGGCGTCCGCAATTATCGATGCCGAGCTTGGAGAGCGTTTCCGCGGTGGACTTATCCAGTTGCACCTTGGATTTCTCGTAGCTGGCGGCGGCGTTGAGAACGTTCGATTCCCCTTGGGTCAAATTGCTGGACGCTTGTAATACCGCAGTAGGCGTGGAAGCGCCATAGCCAAACTTCTTCTGCTCGGCTACCAGGCTTTCCCTGGCAAAGTCCCGAGCCGCCATGGCCGCTTGCAGAGCGGCGTAACCCTGCTGCACCGAAAATTGGGCCTGCCGCACTTCGATGGTGATGGAGTTCTCGATCTGTTGCAGGCTGACCTGGGACTGCCGATATTCCAAATCGGAGCGTACCTGTTCGGATTGCGCGGCACGGTTGCGAAGAACAATGTTGAGGTTCACTCCGACGCCTTTGTCCGGCCCCGAGCTATTAAAGAGATCATGAAACGCATTAGGGTAGCCGCTTCTGGGAATCGTCCCCGGAGGCAAACAATTCGACCCCGGCACCGCTCCGGGGAAGTCGCATGGAGGAAAGAGCGCATTTTGATCGCCCGCCAGTCCCGAGGCGCCATAAAACGCGTACAGATCCAGCGTCGGACGCAGGGCATTCTTGAGCGATTTGCGCGAGATCTCCGCGTTAGTTAGATTGACGCGCGCCGTGGCAATCTCGGGACGGGCCTGCAAGGCTTCGTGGATCAGTTCCTCGACCGGGCGGACCTCTTGCTGCTCGTTGATTTGCAGTGTATCGGTCGGGATTACGGTCGCGGCCGCCAGGATTGGGTCCCCCATGTTCTTCGTGATGGCGTTCTTCATCAGCAGTTGTTGAAGTTGAAGCTGGGTTTGCGAAGCGATCAGGTTCTGGTTCGCCGTTGCAACTCCGCTCTTGGCTTGCACCAGGGTGATGGGCGCCAGCGTGCCAATCCCGATTTCCTCTTCATCGTCCGACTGAGTCTTCTGGGCCAGTTGCAGCGCGCGCTCGTTCACCCTCACTGCCTCATACGCGGTCACCAGGTCCCAGTAAATATTTTCGACTTGCGAGACCGTCTGGATGATCTGCTGGCGAAATACAATGTCCCCATTCTCTCGATTGTTGCGGGCAATGCGGATCCAGCGCAGGTTGGGATCGAACCCGAAGCCTTGCAGCAGGTGCTGGCGCAATTGAAACCGGAAGCCCGACGATATCTGTGGCGACACCAGAGTGAAAAGCGAATTCGTGGTGACCCGGTTGTTCTGGAAAGCAACCGTGGCCAGGGTACCCGTTGGAAACGCCTGCGTGTAGCCGAAGTTGTAGAGGTTCGTGTTTTGCACCAGGCTGGCCGTTCCCGTGATCACGACGTTTGACTGCGGAGTCGTGGCGCGTTCGCCTTGAATCGTGCCCGTCAGGCTCGGATCATAACTGTCGAGTGGAGGACCTGCACCATTCGTGGATCCCACCAGGCCCCCAACGCCAGCGCCTGCCCCACCAACCCCTATTTGGGTGCCACCCGCACCAGTACCAGTCGCTCCGGTAGAAGAACTGCCGATCCCTCCAGCGGACGTCCCACCCGAGCCGCCAGGCGTACCCGTCACCACCCCGGCATTGACACCCAGGGCAAACGCGCCGGATTTTGTGCGCAGCAGGTCCGTATCCGCAATGGAGAGGTTGTAACGCTGGAGGACGATGTCCAGGTTGTTCTCCAGCGCCATCGCCACCGCATCGTTGATGGACAGGTATATCTTGCCGTCGCGGAACAGTTGGTCGGTCCGCGCGGAATTGGTCAGGTTCGGCGGCGGCACGTTGCGCGATGTGTAGGGCGCCATCACATTGGGGAATGGAGATTTTGGCTTCGAGTAGTCCTGGTCGGAATACAAATGAGCGTTATGCTGCGGCGCCGGAGCCTGCGGCATTGCCGTCGTCGGAGGCGCGCTCGATTGGTTGCTGGGTGGAGTTGCATCCTGGGCAAAACCCGCTGTTACAAGCAGAACCACGCTTCCCAGCGCGACCGTCTTTCGAACCGCGCATTCCACGAATCTGGCAACAAACATTTCCTTATCTCCTGAAACTGACTTTTACGTCAGTTTGTGTTTTCCCGCTGTTATGAATTGCTGTGGCCTCTGTGTAATACGCACCCAAGTGCCCAAAGGTTCACGCCATGACGAACGAGGCGGTACCAGCCGGTTTCGATAGGCCGATAAGGGCGCGACCGGCGGGCAAGCCCGTCGTACATGGACTCATCCACGTCACGAATGTCAACGCTAAAGATCAGCGACCTTCGGTTAGTGCGGACCTTCAGAGCCTGCCCTGAGCCAGCCGAAGAGGGCGCCTCCCGAGGCCTTTATTTTTGTCATCACGAACGGGCGAACCGGGGTCCCCAACGAGCGCCGTTTTTGCGCTTATTGGGGTAAAGTTCAGCCCGTGAGGGATCTGCTTTTCCGACCTTTTCCGCTGCCTCTACCACCAGGGGTTGGCGCAGCTCGAGGGGATGCTTTGTTCTCACGATTCCACGACGGCGTTCTGCCGTCTAACAGGCCGTGGCGCCCAGGCGCTTCGGGCTCAAATTTGCTGCCGCTTCCAGCGGCCGCGCTTGAACAAGATGGCGCTCGCCCCTGCGATGGCCGTCTCCGCGATCACAATGGCGATGAAAACCCCATTCGACCGTTGGTGCATCGGGATTGCCAGCCAATAAGCCAGCGGAATTTCCAGCAGCCAGAAGCCGAATAGATAGACATACGTGGGAGTCACCGTGTCACCCGCTCCGTTGAAGGCTTGCAGCATCACTATGCCATACGCATAACCGATGTTACCGTAGCTGACGATGCGCAAGCAGGCCGCGCCCAGTGGCACCACCGCGGGATCATGGCTGAACAACCGGATCAACGGCTCCGCGAAGAAGATGAACAGAACACCCACGCTGCCCAGGAACAATACGTTGTAAATTCCCGTCCTCCACACCGATTGCTCGGCGCGCTCCGGCTGCTTGGCTCCCAGGTTCTGACCTACCAGGGTGGCGGCGGCATTGCTCAATCCCCACGCCGGCAAAATGGCAAAGATCACGATGCGGATCGCAATCGTGTATCCGGCAAGCGCGGAGGCGCCAAATATGCTCACGATGCGCACCAGCCCAATCCAACTGGTGTGCGCAATGGCAAATTGCAGGATGCCGGTGAGCGACACTCGTGCCAGCCGCAGAAGCACGTGCAGGTTGATGCGAATCTGCCGCCGAAGAATCCGGATGCGCTCGGTGCCACGCAGCAGGCGATAGAACTGATACACGACCCCGATGCTCAGGCCCGTAATGGTGGCGACTGCCGCGCCCGTGACACCCAATCGCGGGAACGGTCCCACTCCAAAGATGAAACAGGGATCGAGGACCAGGTTGATGATATTGGAGACCCACAGAATCCGCATGGCGATCGCCGCATCTCCGGTGCCGCGAAAGATTGCGTTGTTCAGAAACAGCAGCAGCAGAACTCCACTTCCGCCCAACGCAATTCTTGCGTAGCCGCTGCCGACGGCGATGATCTCGGGTGAGGCTCCCATCAGCCGCAACAGATCAGGCGCGAAAACCAGGCAAGGTGCGCCGATGGCGAGCGAAATCGCCAGTCCCAACGCGATCGCCTGCACCCCTGCCACTGCGGCTCCCGCGGGATCTTTCTCCCCGATGCGTCGCGCCACCATCGCGGTGGTCGATAAGCTCAATCCCAGGCCGACTGCGAATACCAGGCTCAGCAACGATTCCGTCAACCCCACCGTGGCCACGGCGTTGGCTCCCAGATGCGCCACCCAGAAAACGTCGACCACGGCGAACAGCGATTCCAGCACCATCTCCAGCACCATGGGCACGGCGAGCAGCAGAATCGCGCGGTTTAAGTTTCCGGCGGTGAAATCCCGATGCGAACCCCGAATGGCCTCGCGCAACGAACTCCACAGGCTGGGCTGCGAATTGGGCGTGGCTGTGGAAACAACATCCATGACGACCTACCGTCTTTGCGCCGCGCCATAAGTAAAAACCGGCGGCGGCGCGTTGTACTTCGTACGTGGAAACAGGACTCCGCTTCAGCAGATTCGGGTCAGCGGATTCGCAAGGATGGCGTACTACTGAGGGTTGAACATCGACTTGTCTCCCTGTTCTCGGGGCCCAGCGCCAGAGCTTCGATAACAGCAAGCCTGACCTGACATTGACAGCGGATCGGTGAAAGGGATTTTAGCCGATTCGGCCGGAAGCATCAAATCGGGGCGCACGTCCGACGAAATGAAAAAGGCCGCCAGCATGCGCTAGCGGCCATAGAGCTAAGCCTTCTTATAATTATCTGGCAGGCGGCGTCTTGCCCGGCTGCATTGGAAGTTCGTTGTCACGATCTTCGGGCCTTCTCGCCGGATGGTCAGACTTGGCGCCCGGCATGGGCTTGTCGTCTTTCGAGCTATACCGCGGCCCCGTCATCTCATCTGAGGTGAAGCCGTAACCCTCGGTATAAACCGCCTGTTGGAAGATGCCACCCGTCAGTTGGTGGGCGATGACGTAGATCGGGAAGGCCCTGCCTCCCGCGGGATACACCGTCGCGACGTAATCGGCCACCATTCTGCCGGAGAACGTTTGCGGCAGCCAGCTTAACTGCATGGCAGGCGAAAGCTGCCGGCCCGCAGTCCACGTTTGTCCTCCGTCATTCGACAAAGTGAAGCCTGCGAAAAGCCGACAGTTGCTTCCACAATTCGAGACTGGATAGTAATAGTAGGTGATCGCCATATGAGCCGAACTTCCCGAGGTCCTGATGTCAATCCCCATGCCGTGAATGAAATGGTCCACCCCGCTATTGATGGGATCCATGGGAACGCGGACCACCGAGCTCCAATGAATCCCGTCGGTCGAGCTGCTGTAGACAATGTCGTTGGCAGCGCAACCGCTTTCGAAGCGGCAGTCCGGCCAGGAGACATAGACCTTGCCAGAACCATCAATTGCCGTGGAGGGAAGACCGGCACTGCGCAGGCCGCCGGCCTCACCATGGCTGGGAGCGCTGGAGATGCTAATGGATGCATTCCAGCTCTGACCGCCGTTGGTAGAGGTAAACGCCGACATGCCACCGCTGAAGTCCCCAAATCCCACAACGACGGTACCATTCGGTTGCACCACAGGATTCACCCCGATACCGAAGTCGCCGGCCGCGGTGGCTTTCGCCGGTCCCCAGGTCAGCCCGCCATCGCTGGAGGTGCTCATCTGTATCTGGGAGTTGTCCCACCCCACGTAGCAATTTCCGTAGAAGGGACTGGTAGCCGTGTTATCGCAGATGATCCAGTTCTTGTCGGCGTCGCCGGCCCGTGAAACGTAGATGGGGTTGTCCCAATGTATGCCATTCGCTGAGCGGCTCACCGCGACATCTATGCCGCCTGCGATGGGCAGCGTGTTGATTAGCCACACCGCGTGTTTCGCATCGTAAGTCACGGAGGCGTCGCTGGCGGCGCTGTTGGTTCCGCCACCGCCGGCAATGGTAAGACCGGGCAGGGTTCCGTTGGTCCAGGTAATCCCACCATTCAGCGAGGTCGCCCAACCAATATCGTCTCCGCCGCCGCTGTAGATGCGGGCTACCTGAAATGCAGTGACAATCACCGGTCCTTGAGAGAAAGCGCCGGGTTCCACTTCGGTCATGTGCTGAGCGGCGGGATCGGTGAAGCTGTCTTGACTGAGTTGTCGGAAGATGCCTTGGGCGGAAGCTGGGATCGCCCCTACGAAGCTTACGGCGACTCCCAGAGCAGAGATAAGCACTGCCCGGCGGATGCCAGGCCAGGAAAGCGAGTACAAAGGTTTCATTAGAACTCTTCCTTCTTTGTGGTTAATTCAGACTAGTGTGTATGTAGGCACGAGGAATGTCGTTTGCGCCGGACAGGAGGGCGGGCAGAACCACCGGTCGTGGCGAACAAACTGTATCGTGCGAAGCCACTGCATGTCAATTAAACTCAGTGGCCGGTAGTGTCCTAATTTGGATTCTGTTGATTGGAGTACTTCTGATTTCCGTATTCTTCCCACTCCCACCAAAAAGGATCGGGAGCGGTGGTAGGGTCAAAGTCGAGTCGTTTGCAAAATCTCAATTCCCGATCTGGCGAACCGAAGAAGTTTCCATAACGGACGAATCCGTAAACGACAAGACCCTTCCCGGAATTCATAACGGCTTTTATGTCACTGTCGCTCAAGAACTCTTGGGGGGCGATGTAAATATCGCCAAATGGGATGCCGAGCGTATTCCCCGGTTCTACGACTTGTTCCGGCGGAATTGGTTTCGTATGCCTGTACAGTGGCTCCTCTGGCAACGGTTCGCAAGTGAATTCGACCCCGTAAGACTTGAGAAACGCGGGCGTTTGCCCGTAATTCTTTACCATGATTTTGACTTTGGGGTATTGGATTCTAGCGGAAAAACTGGCAGCGCCCATCGGGGCAAAATCGAACGAGAACAGCATGAGCCGTGGTATCGCGGTTCCCATAGCAGTTTGAGCCGATATTTCAGCGGCATTGGCGCTTTTCTCGGCATGAGAGAGCGCCTTTTCGAGAATTCCGGTTTGGCCTTCCATCGTTCCGGCGCTTTTCTGAGCAGCCTGAGCAGCCTTTCTCGTCTCCCAAGATTGCCAGATGACGATAAGGGCTGTGATGAATCCGATGAGTGGGAGCACCCATTCGGGGGGGTTACGCCAGTTTGGAGGATCATCGTGTGCGGAATGATTGTCGCTGGCGGCCCACTCTTCTTGATCCTGTATGAAAAGAAAACTGGCAGAGACCCGGCATGGGCTTTGATTATTGCTGGTCTCTGTTATGTCGGGGGAGCTATGTTTGGCCTCGCACCCTGGGGCAAGGTAAACAGCCAAGGCCAACACTACTGCGGCGATAATGGCTGGTTTCATGCCAGAGAAATTGTACCCCCAAAATCTATTGACATCCACCAATTATTGGGGTACATTAATTCCAGTGAGGCGCGCATGGCTAACATCCTAAACACAGACAAGCAGATCGCGGTAATCGGCGCATTGTCAGAAGGCTCCAGCATCCGTTCAATCGAGCGCATAACGGGCGTTCACCGCGATACGATCATGCGGCTTGGCGTGAAGGTTGGTCAGGGATGCGCGGCGCTCATGGATAATAAGATGCGTGACCTGCCATGTAACCGATTGGAAATGGACGAGATATGGGGCTTCGTCGGAAAAAAAGAGCGGCACGTCCGCGAGGGGGATTCCGGGGTTGGCAGCGTTTGGACGTTCTGCGCGATTGATGCGGAGACGAAGTTGGTTCCCGCGTTCAAGGTAGGAGACCGCAGCATTTCCACAGCGACGGCCTTTGTATGCGACGTGGCAAGCCGGATGAGCAAGAGGGTGCAAATCTCCACAGACGGCCTCCACGCCTATGTGGGCGCAATTGAATCGGCATTTGGCAGTGATGTGGACTATGCCCAAATCGTCAAAGTCTACGGCCAAGTGGAAGCCAGCAATAATCGCCGCTACAGCGCCCCTGAGTTCGTCTCCTCCGAAAAGAAAGTGATCGTCGGCAATCCTGATGAGCGCCTGATTTCTACTAGTTACGTGGAGCGCCTGAACGCTACAACACGGCTTCACATGCGGCGCTTGACTCGCCTGACGCTGGCTTTCAGCAAGAAGCGTGAGAACTTTGAAGCGGCAGTTGGCCTGCATTTCGCTTATTACAACTTCGTAAAGCGGCACAATACGATTCGCTGCACTCCGGCAATGGCAGCAGGAATCGAGCGGGATTTCTGGACGGTGGGCAATCTGTTGGAGGCAGCGGCATGAGTGGTAATGGCAAGATGTCGAACTTTGATTGGGTGAGCGCACGGGGTGCCTGCTCAATACGAAAGGTTTTTGAGCAACTCAAACTTGGCGCGATGGACGACGTTAGGGCGATCAATGCGCTACGTGCAGGATTAGTTTGCGATATGGCAGATAACTCCACCGGGGATTTCTTTTCAGTATTCCGCGAAGGAAACGGCTCTCGTACGGTGAAATTTTCCTCGGCATCGGATGATGAGATTACGATCACCAATTCCACAGGGATGAATCTAAGAGTTACCCTGACGCTCAACAATCAAGGGGATTGCAAGCTGAGAATCGTCGGAAAAGACGAAGAATTAGAGCAATGGCAGGTTCGTAGGATGGCTCTTGAAGAACTATTCTTCGGAGGAAATGAACCACCCCGAATGAGGATACCGGGACGAACGGACATGGGCAGGATATGACTCCCTACATCGCCGAACTTCGAGACGTGATTCGGAAGCTACACGGCGGTGAAGCTGCACACCGTGAAAGCGTACCCGTCAAAGAAGTATTCAACGGTCAGACAGTATGGGAAGGACTCGTTGAGGTTTTCGACTTATATGGACACCCCAAGACGAACACGGTTTATGCGTGGGCGCACGATACCGATGATCCCATGAAGCCTAGACGCCACGTAACCGTGCTCCATATCCCCCCTGTAGTTTCACCTTTAACCGCCGTGCAGGCGGCAATCGTACAGGAGTTCAAGAGCCGTGAGTCAACGCAAGAAGCCTAAGAAAGCAGGAAGACCCCAGCTCCCGAAAGGTAATGCCAAGGTCGGGACTCTGCGCGTTCGATTTGAGCCAGACGACCTTAAGCTCGTAACGGCAGCAGCGAAGGATAATAGCCAAACAGTTTCGGAGTGGATCAGGAAAGCGGCGATAACAGCAGCGGAGGTGCAAATGTTCACTAGCACACTGCACGATGCCATCAAAATCGTTCTCATGGGACGCGAATCACGCACTGCTACCACGTCGGAGATCAGCGCGGAAATTGAACGTAGTGGCTCGTACACGCGCAAGGACGGGAAACCGGCAAGAGTAAGCCAAATCAACGCCAGAGTAAGGTGGCACCCCGAATTTGAATTTGTTGAGCCGGGAGTCGTTCGACTCATAAGCAATTGTTTGGCCAACCGCGAGTCGAATGGTGCTGCATGACTTTCAAATTAGGACACTACCCAGTGGCCTTGGGAGATCATCCAGCCTGGCCTGGGCCGTTGACACCGCTCAAAAATCCTCCGAGATGGGCAGTCACGGCGACCACGGCAGCCGCCACAATCTCGATGGGCAGGCGATAGACCGGCAATTTGCTCCCCGGATTTCGGTGGGCTCGAAAATGAATACTCCAGACTAACCACATCAGGGCGCCCGAGACGCATCCCATCGCCAAATGGAGAAGCAGTATCCCTTTGAGGCGCTGACCTTCCAACTGCCAGCGCCAGGCCAGGACGCCCGTTGCCATGACTGGAAGAGACGAAACCGCCGCTGCGAGCAGATCATAATAGGCCACGGCAGCGAGCGTGCGATCCTTCCTCCACTGGGCGAAGAAATCGAAGCCTACACCGACGAGAAATAACGCAATGGGAAAGTGGACCAGCACCACGTGTTGAGCGTGCCTGGCGAGCAGCGCCGACTTGAGATCAAATGGGTGCAAGCTGCCCTCCCGTCACTGCACCACAACTTTGGCAGTCATCTTGGGATGAATGGAGCAAAAGTAGCTATAGGTGCCCGATTTGGTGAAGGTGTAGGTAAAGTCCTCGTCCGTATCGAGCGCCTTCGACTTGAAAGCCTTGTCGTCGCTAACCACCGTGTGCGGGATATCGTCGCGGTTCGTCCATCGAACTGTCGTGGCATTTGGCAAAACCGCGCCATTAGCTTTGATGGAGCCTATTCGCAAGGGTATTGCGAAAGTGTAGTGTCGCCGCTTTGGGAGACCATCTCGCGACGAGCGGTGAGGTCGTAGCTCGCATTGCGGCAGGTTGGAGGCTCATTGCATACTGCGAGCATGGGAATAAAAGACCTTGTGCTGGCAGGCAGCCATGTTCGTCTCGAACCGCTTGACCACCGCCACGTCGACGGGTTGGTTGCTGCCTCGGCAACAGACCCCTCCCTCTACCAATGGAGTCCCATCCCCCAGGGCAAAGTCGAGGCCACCAGCTACGTCAATACAGCCCTGGCCTGGCGGGACGACGGTACTGCGGTGCCGTTCGCGATCGTCCGCGTGGATGACAGTGTTGTCATCGGATCTACCCGCTTCTGGAACCTGGAGCGATGGTCATGGCCGCAGGGCCATCAGCGATATGGCTGCGTTCTCGACGCCTGCGAGATCGGTTACACGTGACTGACACGCTCCGCCATCCGGACTGCCGCCAACACCGAGGCCAAGCTGCTTATGCTGACGCATGCCTTCGAAACGTGGCGGGTGCTCGGGGTCTGCTTTCACACGGACGCGCGCAACCAGCGTTCACGCGCCGCGCTGGAGCGCATCGGCGGGAAGTTCGATGGGATTCTCCGGGCGCATCGGATGGCCGCTGACTACATCGCTCGCCACTCGGTGCGCTATTCGATCGTGGCGGCGGAGTGGCCAGACGTGAAGCGACGACTGAGTCAGCTCCTCGATCAAGCATGATCAAGCATGAGCGCGCTTTTACCGCGCCTCGCCGATGCGGCATAATTGCACCGACATCCTTACCTGGGGCTGCTGGGGGTTGAATGGCGATCGGCTTTGCGTCCGACAGCCCTCACCTCGCCGGTTTCTCATGGACACACAAAAAACCTTTGACGGAGTTACGCTGCACGGCATGCCGGTGCACATCGAACTGCAATGGCCGTTTCATCCCTCCGGTGGCGGCAGCGACTGGTACGTACTGCATGGCACGTTGCGCCTGGCTGACGGCGGCCCGCTGTATGCCGACATCGCGCTCAACCTGGCGCAGACCATCCGGGAGGTGCTGCCGTCGCTCGACAGCGACCTGGCGTTCTGGCTCGCCATTAACACCGCGCGCAAGGCGCTCGACGATAAGCAATTGGAATTGCTGAAATCGAGTAAGCGGCAACCGGTGCCTGTGTCGAGCCGCTGCTACAGCATTCGCGATGAGCGCTTCCGCTTCTGGCAAGCGTCGCCGCATCAGATGGAGGAGTTTGTTGCGCGCAAGATTTTCTGGCTGAGCGGGAACCAGCGTGCGCCGGTGATGATCGCCGACCCGTGCGACGCGCAGTATCTGGGCGCCGCCGATCCGAACATGGTAGACAAACTGCTGACCGCGGCGAACGATCTGGCCGCGCGCGGCATGGTGGAGCTGGCCGGCGATTACGCGCGCGCGACCGATGGTTTGCTGGCGCAGGCCCAGGCGTTTCATTCGGCCAAAGACCGCGCCCTCGAAGAGTTGCACGCCAAGCACGCGTTTGAGCGAGCGTAAGAAAAGATAACCTCACATCCGAGCGGAGTTTTCAGCAGCCTGTTAAGGTTCTTTGTGTTGCGCTGCGTGCCAAATGGTAAGAATCGTGACCCGCTTGCCTCGTACTCGGTAAATGACGATGTAGGGAGTTCCGCCGATGACCAACTCCCGGGTTCCCGGCTCCGCTCCAGCCCTCCCGAGATAGGGATGAGTCCTCAGAGCTTCCACGACCGCAACTATACGCATCGCCAATCGCTCCGCCGCCTCAGGTTTGTCCATAGCTACGTATGCATGAATTTCCTGCAACCGTGCTCGCGCCACAGCAGACCAGACGATTTCTACCGGCACAGCGTCTCGTCGTGCTGCTTGCCGCACACGCACTTCGGCGGGGGTAGCTCCTTATCGGTGCCCCAGGACAGCAGCCAGGCCTTCATGTCGTCGTGCTTGATGTAGTGGCCTTGCTTGACCTGGCGGTCCGCCTGACGGATCTCCGCCAACAGGCGTTCCTGGTCGGCGACGTAAGCCTCAACCGCATCGGCGATGAGGAAGTTCGAGCTTCGACCGGAGGCTTTTGCCAGCTTGCCCAGCCGCTTCCTGGTGTCCGCCTTCAGCCGGATGCTGAAGGTCGTACTCGGAGTGTTTGCCATGAACACATTTTAATACGGCGGGCTCGGACCGATTCGGCTGATTCACTGCCGATCACATTTCCTCGGCGAGCCATAGCTACGATCTCCGCTAGAATGGATCCATGCGGCCGCATCGGCCGCCGTGTGGGGTAGTCCGCCTTTGCAGCCGTTACCTTCATTCACCGAAACTTACGACGTGGTTGTGGTGGGCGCCGGCCATGCCGGCTGCGAGGCCGCCATGGCCGCGGCGCGCATGGGCCTGAAGACCGGACTCTACACCCTCAACCTCGACCTGATCGCGCAGATGTCGTGCAATCCCGCCGTTGGCGGCATCGCCAAGGGACATCTGGTGCGCGAGGTGGATGCCCTGGGCGGCATCATGGGCGAGGTGACGGACGTGGTCGGCATTCAGTTTCGGCTGTTGAACACTTCGCGTGGGCCGGCGGTGTGGTCTCCGCGAGCGCAGTGCGACAAGCAGCAGTACCGGCTGAAGATGCGCGAACTGCTGGAGTCGGAGCCTAACCTCCACATCAAGCAGGCGGAAGTGGCAGAGCTGATAGTCGAGGAAGTTTCGAGTTTCGAGTTTCAAATTTCAAGTGACGATGATGTGCAGCCCTCACTTGAAACTGGAAACTCGAAACTCGAAACTTCCTCCCTCGTTCGCGGTGTGAAGCTGCGCGACGGTCGCACCGTCTCCGCGCAAGCCGTCATCATCACCACGGGAACATTTTTGAACGGGCTGATCCACTGCGGCGAGCAACAATATCCCGCCGGGCGCAGCGGCGAGCCCAACGCAGTATTGCTGGGCGAATCGCTGAAGGCGCTGGGCCTGCGCGGCTGCCGCCTGAAGACCGGCACTCCGCCGCGTCTCGACGGACGCAGCATCGACTGGTCGAAGTTCAAGGTGCAGCCGGGCGACGACGACCCCACGCCCTTTAGCTTTCGCACCCGGCGCGTAGCGCACCATGACAAGCAGGTGCCGTGCTACATCGCGTTCACCACGCCGGAGACGCACCGCATCATCCGCGAGAACGTGCATCGCTCGCCCATGTATAGCGGCCAGATCCAAAGCATCGGACCACGATATTGTCCCTCGATCGAGGACAAGATCGTCAAGTTTCCCGACAAGGAAACCCACCAGCTCTTCCTCGAGCCCGAGGGCCTGAACACGCACGAGATTTACGTGAACGGCATGAGCACCTCACTGCCCGTTGACGTGCAGCTCGCGATCATCAAGTCGATCCCCGGTCTGGAGACCGCCGAAATGCTGCGCCCGGGTTATGCCATCGAATATGACTCCATCGACCCGACCGAGTTGCAACGCACGCTGGAGACCAAGAAGATCGCGCGCCTGTTCCTGGCGGGCCAAATCAACGGCACTAGCGGCTACGAAGAGGCGGCGTGCCAGGGCATCATGGCGGGCATCAACGCGGCGCTGAAGGTGAAGGGCGAGCCGCCACTCATTCTCGACCGCACCGAAGCCTACACGGCCATCCTGATCGACGACCTCATCAGCAAGGGGACGAATGAGCCTTACCGCATGTTCACCTCGCGGGCGGAGTTCCGGCTGCACCTGCGCATTGACAACGCCGACCGCCGCCTTACTCCGCATGGACGCCGGGTGGGACTGATTAACGATGCCGCCTGGGCCGATCATCTTGCCAAACAGGAGCGCATGCGGGCGATGCGCGATCTGCTGGAGCGCACCCGGGTGAATGGCGAAATGCTGACCTTGCTGAGAGATGCGAGGAAAGAAGTTTCGAGTGACAGCACTGAGCGCGGCCAACTTGAGAATGGAAATGTGAACCTTGACTCTGACAAGCTGGACGGCGCACTCGGCCTGACGCTGGCGCAACTACTAAAGCGTCCCGAAGTCGGGATCGAGCGCCTGGCGCCGCTGCTGGCGAGGTTGATGCCTGACTTTTTCCGGCGTGGCGGCGAGCCGGAAGTTTCAAGTTTCGGGTTTCAAGTTTCGAGAGTTCCGTCCTTTCCCTCTCCGTCCGAACCGCAGATCCCTCGAGTCGGACGCGTGTCGTCCGGCGCGTCCTCACTCGGGATGACAATCTCTAACGACCGGGCTGCCGAGGCGAGCACGGGCGAGCCGGTACTCGAAACTCGAAACTTGAAACTTGAAACTGATTTCCGGCTCCCGGCGGAAATCCGCAATGAGCTGAAGTCTGTGGAAACCGAGATCAAATACTCCGGCTACCTCGACCAGCAGAGTAAAGCCATCGAGCGATTGAAGCGCTCCGAGCAGCGCCTGATTCCTGACTGGTTCGACTACGCCAAGGTCAGTGGCCTGTCGCGCGAGATGAACGAAAAACTGACGCGCGTCCGCCCGCGCACCCTGGGACAGGCCAGCCGCATTCCCGGGGTCACGCCCGCCGCCGTCTCGCTGATCAACGTGTACATCGAGATCCAGGCGCGTCAGCAGGCGGCCACAGCCTCCCTCGGCTGAGGGCGGCACTTTCCTACCCTGTGCCGTGCAAGAAACACGATGGCCACGCAGTTGGCTATTGACTTAACCGCTGTACCGTAGCAGCAGTTCCCCAAAAAAACCACCCTCGTCGCCGTAGGGGTGGGGTGACAGGGCAAAGCGCCTACCTTGGCAATGATCATCCCGGAAATCTTGCTGGAGGTTGCCGCCGGAATGATCTTCCTGGTCTTGAGACCAGTCTTGGTGTGATAGGGGGCCCGTCGATAATCCTCTGCGAACAGAGGATCGCCAATGCCCGGGACGAACGAAAACTTCCCAGGGTGGCTGGGTCACGGAACGGAGCACGTAGTCAGGCACTCAAGTGCAAGTCTTTGCACCTCGATAGAATCGGTTCGTATATTTTACAACGAGTTACGGCGGAGACATAATTGCAACACTAACCTTAAGGCCTGTCCCGTGATGCCTCCGGTTCTGTTTCGGATGGCATGTTCGAGAGGGTCCGGCAACGAGCGATCCTTCAGTCGCGACCTCTCTTTGCGCAATATCCTGCTCCCGTGAGCACCGCAAGATGCTCGAATTAAGTCTCAATTTTGTGCGTTAAGACTCTCAACCGCGGAGGATGAAACTTGAACAAGAAATCTGCATGGCTGTTATGTTCGCTGGCGCTCGCTCTGTGCGTCAGCAGTCTGCCGGCAAGTGCTGGCGTGCTGTATGGCAACTTGGGCCCTCCGGGCAACCTTTACCAGGCCGGCACAGGCTGGACAATCGCCGGCACAGGCACCGTCGGCTTTTACCAATCAGTGGCCGAAGAATTCCAGATGACCGCCGGTACGATCAGTGAGATTGACGCTGGTGTTGGCTGGGTGACGGGCGACAATTCGTTCGTCATGACCCTTGTCGAGGGCAACGCGATAATCGGAGGAACGATAAAGGGCTCGTGGACCCTGACAAGCCCCCAGAATTTTGGAGGCTGCTGTGGGTTGATGTCCCAGACGGGTCTTAATATCCCGGTCGATGTCGGTGCGAACTACTGGCTGATCGTCGCACCCACAAGCTTCACCTCCACGACGTGGGGAGCTTGGAACCTCAGTAATAGCACTAACGGCGAGCTTAATTTCTCTACGGACGGTGGTAGCACTTGGAACGATGGCGGCGTCACGAACCAGGGCGCCTTCCAGATCCTTAGCGGCGGCGGCACGACCCCGGAGCCTAGCTCTCTATTGTTGCTCGGCACCGGATTGGTCGGAGCATTCGGCGTTTTTCGTCGCAAGTTGAATCGCTAAATCCTCCTGCAGTTCAAACCTCACGAGCCGTAGCCAACCAGCTGCGGCTTTCTTCTTTGCAGAGCTGGCCCTCAGAGATCGTTCAGATCTGAGGTGCCGCTCTACCCAACTACAGCAACTCTGCAACCCCTCCGGGCTGCGCGGCTCGGAGTTCGTAAATTGGTTCCAGCCTGCCGCTCCTCGTCAGGTGCATGGTCGTTTGCCGCTATGGGGATCTCTCGACTCCGCACGAGCAAAAGAAGTCGTGCTTCGCTTAGGAATGACCGGGCCGTAAGATTTTGACAATGTCTGAACTTGTGACAGCCTGTGTTCCTCCCGTATAGTGTTCTCACTTCCCGATACTAGAGCAGTTCCTTAGAAGCTATATCCGAAAGTGAGGGGAGGCAGTAGGCTGCAGATGGCGATCTCCGCAAGCCCAGCCATGCCACGACCATATTCGGATGATTTGCGCTGCAAGCTTCTGCAGGTCTATGAGCGAAG
>DATCCF010000246.1:0-5490 GCA_036511435.1 Terriglobales bacterium | reverse complement strand
ATTGAGCAAGCCTGGTCGAAGATCAAGCAATGGCTGCGCTCCGCCAAGGCCCGCAGCGTGGAGGCTCTGGAGGACGCCATCGCGGAAGCCCTGGCAGCGATTACTGCCGAGAACGCCTTAGCTTGGTTCTCTCATTGCGGGCATGGTCTACAATAACGATGAAAATGCTCTAATACTATACGAGGTCACTGCTCCGCCGGTGCTGCTCGGGATATTCGCCGTGACGAGCACCCTCTTGGTATAGACCGCTGTGCCGGTAGCGTAGCTGAGTGCCGAGGGCGGCTGAGTGGAGCTGACACCACTACTGCAAACGCCGAGAAGAAAAAACACTGCGGTCAGAGAAAGAACCAGCCAATGAATGGATCGCATCGAAATCTCCTGTTCCATCGTCACCAGCCCAGGACTTGGCACCCTTTGCCTGGGCCACAGTGAACTCGACAAATGGTATCTCGTTATCTTGCGTACAGCTTTATGCGCCGCCAGCTTCTGTTGCGAGTTTGGACCCCAGTCCTTCGTTTGTTCGCGAGTGAGGTCGGCGAGGTTGCTATCCACGTATTTTTCTAGAAATCTTTCCAGCAGTGTGTATTCCGAGTATTCGCGCGATGCAGAGGTCGCGAGTGGATGGCATCTTTCAGCCGTGGCAACTATGCTGCTAGTTGCGTTTCCCCGGCAGTTCGGTGCCGGAGATGGAAGCGTCCAGCAACTCCATGTAGTGCATCACCGGCAACGGGCGTCCCGCTTCGTTCAACAGCGCGGCAATCTGCAACTGGCATCCGGGATTGCCGGTCGCTACCGCCTGAGCAGGCGTCGCGATAATCTTCTCCACCTTGCGCTGGCCCAGTTGGTGGGCCGTCTCCGACTGAACCAGACCGTAGAGACCCGCCGAGCCACAGCAGAGTGCGGCTTCGGAAATCTCCAACAATTCCAGTCCGGGGATAGTTCGCAGCATGGCGCGCGGCTGTTCGCGCAGTCCCTGGGCGTGCTGGAGGTGACAGGGATCGTGGAAGGCAACCCGCAAGGCCATCGGATGCCGCGGTGCACGCGGTTCCAACTCCGCGAGCACCTCGGATACGTCTTTACATTTAGCGGAAAACGCAATCGCGCGGTCGCAATACTTGGGATCGTCGCGCAGCAAGTATCCATAGTCCTTGAGCACGGCTCCGCAACCCGCGGCGTTCACCACGATCATATCGACCGGCAACGGCTCGAACAAGTCGATCAACTTGCGCGCGCTGTCGAGGGCTTCTTGTTCCTGGCCCAGGTCCATCAGCAGGGCGCCGCAACAGCCCTGCTCCGGCGGCACCAGTACTTCACAACCCTCGGCCGCCAGGACGCGCGCGGTGGCCGCGTTTACCTGCCCCATGAAGACACTTTGCACGCAGCCGGTCAGCATGGCGACGGTGCGGCGCTTCTCCCCCCGCGCAGCGATGCGCGGCGGCAGGACCACCGAGGTGTCATTGTGCGACAAATCAGGCAACAACTGCTCCATGGCACGCAAGCTACGGGGCAGCAGTGAGGTCAGCCGCAGGGCCCGCATGAGCCGCTGCAACCCCAGCCGCTGATAAGCGCGCAGTGGCACCATGAGCTTACGCATGCGCGCCGGCCGGCTGAATACCGCGGCGATTATCCGCCGCAGCGCCCGCTCGTGTAGCGGCCGGCGATACTGCCGCTGCACCTGTCCGCGCATGGCTTCAATCAGCTTCCCGTACTTGACCCCGGAAGGACACGCGCTGACACACGCCAGGCATCCCAGGCAATGGTCGAAGTGCGAGACGTACAGATCGGTCAAGTCCACTTCGCCCTCGATCGCCATATTGATAAGGTGAATGCGGCCACGCGGGGAGTCCATCTCCTTGCCCCACAGAGTGTAGGTGGGGCAGGTTTGCAAGCAAAAGCCGCAATGGACGCAGGCATTCAGAAGCTCTGCGACCGGGGGATGGTAGTCATCGAAAATCTTTCTGGTGCCGGTCGCCGGCGTCGCGAGTTGCTCTATCATATGCCCCCCACGAAACGGCCCGGATTCAGAGTCTGCCCCGGGTCGAATTTCTGTTTGATTCGGTGCATCAGCGGCAGCGCATCTTTCACCGTGCCCCACACGTCCAGTTCGCCCTTCATCGCTACGCGGCACTGCGACACGGTCAGTGTCCCTTCCAGGCGGTCCACCTCACCGCGCAGGGCAAGCAGCACAGTCATCAGCGGCTGCTGACCGGCGGCATCCAAGCGCACTTCGGCCAGTCCGGTGCCTTGCGCTACCAGCGTGGCCGCAACCTCCGCCTCCTCCGCCTGCCGGAAAAGAGCATCGCAAAGCGATCCAATCTGCGAAGGCAGCACACAGCATTTGCAGATCACCGAGCTGCCGGGATTGACGAACAGTTTTTGCCGCTCCGTCCAGACGTCGCCAGCACACTCCACAAACTCATGAGCGCCCGCGATCCGGCCCAGCTTGGCATATTGATCCTGCAGCGATTCGGGGATGCCCTCGAATCGAACGTGGACAAAAACCTGGTCCGCGTGGCGTGCGTGAATCTGCAGCCCGGTGTAAACCAGGTGTGAATCCAGAATGGCGAGCGCCAATTTGGCCGCGTCCGACACTGTGGGTATCGTGGCCGTGTAGGTGGCGATCGCCACCGGAATGGGGTGCAGGCGGAACACGGCTCGGGTGATCACGCCCAGCGTTCCCAGGGAACCGATAGCAAGTTTGGTGAGGTCATAGCCGGCGACGTTCTTGACGACCTTGCCTCCCACTTTAATCACGCTGCCGTCCGGCAGCGCCATTTCCAGACCGAGGACCAGGTCGCGAAGGGCGCCATAGCGGATACGCAAGGTTCCGCTCTCCGCCGTTGCCAGCACGCCGCCAACCGTGGCCCGTTCGGGTTGCATGGGATCGGCGCCCAACTGCTGACCATGCTCGCGGAGCACACCCTGCAAGCTGTCGATGGTGCAGCCCGCTTCCACCGTAACCGTCATGTCGCCCCAGGCATGTTCGATCACGCGGTTGAGCCGCTCCAGCGAGAGGATAAAATCCGCCCTGCGCGGGCGATTTCCTAAGCCCAACTGGGTGCCTCCACCGCGCGGAATAATGGTCAGGCCAGCGGAATTGCAGTAACGCAACACCTGCGCGACCTCCTGCGCCGTGCCGGGCGCAATCACGCCGACGGGTTGCACCGCTTCCACAGCATCCTCGGGCGTCGCCGGGCGTAGGTGTTCCCGGCCCACGATCGCAGTTAGTTCGATCCACGCTTCGTCGTTCTGCACTCGGTTCTGCACTTGAGCTTGGCTCATAATTTAGCTCCCATGGCCTTCCTCAGCGGCTGCACACGCTTGCGCGGGCTTATCGAGTCTGTGAGAACTGTGCCGTCCCTCAACCACCCCAACAAGCGCAAAAGCGGCGCTCGTTGGGGACCTCGGCTACGGGACTCGGATCTATTTCCGACTTTACCCAGCACTGAAGCGCTGGGCTAAGCTCTTTCGCCCCATTCGGGGCTTGCTTTTTGCGCAATTCGCGCCACCGAGCCAACTCAAGACGAATACTCACACAGACTCTATAACCCCGGATCGGCAGTTCGCAGCTAGTACCGTTGGGCTAACCCGGCTATCTCGATCGGATGTGGTTCGTAAGCGACCGGCCTTTGCACGTTCGCGTCGGTTCCTGGAAACATTTTGGTCGGATTACAGAGGTCATAGGGATCGAAGGCCGAACGCAAGCGCTGCATCGCGTTCAGGTCGGCTTCGGAAAACATGACCGACATGAACTGCTTCTTTTCCTCCCCGATCCCATGTTCCCCGGTAATGGACCCGCCTGCTTCCACGCACAGCCGCAAAATATCTTCCGCCAGCCCCATCGCTCGTTCCTCTTGGCCGGCGATGCGACGGTCATACAGCACCAGGGGGTGAAGGTTGCCATCTCCGGCGTGAAAGACGTTCGCGACGCGCAGCTTTGCCTCGGCGCTGAGGCGGTCAATCTCTCCCAGGACTCGGGGCAACGCGGTACGCGGGATAACGCCGTCCTGCACCAGGTAATTCGGAGAGATCCGCCCCACGGCCGCAAACGCCGCTTTGCGCCCCTTCCAAACCGCCACACGTTCCGGTTCGGACTTCGCCAGGCGCAGTTCCCAAGCCCCGCACGATTGGCAGATCGGACCTACCTTTTCCATCAGAAGCTCGACTTCACGGGTGGACCCGTCCAGTTCCACCAGCAGCAGCGCCTGGCAGTTGGGATAATTGGGATGGACGGCTGCTTCGGCGGCCTCAAGGGCCAGCCGATCCATAATTTCCAAGGCCGCGGGAAACATGCCCGAAGCGATGATGCTGCTGACAGCAGCACCCGCCTCGCTGCTCGAATTGAACGCCGCCATCAACGTCTGTGTGGTTTCAGGTTTCTTGATGACTCGCAGCGTAATCTTAGTGATGATCCCGAACGTGCCCTCCGAACCGACGAAAGCACCCACCACGTCGTAGCCCGGCTGGTCCAAACTCGTGCCGCCCAGACTAATGAGTGAACCGTCGGAGAGCACAACCTCGAGCCCCAGTATGTAAGTCGTGGTCACTCCGTACTTGAAGCAGTGCGCGCCGCCGGAGTTCTCCGCCACATTGCCGGCTACGGTGCAGACTACCTGGGAGGATGGGTCGGGGGCATAAAAGTAGCCGTGGGGGGAAACCGCTGCGGTTATGGCGGAATTCGTCACGCCCGGCTCGACCACTACGCGCGCGTTGGGCACATCAACCTCAAGGATGCGATTCATCCTGGAGACCCCGATCACGATGCCACCCTTTACCGGCAGTGCTCCCCCGCTTAGTCCCGTGCCCGAGCCACGCGCGACAATCGGGATTCGCTCCCGGTGGCACACCTTCACGATGGCCTGCACTTCTTGCGCTGTTGCCGGGAGCAGAACCAGCTCGGGAACTACCCGGAACAGGGTCAAGCCGTCGCATTCGTAAGTCCGAAGCTGCTCGGGCCCACTAACCAGACCGGCATCTCCAACGATCGAACGAAATTCACTTACCAGCCGAGCGTTCATTCAACACCTCGATGATGGCGCTACGCGGGCCCTTAAGAAGGAAAGATCGACACACCCGATGAGTACTCCCGGAGAAAGGCTGACCGTCACGATAGAGGGGTGATCGTGTCAATTCTTAGCACGACCAGCAACCAAGCAGCCGTGATGTCTGACACACTCCAGGGTGACGGAATTGCTCCAGCGCGAGACTGGGCCGGTTGGAAAGAAGATCATTTTCAGTGCGCGGCGTGGGGCCTCACAGCCCACTGCGACTCGGGTCACGGGCACTTGTGTACATCCGACCTTAGCATTTGACGAGGTGCTCCCCAAGTCGGTCAGCGAGGAAGCCACACTAGTCCGAAGTTCCGCTAAGAATTAGGACTAAATTTTCCGGCAACTGCCTCATTTTCAAGCCTGTAGCGCGCAAGTATCAGCCATAATCAGTGGCAATATGTTCCCATGTAATTAACATTATTGTTCTTTACTTATATGC
>DATCCF010000245.1:0-5241 GCA_036511435.1 Terriglobales bacterium | reverse complement strand
TCGCTCATAGACCTGCAGAAGCTTGCAGCGCAAATCATCCGAATATGGTCGTGGCATGGCTGGGCTTGCGGAGATCGCCATCTGCAGCCTACTGCCTCCCCTCACTTTCGGATATAGCTTCTAAGGAACTGCTCTAGAAGCTTGATGTTCATGTTCACACAATTTTACCGAAGGCCAGAAAGGTCTTGCTGTATCCGCTAAGCAGCCCGCCGCCGGCGTGCCGGTTGGCGCGGCTTTTGGACGTCCAAGGACAGGCCCAGGCGATCGGCATAGATCAACAGCTTCTCGATACTCATCTGGGCGATTTTGCCGTGCAGCAGGTTGCTCACAACCGGCTGGTGCTCATCGAGGACCTTCACCAATTGGGCCTGGCGGTATTTCTTGCGCTTCACTTCATCGAGAATCGCAATCAGAATCTTCGCTTTGAATTTCAGGGCCAGCGCCTTTTCGGGCGAGAAACCCAAGTCGAGAAAGACGTTTCCCCTTGTAATGTGGGTGGGTTCATTGCGCGCTGGCATGTTTCCTCCGGTCGCGTATTCGTTGTATCACGAGGGACAACCGTTCCTTCGCGATATTGAGGTCCCGCCGGTCAGTTTTCCGGCTCTGTTTCTCGAAAGAGTGTAAAACGTAGATCACGTCGTCAATTTTCGAGAGGTAGATCACCCGGTACCAGGTTCTTTCGTCGGCTTCCTTCAATTCATAAACGCCAGAACCGATGGATTCCATCCGCCGCGTTGCAACTGATGACGGCCTGCCACGCTGCAGTTCATACAAGGCGAAGCCGAGGCTGCCGCGAACCTCCTCCGGAAATCCGGCCAAAACCTCGCGGGAATCTCCTTCCCAGTGAATTGCCGCGAGATCTGGCCCGTCTATTCCCTGGTTCACCTGTGCAGGTTAGCATGGATTAAAAGGATTATAAAAGATTTATTATAGGACACCAACTGCTGGAAAAGCCGCAGCAGCGGGAACAAAAGTGGGCCTCGCCCGGAGCAGCATGACTTTGGATTGTTCGATTCGTGTCCCTCCGCGAAATCCGTGGCCGGAATGTTTTTCGTCGGATAACATCGAGCCATGGACGATTGCCTCTTCTGCAAGATCATCGCGGGGAAGATTCCCTCGAAGAAGGTGTACGAGGACGACAGGGTGTTCGCCTTCGAAGACATCAACCCCAAAGCGCCGACGCACGTGCTCATCATTCCCAAGCGGCACGTTGTCAGCTTGAAGGAAGCCAAGCCGGAGGATGCCGAGATCATCGGCTACTGCCAGTTGGTTGCGGCAAAGATTGGGCGTGAGCGCGGTATCGAGGACGGATATCGCACCGTGTACAACGTGGGGCCACGGTCAGGGCAGTCGGTGTTCCATCTGCACCTGCACCTGCTGGGTGGCCGCGACCTGACCTGGCCACCGGGGTAGAAGAGCAGGGGCTAGGGGCTAGGGATTAGGGATTGGCAAACCGTATCGGTTTCGCATTGTTGCCTCTCCGGCTGCCCATGAGCTTGGATTTGGCGACGATCTAACTAGCCACTAATCCCTAACCCCTAACCCCTGCTTTCGGGTCCCAAGGGATCGAGAACTGGCGCTCGATCTTCTCGCGATAGCATGGGCCCGAGTTGTAGGTACAGAACGGATACAGCTTGCCGTCGGGTGTGGCGTAGTGAATGACGCAGCGCTTCACCCGTTCGATGTCGTAGTTGTAAGCGTCCTGAAAGTGCATGCCGGCCACCAACAGGGTGCGATAGGTGAACGTTCCATCTTTTCCGTCGCGGCCGAGTTTCTTGTTTGTCATCCCCTGCAGCGTCTGCAGAAATTTCGTGAAGGTCAATCCCGGCGGAGCCAGCCGCGGCTTGAAGTGCTTCTGCAGCGAATTCCACGCCTTCACCTTGCTGTAGAGCTTGAAGCGCGCCTTGCCGGCTGAGCGCGACAGCTCTTCCATGTCCTGCAGCATGTTCGGCACGTCAACAAATTGGGTGATAGGTACGGCCTTCTTCGACTTCTCGTCCACGAAAAAGTAAGTTCCCAGCGAGCAATGCGGGTGCGACGAGATAGTGGGAACGCCAGTGCCACGCAGCGCAGCGGTCAGCTTGGAGAACGGTGTGACGCAGGCCAGCGGGAACCAATCGGCCCGCGCGTCGGTGATGCCGGTCTGCTCGCTGACACAGCGCGCCAGATCGGCGAGCGTAAAGCGCTTGGCCAGCAGTTCGTGCTTCGCGATGCGTCCGGTGAAGGCCACCGGCTGGAAGCTGATGCCGGAGACCGTATCGACGTTCTCGATCGCACAGCGCACAATGTCGCCGATCTGGTGGTCGTTGACGCCCTTCACGATGGTGGGTACGAAGACGATCTTCATACCCGTGGCGCGGCAGTTCTCGATGACGCGCATTTTGGTATCGAGTAGCGCCCGCCCGCGGGTGCGGAGGTAAACGTCGTCGGTGACCCCGTCGAATTGCAGGTAGAGAGTGGCCAGCCCGGCGGCCTTCGCTTGCTTCGCGAACTCGAGGTTGGCCAGTTCGATGCCGTTAGTCGCAGCTTGGATGTGGGTGAAGCCCATCTCGCGCGCCATGCTGAGGACCTCGAAGAACTGGGGATGAATGGTGGGCTCGCCGCCGGAGAACTGCACCACACGGCCGTCCACGGGGCGCTCGCCGCGAAGCGTCTGCAGCATGGTGCGGACCTGCTCGATGCTGGGCTCATAGAGATAGCCTGCGACGTTGGCGTTGGCGAAGCACACAGGACACGTCAGGTTGCAGCGGTTGGTGAGGTCCACATTGGCGAGAGCGGTGTGCGAGGTGTGCATCCCGCAGAGCCCGCAATCGTCAGGACACGACTTTCCGCCTTCGATTTGCGGATTGGTCAGGCCAAGGTTGTCGCCGAAATTCCACTCCTCCATCTTGAGGTACAACACGACATCGCTGAAGATGATGTCGCGGAAAATGCCGTGCTCGGCGCACGATTTCTCCATCACGACCTTGCCGTCTTCGGCGAAGAGGTCAGCCAGGATGACCTTATTGCATTCCGGACATAGCGATTCGGTCTGTTTGGGCAGACCTTTCTGCAGCGGCTTGATCGGCGAGCCGGTGTAGGTCACGTCCGGTTGCAAGATGCGCAGGCCGGGCCGCTTGGTCGGCGAAAGCCTCTCCTCCCGATCCAGATAAGTTGGCAATGTAGGCATATTGACTTCCGGCGACAACGTCTGTGTGCTCACGGTGGACTCCCTTGGAATGAAGTGCAGCGCGACGGCGGATGAATGGCACTAGTAAATGGGATATGAAAGGCACACCGCGGCGCTGCCACATGCAAGGATTGTCAGGCTTGGGACCGTGCAGGCGCAGTGCGGTGGCTCACCTTGGGGAGTGAAGCAGGTGTGCAGTGAGCAGGAGGAATGCGCAGCCAACGGGTCTCTCACGGTGGTGAACGGAAGGCGATTTTCGAGCTAACTGAGCGGGAGAAGTCGCAGATCGACTGGCAGCGCTACATCGCCCATCTGCCGGCGGGCGGAGAGGTGGTCATTCTTGGTCGCAATTGGTAGGGCTATTAGGAGAACACGCCACCGCGGAAAACCTGCGTCCTCGGTCGCGTGTCGGCTACAATCGGCCGATGACTTTCCCTCGCTTGGAACGCGTGCAGCAGCAGTTGCGGCTGTACGAGCATCCGCTGGTGGAGTTCGACGCGCGCAGCAAAGGCGAAGCGGTGGAGGTGATCATCCGGCCGCGCTTTACTGACCCGCCGGTCCACACATACTACTTCGAGCTGCATCCCCGCGATCTGGACGACTCGCAATTCGAGTGGGCCTTTCAGCGCCAGCTCTTTGACTGTCTGCACGATTACCTGGTTGAGATGTTCGTGCGCACGCCGCAGCATCGCAAAGAGAATCAGCAGATGGAGCGCGAAGGCAAGTTGTGACGATCCAGCCCAAGGAGCCTGAGGGCGGCGCTCGTTCTGAGTTGCGCTTGCGCAAGCGCATCGCGGGCGAGATTCGTCGGGATGGCCCCATTCCGTTTTCGCGCTACATGGAGATGTGTCTCTATGATCCCGATCTCGGCTACTATTCGCGTTCGCGCGAGCAGTTCGGCAAAGCCGGCGACTTTTACACCTCGAGCGACGTTCATGCCGTGTTTGGGCGGCTACTGGCGCGGCAATTTGAGGAGATGTGGCGCGCTTTGGATTCACCGCAGCGCATTGACGTTATCGAACTGGGTCCCGGACGCGGCCTGTTCGCGGGCGATGTGCTGGATTGGTCGGCGAAGACATTCCCGGAATTTTCGCGCGCTCTGCATTACGCGCTGGTGGAGCAGTCGGCGGCCTTGCGTGATCGATTGCAGGAAAGGCTGGCCGAGCACATCGCGGTAGAAAAAGCGTGTGTCTTCGACTCGCTGGAAGCGGCGGCTGCGACGGCGAGCGAAAACATCATCGTCTTCGGCAACGAGTTCTTCGATGCTCTCCCCGTCGAGGTGGTGGACTATCGCGGCGGGTTGCGCATCGGAGTCGCGAACGGAAGATTCGCGGAGACGTTCGTTCCGCCGAACGCAGCGGAAATCGAGTTCCTCGACTGCTACGGTGTCCATCCGCAAGAGGGCGAGCGCGTGGAAGCGCCGCTGGTGTCACTGGCGTGGATGGAGCGCGTCGCGGCGGTATTTGCTGGTAAGCGAGGTTTCCTTGTCGCGATCGACTACGGCTACACGCGCGAGGAGCAACTGGCAGGACGCCACCGCGACACCATCATGAGTTACCGTCAGCACACCGCCAGCACTTCGCCTTACGAAGCGCCAGGCGAGCAGGACATCACCGCCCACGTGAACTTCACCGCATTGCGAGCACGAGGCATTGAGCGTGGACTCGAGTCGCTGGCACTGCTCACCCAATCGCAGTTTCTCATCGGCATCGGAGAAGAAACGCAATTCGCGGATGCATTTCAGGATTGCAGACTTCCTCAGGAGCGTGCCAAAGTCGCCCTGCAGCTCAAGCACCTGGTTACGCCGACTGGCATGGGAGAGACCTTCCAGGTACTACTGATGTCAGCCGGAGTAGCGAAAGAAAAGGCCGCCACATTGAGCGGCCTCAAACTAGAGCAGTTCCTTAGAAGCTATATCCGAAAGTGAGGGGGGGCAGTAGGCTGCAGATGGCGATCTCCGCAAGCCCAGCCATGCCACGACCATATTCGGATGATTTGCGCTGCAAGCTTCTGCAGGTCTATGAGCGAAGCGCTCTCGGGTTGGAGGAGTTGGCGGAACAGTTTGGCGTCAG
>DATCCF010000244.1:0-11224 GCA_036511435.1 Terriglobales bacterium | reverse complement strand
ATTGAGCAAGCCTGGTCGAAGATCAAGCAATGGCTGCGCTCCGCCAAGGCCCGCAGCGTGGAGGCTCTGGAGGACGCCATCGCGGAAGCCCTGGCAGCGATTACTGCCGAGAACGCCTTAGCTTGGTTCTCTCATTGCGGGTATGGTCTACAATAACAGTGAACATGCTCTAGACTGAGCCGCGCCTACCTCCACCCCGGCTACGGCGTTGGATTTTCGCCCCGTAAATTCCACTGGCAAATATCATGTTGGGTTCTCACACACGCTCTAAAGCCCATTTTATGATTGAAGCTTTTTCCGCTGGACTGAAGTCCAGCTCCCCCTGCTAAAGCAGGGGGCTCCCACCAATCCAGCTTCCTCTGCTGAAGCAGGGCGCTCCCACCAAGAAGCACCACGATTCGCCCATAACGTCATCTCGCAATTCGCGGGTGGCCCAGGCAATCGTGCAGGTGACCCACCCTCAGAATGTTAGGGCGGGCCACCCGCCCCACTTCCGAATCTTGGCACCGCTTCCACCCCAGCACGCGCAAAAAACGGCGTGTGCTGGGAACCCCGGCGCTGAAGCGCTGCTCCACCCTATACACCAAGTGTGAAAATGCTCTAGAACTGCTTACCTTAATGAGACTTTCTGGCGAATTGGGGCATAGATCTCGGCCAAGCCCGGCAGCAACCGTTGGAATTCGTCCACCGGCACCGGCCGGCTGAACAGGAAGCCCTGGAATGCCTGACAGCCGAGACGAGAGAGGAAGTCCCGCTGTCCTTCCGTTTCCACACCCTCGGCGATTACCGACAAGCCCATTGCCCTGCCCAAGGAAATGATGGTTTGTGCAATGGCGCCGCTACTGGCATCCACCAGAATGCCCGGACGAACGATCGGTCAATCTTCAATTGGTCCAGGGGCAAGCGCTTCAGGTAGGAAAGCGATGAATAACCCGTGCCAAAATCGTCCAAGGAGAATCTCAAGCCATGTGACTTGAGAACGGTCATCTTGGCGATGACGTCCTCGATGTTATCCACTAGCGTGCTCTCGGTAAGTTCCAGTTTCGGGCTTTGCGGATCGGCCCCGGTGCTATCCAGCGTCGTCAATACCTGTTTCACGAAATTAGGCTGGTGCAACTGCCGCGCGCTGATATTCACAGCCACAGCGATATGGGCCGTTTCGTTGCGATCCGCCCATGCCGCAATCTGCCGACAAGCGGATTCCAGCACCCAATTTCCCAAGGACAGGATTAGCCCGGTCTCCTCGGCTAAATGAATGAACTCGTCCGGCGCCAGCATACCGCGCCGCGGATGCTTCCAGCGAACCAGCGCCTCGGCGCCAATTACGCGGACGCTATCCACTTGCGGCTGATAGTAGAGCAGGAACTGGTCGTCCCGTAAGGCCTGGCCGAGGTCTTTCTCCATCGCTGCGCGGGCGTTCACGGCAACCTGCAAGGCTGGGGCGAAGAAATGCATGATGTTGCGGCCCGCCGCCTTAGCCTGATACATGGCAATATCAGCCTGTTGCAAGACCTTATTCGTGCTGTTTCGTTGCTCTCCGAACACGGCGATCCCGATGCTGCAAGTGCTGTGACATTCGTAGCCTGAGAGCAGGTAGGGCTGGCAAACGGTCGTGAGGATTTTCTCGCCCACGGTCTTCGCCTGGGCTGCGGCTTTCTCGGAAATTTCGCTCAGGTCTTCGAGTATCACCACAAACTCATCTCCGCCCCTTCGCGCTACGGTGTCGGGTTCGCGGACGGAAATGGCAAGACGCCGGGCGACTTCCTGAAAGGTTAGCAGCGCGGAGACGGGAGAAATCCGGTGCAGCGTTCTGGTGACTGCGTCAACCCTGTCACCTGACATATTGCATAGCTTGCGTCCGCCTCAGCGTGGAAGCAAGAGCAAAGCTTGCTTTGGACACAAAATTCCATTGTTTCCTCCCATTTCCATTGTTCCTCTCATCTTGGGACGAGCTTGAAGCGCGAGGAAACTACGCAGTTCAGTTGACGTGGATCTCCTCGGGATAGATTCGGCCAGCTCCGGCCAGAATGAAGATGAAGATGAAATCGCGCATTGCCACGGGTGGAAATTCAAGGGTACAGCCCGCCGCTTCCCCTCGCCAGTTAAAAAAGTTGATCGGGGGTATTAGGGAAATTTATGGAGGGGGTTCGGGATACAACGGTGTTGGCTCCGGCGCGGGGCGCAGGATCCTTACTTCATACAAAACGGACGAATCGCATCAGCAAGTTGCTTTTCCTCCTCTTGCAGGTCGACGGCACCAAGATCGACGGAAATCTTAAAAATCTCAATTCCTGCCACTGTTCCGATCGACATGATGTTGGATTCAGTCGCACGCCGCCGACGATACGCCAAAGCGACCCGTCCGCAACCGTAGACTAACGCATACGCGAGAATCTGATTGATGTCCTCGCGATCCGGAAGGTTTTGTACGGGCTTGTACTTCGCATCGATAAGAAGTTCCGTCGAGGCTTGCGGGGATAATCTTCCTATAACCACGTCCGGCGTGGCGGGCCTTCCCTTGATAGTATCTTCATCAAAAAAGGGGCGAGCGGCCCCGGCGGGTTCATTTAGGTTGCCATCAAGAACCGAGAGCTCATTCGTGTTCAAGTGCTTTGTTAGAACGGCGCGAAGGTAACCCTCAAACACTTCTTCCATGTTGACCAAGAGAGACGATAGCAAAATGTCCGGCCCTTGACTGCGTATGTTCACACTCTGATTTTTCAAAATCATCTTCGCAACCGAAAGGGCACTGGAGTACGAAGACCTGGTTGTTGGAAGCAACCATGGGTTCCTCACAAGAGGGTCCGAAAGAAAATCCAACGAATAGTCTAATTTCGCAATCTCCAGGTAAGACCCCGCAATGGCAAGCTGGGACGCTATAACTCGAGCCCCCTTTCTGTTGCGCATTCCCTGGTAAACGTCATGCAAGATTTTTACCGACAAGCGGAGACATCGATTTGGCGCAGTGTCAAAAGTCCTCACAAACGCGCTGGATGCCACCGCAAGGCGTCGTCCCGTGCTGTTCTGCAATTTCGCCGATTGAAACGGTAGAATCCGACCCGCCGGCGAGGAGTTGAAATGTACCCTTTGCGTATACAAGTAGTGGAGGCCTTCCGCGCGAACCTCCTTCACCGCATCCAACAGCCGTGTGGCGAGCAGATCGAGCAAGGAAGGAACGGTGACCGAGTTCAACCCAAAATTTCTAAGGCGGCCACGAAGAATCTCCGGCGTGTATTGTGGCGTTAACTGGAGCAGCCGTTCGAGGTTGTCAACCGGGACTCTGGCGCGTACTTCGATAGCCACGCTGTCATTGATCGGTATTATTCCCAGGAATCCAGCAGCCTGAAAAATCAGTTTGTTGGTTTTGAGAAATAGTCGGAAGAAATTGCGCCGAAGAACATCTTCGTAGATATCTAGTTTGCCATCTTTGAAAATAAGCTCAATCGGTACCGGGATCTCGCCCTGTTCTTCCCCGACAAATACTTGCCGCTTGGTGATGACGGGATATTCGTCAAGCAAGGCCGGTCCGTTTCGAGCTTTCTCACTTTATCTGCTTAGCATCGACTCGACTTGGGCTCGCAATCCAGGGCAGAATTTTATCTGGGTTGTGGTTGTTCACCTGTGAGGTTGTCTCCCACCGCGACTTCCTCGGCACCGGGGGGATTGGCGGATGGTCGACCGACAAGCTGAAACCAAATGCTCTCGATCCTTTTGAATTCATCCGGATCATGACGGCAAGCGCGCGCAAAATGATGTCTAAGTTGCATGTCCCACAATCTGAGCAGGCTATTCTCGTCTTTTACGTTCACGAAATAAGCGTGGCCAATGTGACAGAGAGGATTCTGGGCCTTCTGTGCGGCGTCAAAGAAACGAACGATACCCTGGACGCGCTCTGCTGGAAAGCCATTCCGTTCCAAAAACTGGCGAAGTATGTCTGAGCTCGGGGACATTTCGATATGGGCGAAACGACGTTCGAGGGCCATATCCATGTCGTCCACGCCTCGATCCCACGGATTCATTGTTGCGAGGATCACGACGTTTGGTGGAATCGACATTTCGGTTCCGGATGAAAGGAAAAAGCGCAGCCCTCGCTTGGAAGTTTCTAGATAGGTCAGGGCTTCACCGAACACGCGAGCAGCGTCGCAGCGACTAATTTCATCGATCACCAAAACGTGAACTTTACCCGAGAACGCGGCATCTTCACATATGCTCAGCAAGTGCTTAGGCACGAGCTCAAATCCACCAGCGGCCAATGGAACATATCCTTCCACGAAATCTTCGTATTGGAAAGATGGATGAAATTGGACAAATCTGAAACGCTCTCTGTCGCCTTCCGCAATCGCCATTGCCGCCTTGGCAGCGTACCAGCTCTTGCTCGTCCCCGGAGGCCCGACAAAGATCACGCCGGCAAACCCGTCTCGTAGCGCACTCCGAATCTGACCCAATATTGGATCAGATTCATCCAACGGTTCCAGCGAGAATTCGGGCACACCCGCGTTTACGGAGGTTGCCGGTAGGTACTCCGACAGACCGAGATCCGCTACTGAAAGGGAACGTAACGGGACGCTAGAGCGCTTGTTCATTTTTCCTTTCTACCCGAGCGTTGTCTTGATGAAAAGTTGTCTAGCTGGGAACTCAGCGGAGTCGTCGCTAAAAAGCTTTGCAAAATCGCTCTTCTCTTGTGGAATTTCGGACCGAAACCCGAATTCGTCTCGGAAAACTGAGACAAGGCCTACAGCACGGAACTCCAAGACAAGGCCTCCACTGTTCGGCAAGTTGAATTCCAAGCCGTAGTCACGATAGAGAACCGCGGCGAGTGAAACCACCCCTAAGCGCTTGCCGAAAAGCAAATACTGGCTCGCTTTAGTGGCATGGTCGCGAACGAGCGAATAGGTTGCGCGGCGCCTGGAACCACCGATAGTTACCACCTGCAGGAAGGGAGAAACACCGCGCAAGGAGCTTGGGGCATATGAACCAGCGACGTTACGGTTGAAGAAAGGCGTCCAATTATCACCCCTTGATTCAGAAAAGGGCATCAAATAAGGTTTTTCAACCGGTGCGCCCCCCACCCTCAGGAAGTTATCGAAGAATGATTTGAAGTTAGGTTGGAGATCCCGAAGTTTCCCCTTAGAGCGTGCCTCACGACACACACACAAGTAGCCAGCAAAAGCGGGATGAACCTTCGCGGACGTTAGGTTTTTTAGAGCGAGGTTTACAGCAGCGGCACTTATCAGGAGCGGGTTTGCGTCACCTTCGGGGGGCATCCGTCTTTGAGACCCAGGATGTCGGGGTCACCTACCGTAGACAAGTCTACACCAACGGCGCTACGGCCGAGGGCTCCGGCAACACGAAGTGTGGTTCCGGTACCCTTAAACGGGTCCATCACGATTCCCGGTCGAAAGGCGGCACCACATTCACACTTTGTCCAACCGACTGTCCGTTTTTTGGCAAATGTAAACTCGCGAAAGTATCCACCGAGCGCAGCCTTTGCTTCTCCCGCCAGCCGCTTTACTTCCTCGCTATTCCTTCCTGTGCCGGTCTGGACTAGCAGCGCCTTGCCAGCATCGGAAATACCGGTGGCTTGAATCGCCGCTATGTGTTTAGCCGTAAGGCCCTTTTCCCTGGCAAGCTCCATCGCTCTTCGGGCCTGAGGCCGATTGGGATCCAGATCGGAGGTTTTTTGAATGATTCTGCGGCGAGGCGAACCGCAGGCCAGGCAAACTTCGGAAGGGCAAGCAAGAAGTAAGGCTCTTTGGACAATCTCGTCCGGATATGGCGCGAGATGACGTCCCATATTCCGCTGTAGTGGAATTTCCCACACATCTCCCGGATTTGAGCCATTGCTGTACTGTTCCGCGTAGCCGACCATGTCGTAGTAATAGTCCGAGCTGACCGCTAAATGAAGGATGTATTCGTGCCGATTCGCCAGCCGATTTCTTGCGGGCTCGGGCATACCACCCGGCTTGGTCCATACAATCCGATTTCGCAGGATCCAGCCGTCGTCACACGCGGCTGTCTCAAGCCGTCCCGGGACACCCGCTAGAGACCGGTTCCAATAGGTATCACCTATGTTTATGAATACGGAACCCCATCGCGTCAGTATGCGCCTCCATTCTCGAAGCGCCGCGATGAGATTGCCCACATATTCTTGGGGTGTTGGTTCCTGCCCGATCTGTCCGACAAACCCATAATCCCGTTTACGCCAATATGGTGGTGAGGTGACAACAAGTTCAAGGCTGGAGTCGGAAAGCGGAATTCTGCGGGCATCGGCGTGGATGTCTAGGAGGAAAGGTCTTGTGCTGACTTCAATGGGGCTGGCCGACTTCTGCCGCTTGCTCCCATTCCGCCCATTGGAACCATTATGATGCCCAGAAGGTCCGAAAGTCATGGTGGCCGTCAAAATTCATTCACCTCGCTTGCGCCCGATTCCCGTTTCCCTTTGTTGCAACCACACTTCATGTATCGGCGCTTGGACGGACAAAAGTCAACAGGCGAGTCGGTATCAAGAGAGATTCCTGTGGATTTCTTGGACCGAACTGGTCACGCCCAATTTGGGGCGATCCTAGTGGCCTGGTGCCCCAGGTTCGCCCCTCTGTTGGGCTAACCTGGGTCACTGCACTGGGTAGCCGCAAGGATGCAGATTGTGTTCCTGCCACGTGGTCTGCGCCGGTTCCACGAATCCCCGCATTTCATCACCTTCAGTTGTTGTCGCCGCCAGCCCAATTTCGTCAACGCCGCAGTTTACGACCTCACCACCTTTTTCCTCCCACCCTTTCGCCAAAAGGCGGGCGAAAGGATGGGGCACCCGGCTGTTCCCGCGATCACGCAACGACGGACACTTCGCCGTGTTGCTTGCGCGTGGGCCTTACGGTAATCTCCACGTCCTGCCCAAGGGCGGTGAGAAAGTCCATAAGCCGTTCGACGGAGAAGGCGCCAGAGCGGTTGCGCATCAAGGCAGAGACGTGAGGCTGCTTGATACCGAGGATCTTTCCGGCTTCGGCTTGCCTGAGGCCGCGGCTTTTGATGAGGCGGTAAATCTGCAGCGTGAGCCTGGCTTTCAACAGCTCCTGTTCTGGATGGGGAAGACCGAGGTCGGCAAAGACATTCCCGCTGCTTTTTTCTGCCCTGATGGGCTTCTTCGCTCTCGTAGTCACGTCAGTTCTGCCTTTCTCTGTGGAGCCGTTCAGCCTCGGGTCACGGAACTATCCCACCCAAGCGAAACCAGCTTGGGCGAGGCACCCTCAGAATGTTTAGGGTGGGCCAACCGCTGGGAGTTGTGGTTATATGGCGGCTTTCCGAAGCATACGCCCCATGTTTCGTGTGGTCTCCAGCCATTCGCCAAGCGTACCGGCCTCTATGGCCTTTGGTTGGTGAACGACCATGTTACGGAACCGCCTCAGCGCGTCCAGTGTGGCTGCCTGCTCCTGGGTAATCTCGCCGCGTTTTGCCAGCGCCGCGATCGCCTCCCGAACAGATACGTTTCTCTCGGTCAGCCGACGTGCGGTAGTTAAGAGATAATCTTCCAATAGAGCCCACTCCTTCACAAAGTCGCCCAATTGACCGGGCTGAAGTTCCTCTCGTAGCTCACTCTTCAAGGCATTGCATAGCTCAAGGATTTGGTCCCCTCTGGGATATAAGGCAGTTTCGGGAATCTGATCGAATCCCGATCCCCAAAACGCTTTTGCGCGAGGGATTGCGAACTTCGCGATCAATCGGTTCCTAAAATCAAGTTCCGTTTTAGAATCGAATTCTGTTGCGACATCGGCGGTACCGGCCAGATAGCCCTCTTGAAAATAGGGACGGAGAGCAGCTGGGGGGCAGATGCTCAGGAGTCGCACGTTCACGATGTCGTGCTCGGAATTGATTGATATGCGGTTCGTCAGGTATGGCAAACCGAGGACGTAGACATAACAGGTCGCGTCGGTCCCATGCAGCTGCGCGAACGAGCAAGCAACTCGGAGGGACTGAGTCAAGTCAAGCAACGGAGTTGCAACCACCTCATAATGTTGGAGAATGCTCCACTGGATATAGGGTTTTCGCCGAAGGTCGCGGTGGCCCTCAACGCCCGCTGTTCTAAACCTTTCGACCAACTGGCGAGCCGCTTGCTCTAGCAGGTCGAATCGATGACGCAGTTCTCGTGTTGCTAGTGAGTCGCCTCTGTAAATCGCGGGGTAAAGAGTGGTCCCACCAGCCCTGCTTTGGTAGTCCTTGTCTTGTCCCCGGAAGAACACCAACTCGTCCGGATTCGCATAGGCTAGACGAGCAACATGCTCGACGAGAAGGCGGAAGGTTGTGACTTCGAATGCAGGCGCACGCCATACCGGCGCGCGCTTAGTATGATTCGCAAGCTCGGGCGTCAGAACTGGCTTGGTTTCGCGCATTTCCTGACTTGGATTGCGGTCGCCTGCTTCTAGCTTAAGTCTAGGCTCCTAGTGTCCGGCAATTCAATGCAATATTACAGCGCCTATCGGCCGGGCAGCCGAGGCAACCATCGTAAGGGTGCCGCGGGCTTCGACTCCGCTCAGGGCAAATCCAAGCTGCTTTTGTTGGGGGGATTTTGTTTTCAGATCACAGCACTCCCTGGACCGGACGGAAGCGGGAGCGAATGGAAATGCCGTTGAGAGTGAGGGTCACGGAGCTATCCTACCTCGCAAAAGCAGCTTGGGTGAGGCACCCGCAGAAATGTTACGGCGGGCCACCCACCTTGCGAATCGTGCAGGTGAAGCACCCCGCTTCAGTACCAAAATTCCGGGCCCTCACGTTTTCGTGTATGTTTGGTAACGGTGGACCGCCTCCTAAACTGCAAAATGGAAATTCCGGCCAAGATATCTGTGCTGCCAGAGAAACTTCAGCAATCTCGGGGCACAGTTCAATCTGACAAGTGGGTTGCCTCGGGTCCGGGGAGGATTCTCGGCATGGGTTGGTTTTTTGTCTTCTTCTTCATCTCGGGTTTTTGCAGCATTCTCTACGAGATCGTTTGGCTAAGGCTGGCCATGGCCCAGTTTGGGGTCACCAGCGCGCTTGTCTCCATCGTGCTTTCCATGTTCATGGCTGGTTTAGGATTGGGTTCGTGGGGGAGCGGCCGCCTGATCCGAAAGTATCGAGACCAACTCACGATTCCGGCTCTACGGCTCTACGCGCTAACTGAACTGTTGATTGGTTTTTCCGCCCTTATTGTTCCTTACGAATTGCTGTGGGGGCGGAGCCTGATGGAGCGCACCGGCCTCTCCTCGTCCTGGGCTTACTATCTGGTTTCCGGGACTTGGGTCGCGCTCACCTTGATTCCCTGGTGCACCTTTATGGGGGCAACCATCCCCATAGCCATGCTGGCTATTAAGAATGACCGCCCCCAGGAATCGACTGGTTCCTTCAGTTTTCTTTACCTGTCAAATGTGTTGGGTGCAGTGGCAGGCGCAACCCTGCCCTTGCTTTTCATCGAACTGGTTGGCTTTCACGGGACCCTGAAGATCGGGATGGCCCTCAATGTTCTCATTGCGCTGTCTGCAATGGCCTTGATCGTAGGGCGGCCTGCCGCTGAAGCATCCTCATCCTCACGATTTGCTGAAGATTCCACGATTACGAGATCGCCGCACAGGTTATGGGGAAGCAAGAAGCCGCTCCTGCTGCTGTTCGCTACCGGCTTCTCTAGCATGGGCACGGAGGTGGTCTGGATCCGTCAGTTCACGCCCTATCTGGGCACCATGGTGTATGCGTTTGCGGCCATCCTGGGAACGTATCTGGCCGCGACATTCCTGGGCTCGCAAATCTACCGACTGTGGCGCCGCAGATATTACCAGGAACCGGCGCTGATTTGGGCCGTGCTTGGACTATCTGCATTCTTGCCGCTGCTTGCGGCGAACCCGAAATTTGATTTGGCCGAACCGTTGCGGTTAGCCATAGGGGTCATCCCATTTTCTTGCATTTTGGGATTCGTGACTCCCATGCTCGTGGATCGCTGGTCCGCGGGCGACCCGGAGCGTGCCGGACGCGCCTATGCGATCAACATAATCGGCTGCATCCTCGGTCCGCTTCTATCGGGATTCGTGCTCTTGCCCGTGATGAGCGAACGCTGGGCGTTATTGGTGCTCGCGCTGCCGTGGCTTGCCATAGGGCTGCGCCCGGGATGGTCGTCCACCTCTGAACTTGTAGATGCCGTGCCCATCTGGCAACGCATGAGTTCTTATGCAATTGTGCTGGTAGCGGTGATATTGGTATTTACCGGCAAAGCCTATGAAGACCAGTTCGTCCCCCGGGAGGTCCTTCGCGACGATACCGCAACCAGCATAGCCACGGGTGACGGGATGGACAAGCTCCTGCTGATCAATGGTGTGGGGATGACTGCTTTGACTCCCGCGACCAAGATGATGGCCCACCTGCCATTGATGTTTCTCGATCGTCCGCCGCAAAACGCTCTGGTAGTGTGCTTCGGTATGGGAACAACCTACCGTTCGCTGCTTTCCTGGGGAATACCTGTGACCGCGGTAGAGCTGGTGCCGAGCGTCCCCCGCCTGTTTGGCTATTATCACGCGGATGGACCGGCGCTGCCGCGCTCGCCGTTGTCCCATGTGGTCATCGATGACGGACGGCGCTATCTCGAACGCACGCCCCAGCAATACGATGTAATCGCGATCGACCCGCCGCCTCCGGTCACCGCTGCGGGCTCCAGTTTGCTCTATTCCGAAGAGTTCTATGGAATTGTCAAGCAGCACCTACGCCCCGGCGGCATTCTGCAGCAGTGGCTGCCGGGAAAAGATCGCGTCTTTCGCGCCTCTGCCGCCCGCGCCTTAAGGGAGTCATTCCCTTATCTGCGTGTCTTCCCGTGCCTGGGGGGGGATTGGGGTATTCACATTCTGGCCAGCACCCGTCCCATACCGAGCCGCACCGCCAAGCAATTGCTGGGCCGGATGCCTACCGCGGCGATTACGGACATGATGGAGTGGGGCCCGGAGGCGACTCCCGAAGCTCAACTGGCCGCCGCCCTCAACGGTGGGTTGTCGGTCGACCAAGTAATCGCGCAAGCTCCAGATACTCCCGCCTTGAAAGACGACCGGCCACTCAATGAATATTTCCTTCTTCGGAGCCTGGAGGAGAAATAAAGATTCAGCGGGCCGCTGCGGGCTCGATTACCGCAATTTTTTCACCGTGCCAACTCCGAACGAGTTCGCAGACACGCTCAAAAGAAACAGCGTGTGTGAGAACCCCTGCCGTCCCTACGGGACTCGGA
>DATCCF010000243.1:0-8023 GCA_036511435.1 Terriglobales bacterium | reverse complement strand
GCGGGAGTTTTCGGAGAAGCTCACGGACTGTTCGGATCGATCGTGGCTCTCCCCGGCATTCCCCGACCCACCCAGAAGTGATCGAAACCGTAGTAAAACCAATCTCCAGGAGGGCGAACGCGCCCTCCTTTTTTTCGTGTGCCGAGCATGTTCGACAGCTATAGCGGCTCCAGAGTTGGTAGGGTCCCGGGTAGAGCCGGCCTTCAGAGACTGTGTCGCGACCCCCTACCGGTGTGCTGCAGTGGAAGGAAGCATACAGAAACCAGCCCCGAATGGGGGGAAAGAGCTTAGCCCAAAGCCTTCAGCGCTGGGTAAAGTTGAAAATATGGTCGAGTCCCGTAGGGACGGCAGAGGCTGCGATACAGTCTTTTCAGGCCGGCATCGAGGAGGATACCGTAGCCTTGCGCCGCTGCGTCATTTTTAATGGCCCCGGCGGCGCAAGGTCCTTTTGTTCGCGGCGAACGCGGCGCTAAAGCGCGGCTCTACCTTTGCTCGCAGGATACAGTGTCGTTGGGACCGCTCTAGGAGGTGAAAGTCCTCTGCACAACCTGATGGGAAGTGACCTGATAGCAAGCGCGATTACCGCTGGATGGTTCGTACTTGTCATTTGCCGCTCAGCGAGCAGGCGATCTGAGTAGCGTCCTGAGAGATGCGCAGGGAGTGGAGGTGTTCTCAGTGACCGGTCCATCCTCGGGTGCCAGTGGAACCGAGAAACTTGGAATCGTGCTGCAAGGCACCGCCGCGCAATAATTTCGAATGGCGGGCCCCGCAATGCTACTGTTATGCGTTCTATCCACGAACCCACCTAATTCTTGTCGGGCATGAAGAAATTCTTGCTACGCCGCTCAGCATCGCTGCCGCCTTCGGAACTGGTGCGTGCACGCCAAAAATTGCCTATGCTAACGGAGCGTCTATCTGGTTTGGTGGAGACTATTAGGCTCTTCGGCGGCGTGGCAATTTTGCTTTCACTTCTTGATCAGGGTCATGGACCAACCGGGTGGATTCACCGGAATTTGCAGGCGCTCTCTGGGTGCTAAGTTTTCGAACTGCCGGGCGTAGGTGGGAAAGTGGAGATCGGCCGCAGCTGGGAATCGCCAATACTTCATCATCCCATAGAGCGTCATACATATAAGTGTGGTTGCAACAACCCGGATCAACGCCGGGCGTTGCGCGCCGAGCATCCAGATCAGCGTTGCGATCAGAGCAAAATCGGGAATGTACCAATACCGGCTTGCAGCTCCGGGCACTTGCATTGGGATCCACTGATAGGTGGTCGTGCTAGCGGTAGGAAAGGCTAATGCCGCAGCCAGCAGCAGCGAGCCATACAGAAGCAGTGCTCGCAACTCGAGCGTGCCGCGTCGCAATCCGTACAGAACAACCGCTAAGGTAAGCAAGGTGATGACCACCGAAAGTGCGGTCACGACAGCGGGAGAAGGTGAGAGATGATCCAGACGATTGTGCCCCTGCACCAGTCGTAGGACAACCTGCCCGGCTACGATTCGGCTAAAGCCGGCAACGCTGGCCCCAAGCGGCTGTTGTGGACGGCTATGCGCCGTCAGCAGCAAGCCGACAAAAGCCAACACGACGCCTCCGGCACACATTGATAGCCGAACTACGCTCCATTTGTCCCGGCGAACTGCCAAGACCAGCAACGCTGGCAGCAACAGAAAAATAGAAAAAGGGCCGCTAGTCACCGCCAACGTGAGCAGAACAATGTCGAATATCTGTCCCGCCGGCGAGCCCGGCGATTCTGCGATCACCACCAGGAAGGCGATGACAGCCAAGTGCCATTGCACGCCCGTGATGGTGACGTGAATCTCTTCTATGCCCGGGATAGCCAGGTAGAGGGCGGCCAGCCCGCAACGCAGTCCTAAGCTCCCAAGGTTGCGCATCCGGTCTGAGAGCAGAAAAATAGCCGGAGCCGCTTGCACCGCTAGCGCTATCAGCGCAAGAAATATAGGCGCCGAAGAGAATGGAAACAGAAGGGATATAGCCGCGGCAATGCGGGGCATTACGTGAAAGTAGCCGTTATAAGGATGAAACAGCGAAACCACAGCGCCATTCTGGTAAGCCTGCTGATAAAAGATGGTGCCGTCCTCGGCATAGAATTGCGGGCGCCGAATCGCGTCGGGCCGTCGTGAGTACAAACAGAGCGCGATCAGGACAATTGCAATCGTCCAAAAGCCGACACTCCGCGCAATTCTGTGGGAGCTTGGAGTCTGTGCGCTACTCATAGGCATTGATAACACCTCTGAACGATCCATTCCGGAACATCAGAATACTTTACGAGGATTCAGCGAGCCGCCTGACATCAACACTCGAGCGAAGGGCCCGCTTTCCCCCTGACAGCAGCCTCTGAAGCCAGCGGTAAAGTCTCTCTTCGGCCCTGCCGGTTCGCCGTTTTTCGATTTCTCGCGCTTCCTCGCAAAAATTATTTTTCCCCACTGCTGGTTTTCTTCTCTGTGGTGTTGCAGAGTGCATCACCGCGATGCAAATTGCAACACCGCCCGTCACCCGTCTCCAGTGCAAGCTAACTCACTGGTTCCGCTGGGCATACAGAACAGGAGTGATCGCTAAAGCCGGCAATCCACGGATTTCCAGTTGCAGAACACAACGAATCGCCTCGTTGAAGAATGCAACTCAGGGATCGAGAAGATTCGCAACAGGGCTGCACAACCCACACAATCGTCGCCACTTGCACGCGCTCATAGCAACAATTTTCCTGATTCGCTGGTTTGGTGCCCCGAATGCCTTAAGAAAAGTGTCCAGCGCGAAGCAACCAAGCGCTGGCAGAGCAAGAAGCCCTCGGATGCGAGGCAGGAGGCGGTTATGACAGTTCTTCTAGTTCTCATGATGTTCGCAATCTTCCTTACTATTGATTTCTTCTACTCGAAAGCGAAGCAGCCCGTGCTTCAGGTAGCCCCGGCAATGCGCAAACAGGACGCGACTGCGGCGCGGTTGAGACCCAGCATGGTGGGCGGCTTCTCAGTCCCCGACAATCTTCGCTATCATCCCGGACACACCTGGGCGCTGAGCGAGAGTCCAAACCTGGTACGAATCGGAATCGACGACTTCGCCTCCAAGCTGACCGGCAAGGCCGAGCACATCGCGCTCCCGCAGCGCGGTCAGTGGATCCGTCAGGGACAAAAGGTATGGAGCATCGTGCGCAACGGCGTCAAAGTTGACATGGTTTCTCCGATCGAAGGCAGTGTAGCCGACATCAACGAAGCGGTGGTCAACGATCCGGCGCTGGCAACGAAAGATCCCTACGGCGAAGGCTGGCTGGTAACCGTGCAGTCTCCCGACGCCAAGACCAACTTCCGCAACCTGCTGGGCGGCGCACTGGCGCGGTGGTGGACGGAAGAGTCCTCGATGCGGTTGCAGCGGGTCATGCCCAGCGCGCTCGGCGCCTTGGCCCAGGACGGCGGAGTAGCCATCGACGATCTCGCCGGCACCATGACGGACGAACAATGGACTAAGATCACCCGCGAGTTCTTCCTGACATAGCCCCTCGCGTTGAGAGAACCAACGCCCCGGAGTGCCTCCTGCTCCGGGGCGTTTTTCTTGCGCTCGTTGACTGCGATTTATCCGGCCGCCTGCTACAACCACCCCTTCGCGCGGGCAATGCGCGCGGCCTCGACGCGATTGGCGGCGCCGAGTTTGCTGATGGCTTCCGACAGATAATTGCGCACCGTGCCTTCCGATAAATTCAATTCCGTGGCGATTTCGGAGCTGGCTTTGCCTTCTCCGGCGAGACGCAGCACCTGACGCTCCCGCTCGGTGAGCGGATCGGCGTCATCCGTCCAAGCCTCGGCGGCGAGTTGGGGATCGATGACGCGCAGTCCGCGATGCACGCGGCGCACCGCATCCGCGAGTTGTTCCGCGGGCATGTCTTTGAGGAGATAGCCCGAGGCTCCGGCGTCAAGGGCGCGGCGCAGGTATCCAGCGCGCGCGAACGTCGTAAGAATGATGACGCGCACCGCGACGCCTCGGCGCTTCAGTTCGGCTGCGACTTCCAACCCCGTCAGCGTGGGCATTTCGATGTCCGTGATGAATACGTCGGGCCGGGTTTGCTGTACGAGGCGCAGGGCTTCCTCGCCGGACTGTGCGCGGGCGATGACCTCGATATCGTCTTCCATTTCGAGCAACGCCGCGAGCGCGCCCAAGACCATGGCCTGGTCTTCGGCGAGGACCACTCTGATCTTGTCGCGCTTGGCGGCAGTCATGCTCTCAGTTTCGCAGAGCCGAGGCCATTGGCGCGAGAGGCAAATGAATCACTAGGCGGGTGCCGGCCGCGGTCTGGCGCTGAAGGGAGCCGCCGATCGCCTCCAGCCGTTCGCGCATGCCACGCAGACCGTTGCCCTCCGGACCATCGGCGCCGCATCCGTTGTCGGCGATCTCCAGGGTACACAGTTGTTCGTCACGTCCGAGACGGACGCTGCACGTTTGCGCCTGGGCGTGACGCACCACGTTGGTCACGGCTTCACGAAGCGCCAACGCAAGAACGGTTTCCTGTGCCGGACTGAGCGGAACTTCCGAGGCTTCGCAGTCCACGGTAATGCCCGCGGTTTGCAGCGTCTGGCGGGCGCGCAGGAGTTCGGCGGCGAGTCCCTGACCACGATATCCGCTGATGGCTTCGCGCACGTCGGCCAACGCGGCGCGCGAAGTATGCTCTACATCTTGCATTTCCTGCTTGGCCCGCTGCGGATCGCGGTCCACCAATTTGCGCGCCAACTCGGCCTTCAGGGTAATGAGCGACAGCGTGTGTCCGAGCAGGTCGTGCAGGTCGCGCGCGATGCGTTCGCGCTCGGCGACCTTGGCAAGATGTTCGATCTCGTCCTGCGCGAGTTGCAGCTTCGCTTCCGCGCAATGCGAGACCGCTCCGAAATGGTTCCCCATTCCCACCAGGATGATCAACAGCAGCATCGAACCCCAAGCCCCCACCGGCAGATGCAGGCGGTGCGCGTAAAAACCGAGGATGGCAAGCTCGAGCGCGATGAGCGCAATCACGCGTCGAAGGCTGGTGGTGAAACCCCCAGCGGCGATCGCATAAATGAGCATGCCGACGCCACCCCCGTTGAAGGGAATGACGACAGTCGCCATCGCGATCATCGCGGCGACGGCAAAAAGCCTGCGCGGTTCGGGGCGAGAGAAGGAATATAGATACAGCCAAATGAAGAAAATGCCGTATAGGGTGTTCCCGATCCACAGCAGCGGCCCGGCATGCTTCCATGCTGGATCCACGAAGAACCAGATCATGAAGGGGAGCCATATGAGCGGCATCCACCAATGGCGGTCCTCGTTGGGGTAAATTTTCCACCAGATTGTGCGAACGATAGCCATTGCCTGCTCGATCCCTATTGTTGTCTGGAATGGGTCTTGGGCACAACCGTATACCAGATCACGGCCACAGCGGTAATCGCCACCCCCAGCCAATCCCAGTGGCCACTAAGAGTAAGCGCGGTAAAGATAACCATGGCCACGGCCCAGAGAATCCATTGTGCAGTTTTGCTTTTCATAACCACATTCCTAATTCGTACTTAGATATCTGTCGACCGGCTTCGACAACGAGTTCGTATCAACTAGAACTCATCTGAGGCGTATAAGGGCACAACCCTTCGGCTGCGCTCAGGGTAGGCTTTTTAGTCGTGCCGAACGCAGCGCAGCAAAGGTCAGGGCTTTAGAGCGTGTGTGAGAACGTCTGTCGTCCCTACGGTACTCGGATCTATTTCCCACGCTACCCAGCACTCCGCCTGCGGCTCCGTGCTGGGCTAGACTATTCCGCGCCTACGGCGTTGGATTTTCGCCCAGTAAATTCCACTGGCAAATATCATGTTGGGCTCTCACACACCCTCTTTAGCCCTTGCAAGAATGGGTCCCTCAGGGGCTGAAGCCCAAGTCGTTGTTGACCCGTTGCGGCACGTCTGAAGCCGTGCCCTGATACAAAACGATTCATGGAATGGCTTCTAACAACTAGGCACAAACCCCTAAGCCCTGATCCCTAACCACTAACCACTAACCACTGACCACTAACCACTAACCACTGACCACTAACCACTAACCACTAACCACTAACCACTAACCACTAACTACTGACTACTGTTCTTCACCCATACATCTTGCCTTCATCCCGCCAGTAGCCCCAGGCAGCCAATCCCAGGCAAACCAGGGTGAACGACAGCAATCCCTCGACGTGTTGCCAAGTGGAAGCCGGCGCGATGCCCATGCCGACCACGTTGAGTGCGAGTTGGCTCATGTGGTAGGGAGGCAGCACGTTGGCGAACACGCGCAATCCGTGCGGCAGCATGAAGAGCGGGATCCACAGTCCAGAGCAGAACGCCATCGGTAAATAAATCAGATTGACCACCGCCGGCGCGGAATTCGGTTTCGCGAAGTATCCGATCGCCAGTCCCATCGAGCTGAAGGGAATCGAACCCGCGACCAGAATGCCGACCAGTCGAGCGGCCGTCGTCAGCGGCAGGCGTACGCCCCCGAATGTAGTGCCGACGGCGAGCAGAAGAAGCATGATCACCGTGCTAAATACGACTGCCGAGAAGAGCTTGGCGAAGAAATAGGCGGTAATCGGCATGGGCGAAGCCCGCTTCACTTGCAGCCAGCCCTGGCCGCGCTCAATCGCGAGGCTCACGCCGAAACCGAACAGCGAGACCGCCATCACGCCGAAGCATCCCATGGTGGCCAGCATATAGACCGCGCCTTCATTCCGGTTCGCAGGGTTGCCCGATCCCAGCACGATGCCGAACAGCACGTAGAACATCAGCGGAAATGCGACCGTCGAGATCGCGTACACAGGGATGCGCACGTTCTTCAGCAGCTCGTACTTCGCTTCCTTGTAGAAGAGCGCGATGGTTCGCGCCGGGGAGCGGCGGGTCACAGCGAGCGTAGCGGAAAATGTGGTGGCAGCCATGTTAGTTCATCTCCTTCGAGGCATCGGCGTTATGGTTTTGCGTCAACGCGAGGAACGCCTCCTCCAAGCCCGCGTTGGTGACTTCCAAATCGCCCAGCCATGAATCTCGCTGCAACAGCTCGCGCACCACCGGTTCGGCGGCGTTCACTTGTAACTCAAACGCGTTGCGGTCGGCCTTGACGCTGAGCACACCGGGAATCTGGCGAACTTCTTCGAGCGCCAGCCTGCTGGTACAGCGGATCTGTTTACCCATGGCGCGCGCCTTGATTTCGGCGGGTGTGCCCTCGGCCACAATCGCCCCCTTGTCAAGCACAAGGATGCGATCCGCCAGGGCATCGGCTTCGTTCAGGTAATGGGTGGTGAGGAGTACCGTTTTGCCGCGTCCGATGAGGGTGCGAATTTGCGCCCACATCAGGCGGCGGGCTTCCACGTCGAGGCCAACCGTGGGCTCGTCAAGAAAGAGCAGGTCGGGATTGCCGCAGAGGGCGATGCCGAACAGCACCCGCTGCTTCTGCCCGCCGGAAAGCTCGCCGTACGGACGTTCCTGGATGTCTTCGATCCCCGCGATCTTGAGTGTCTCGGCGATGGGCAGGGGCGCCGGATAGTAGGACGAAAACAGATCAATGTGTTCGCGCACTTTGAGCGTCTCGGGCACACGCCCAACCTGAAGCATGGCGCCGACGCGAGCTTGCACGTGCCCCAGATGAGGATCGGAACCCAGCACCGACACACTACCCGAGTCGGGACGCGCCAGACCCAGCAGCATGCGCACCAGCGTGGTCTTGCCTGCACCGTTGGGCCCGAGCAGCGCCAGCAATTCGCCAGCGTAGATCTCGAGATTTAAGTCGCGCAGTGCGACAACTTCTCCGTAGCTCTTCTTTAGATTGCGGCTCCTGGCCACACTGACCGGCCGGAAGGCCGAGTTGCGGTGTGGCATTTCGGCTAAAGCGGTTGACATCGTTCGCTCCCGTGCGCCCGGGTTTCTTCGGGCCACGCTTGCGATCATCGGTCCTGCCAAGCTCAGGCGGTAGTGTGGATTGTCAGCGACTCAGGGTGACAAATGTCATGGAGGCCGGGGTTCGCGGTTCGCGATTCGCT
>DATCCF010000242.1:0-5372 GCA_036511435.1 Terriglobales bacterium | reverse complement strand
GCCAACTCCCCCAGGGTCCCTTGGCCCTGCTCATAGGCCTGCAAAAACTTTCGCCGCAAATCATTCGCGTAGGGTCGTGCCATCGGGTGGAGCAGAGAATCGCCACCAACAGTCTACACTATCGCTGGAAACGCTCTAGCTGACGTAAAAAAACAATGGAACAATAGTGTTGACTCTAGCTGCCACCTATCTGGTCGATAAGCGCTCTACTATCCGCCCTTCAGTGCTATGGCTTGGACTCGCGAACGTCACGTACGTGCATAACTTGGGTGCGCTTACGTCTGCGTGTGACCATGGTGTGTTCATATCTGCCCACCCACGCGCTCGTCAAGTGAGATTCTGCCGGACCTTTTCCTTCTGCGGTCGAGGGAAAGTCTTCGAATATCTCGCCAGCCCGTCCCCCGCCGAAACCCAAACAATAGGTTACTCCTGAGTCACGGTCAACCTTGAAGTTACCCCCATCAAGGCACATGACACCCCGGGTTTCACAAAGAGTCCTTTGTGAGACGCGACCTCGTATAAACGGTCCTTCGACTCCGGAGGGTACGAGGCCCGCGCTCCGTTCTGATGACGGGCGGGAACTGCACTGCCCTAGCTGTTCCCGTTCTCTCTATTCTTCTTCTTAATCTCAATATTCAGGCGCTTGATTTTCTGGTTCAGCGTGGAGAGGGGAATGCGGAAGCGGTCGGCGGCTTCGGTCTGGTTCCGGCCGCATTTTTCCAGCATGTCGCTGATGACGCGGCGCTCACAATCTTCGATGATTTCGAACAGTGAAGCGTCCGGGCGGTGCTCCATCATGGCAAACTTGCCGCTCCGGCCGATGACATTGTCAGGCAGCAGATCCACGGTGAGGTCCGGCCCCGTCGCCAGTACTACGGCGCGCTCGATCACGTTTTCCAATTCGCGCACGTTGCCCGGCCAGTCGTATTCCAGCAGCGGCCGCATCGCTTCGGGAGTTGGGTGTAGCGGCAGCCGCTCATTCTCTTCCGCATACTTGGCGATGAAGAACGCCACCAGGATCGGAATGTCATTCTTGCGCTGGCGCAACGGCGGCAGGTCAATGGTGATCACGTTGAGACGATAGAACAGGTCATCGCGAAACTTTCCGTCCTTCACCTGTTGCTGGAGATTGACATTGGTGGCGGCGATAATGCGCACGTCCACTTGTATCTCGCTGACGCCGCCCAGGTGCATGAACTTGCGGTCCTGCAGCACGCGCAGGATTTTGGCCTGCGTCTCCAGGTTCATGGTGCCAATCTCGTCGAGGAACAGCGTCCCGCGATCGGCCACCTCGAACAGGCCTTTCTTACTGGCGATGGCACTGGTGAAGGCACCCTTGACGTGGCCGAAGAGCGTGGACTCCAGCAGGTCTGCCGGCATCGAGCCGGTGTTCACGGGGACGAACGCGCGGTCGCGGCGCGTCGAGTTCATGTGGATGGCTTTGGCGATCAGCTCCTTCCCCGTGCCGCTTTCGCCTTGCAGCAACACCGTAGAACGACTGGGCGCCACCTGCGCAACCAGGTCGAAGATGCGCAGCATGGGGTCGCTCTTGCCGATGATGTGCTCGAAATTGTAGCGCTGCTTGAGGGCGCGCTTTAGCTGAATGACTTCTTCTTCGGCGCGCCGCCGGCCGACGGCGGTGCGTACGTCAGCCAGTAACTTCTCGTTGTCCCACGGCTTCTGGATGAAGTTGGTGGCGCCGGCTTGCATGGCATTGACGGCATTCTCGACCGTGCCATAGGCGGTGATCATGATGACCGGCAGTTCGGAATCGCGTTCACGGATGTCGTGCAGAATTTCAATGCCATTGCGTTCCGGCAGGGCGAAATCCAGTAGCACCAGGTCGAAGGGACGTTCCGCAATTCGAGTCAGCCCCTCATAGCCGTCGTTGGCCACCTCCACGGCGTAGCCTTCAAACTCCAGCAGAGTTTGCAGCGACTCGCGGATGGCAGCTTCGTCATCGACGATCAGCACCGAGCCGGCGGAGGCGTAATCTTCGCGTCCTGTCGCCATGCGACCGATTGCTACTTCAGGCATTGACCGCCTTTCTCACCATGGGAAATTCCATGATGAATGTCGTGCCCTGACCGGGCGCGCTGGCGACACGAATCTTGCCGGCATGTTCCTGGATGATGCCGTAGGTCACCGACAATCCCAACCCTGTGCCACCGCTGTGTCCCGTCTTCGGTTTGTTCTTGGTGGTGAAAAACGGATCGTAGATGCGATGGATATGCTCTTGCGCGATTCCGCTGCCGGTATCCGAGACTTTCACCTGCACCTGGTGCCCATTGGAGGTGCTGATCATCAGCGTACCGCCGGCGGGCATCGCGTCTTTGGCGTTCAGGAACAGGTTGAGAAAAACCTGCTGCAACTTCCCGGTGTTCCCGTAGATCGGCGGCAACTCCGGCTGCAGGTCGGGTTGCACCTTGATGCGCGCGGTCTTGAACTGATGATCGAGCAGGGTCAGCGTGTCCTGGATAACACGATTCAGGTCCACGTTGCTGAACTCGGTGCTCGAGGTGCGCGAGAAGTTCAGCAGGCTGTTTACTATTTCCGAAGCGCGGAAGGTCTGGCGGGTGATCTTATCCAGCAAGCCGGACTGTTTCTCGTCGCCGTGGACCTGCTTGGCCAGCATCTGCGCATAGGACGAGATCACCGCTAGAGGAGTGTTGACCTCGTGGGCGACTCCGGCTGCAAGCAGGCCGATGGAGGAGAGCTTCTCCGCCTGCGAGAGCTGCGATTCCAACTCAATCCGCTCGGTGATGTCGTCCACAATAATCAACCTGCCGATGATGTTGAAGTCTTTCGTGACTAGCGGAGCGATGGCGATATTAGCCACCCGGGTGTCGCCGGCAGTCGTACCCAGCCGGAACTTGTACAGATTGTGAATGCCCGGAGTCTGGCGCACGCGGTAATACTCTTCCAGAAACGCAGGGGCCAGCACTTCACCCAGTGGACGCCCCAGCGCATCCAGGCGCGGCAAGGCATACATCACTTCCATCTGCGAATTCCACGACTCAATGCGATCTTCCAGGTCAACCGCGAGCACGCCCACGCTGATGGATTCGACAATGTTTTCGTTGAATTCTTTCAGGCGCTCGTACTGTCCGGCCTTTTGCTCCAGAGACTTGTAGAGACGCGCGTTCTGCACCGCGATGCCGATGTATCCGGCCAGAGTTTCCAGCAGTTGCACATCTTCGCTGGAGAGGAAATCGCCTTCCGACGTTTTGCCCAGGCCCAGCACCGCGATCATGCGATTCATGACGGTGCAGGGAATGTAACAGTTCAGCTCCAGCCGACGGATGGTGTCGCGCGCGCTCCGAGTCTCACGAACTGCCTGGTTGGTGTTGTCGAAGAACAGGTGACCTAGTTGCCACTCTGGCCGTTCGACGTGCAGGAAGTCGAAATCGAGGCCGCTGGTGTTCGAAATACCGTACGACTTGGCCAGCGAGAACTGCTCCGGCTGCTCCGGATCGGAGAGGAAGATCGCCAGCCGGTCCACCAGCAAAGTACGCGACAAGCGGTCCACGATCGAGGTCAGCATCTTGTCGAGATCGGTTTCCGAGTTCAGGTCGCGGCCGAACTCGGTCAGCGTTTTCCGGTAATCGTAGCGTTTGCGGTAGAAGAATTTGTCCAGGTAATCCTGTACCCAGTTCTTGAACGGATCGAACAGCAACGCGGTCACGGCGATGGCTACGATCAATCCGATTGGACCGACGCTGGGGAATCGCTGGTGAAAGAGTTCCGAGGCAATGCCTACAGCAGCGAAATAGGCCCCCGTAATCGCACCCGCAGCGATGGTGTATGCCATGCCGCGCTTGAAGATGAGGTCCACGTCCATCAGGCGATAGCGGAAGATGGCGTAGCCGAAGGTGAGCGGCAGAAAGACCAGCGACAACACCGAGATCTTCATTCCCAGGGAGGGAGGACTTCCCGCCAGGTAGGGAATCACATAAAATAGGGTGAAGGGTGCGACGGCGAGAATGGTTCCGCGCGTCACCCACTTCATCTGCTGCCGCAGAATCGCCGACTCGGCATGACGATAGCTGTGCCACAGCACCGCCGCCGACAAAACGAAGTAAGTGGCGAGGTACGACATCTGCACGCGGTCGAGGTTCCAGCGCAACACTTCACTCGGTTGCAGCAGTTCGAGGGCACAGATGTGCGCGATCAGCAAAATCGCGCCCGGGACATACACCGCCGGAATCAGCCACGGACGGCGGTCCACCAGGCCTTTGCGTTCTGGAAAAGTCAGCGAGAAATGCAGGAACAGAGCTGGCTGTAACAGCCATGCCACCACATTGGACCAGTAAATGATCCAGTCGAAATCGTTAAGCTTGCCGGTGTAGTGGAACGAGTAAAAGATGAATGAAACCAGGCAGAAGACGTAAAAATGCGTGCTTTTGGGTGCAGTCCAGCGCCTCAGCAGAACATAGATACCGATGCCTAAGTATACGAGGGCGATGAGCCGCAATCCGTCATACAGGGACCGGTCGGCCGGGGCGAGAATCAGTGGCGCTTCCAGGTTCACGCCCAGGCGCTCCAGCGAGTAGTTAGCTTTGGACCATACCCCAACCCGGTAGAGCTGCCGCTCCACGCTGCCAACGTTGGTTACATCCCGTCCGTTGACAGCCATCAGATGGTCACCGAGCTTGATGCCAGCCTTTTCGCCGGGGCCGTCAATGTCCACCCGCGCCGCTCGCAGGTGGCCACCATCCTCCACCCACCAGACACCATCGTAGGGGGAAGAAAATTCATGTTCCTTTTGGAAATTGATCCACGCGAACACGACCGCCGCCACGCTGAGCAGCGCCAGGATAACGGCAAAAAAACGCGTTTGTAGATCTCGGGCCATCGGGGCTGGTGGCTGACCGGTACGACGTACCTGTGGGATCACCCCCACGGGTGCATCATTACCGTGCAACTTAGATGCCACGCTTTCCCCCACGGACTGTATGTTAACCCTCAAATTATGAACAGCTTCCCAAATTATAGAGCAGGGGGCACGGCAAATGTATTATTTTTGGAATATCCCTCCGAAATTCAGAATGCCTGGAAGTTACTAAGGGACATGTACTTGGGTGTGCGGTAACCTCCTTGATCTGCGAATCGTATAGCCGACTTTTGTGGGTACGGGAGGGCTTCACAGACAGATTGTTACGCAAACGATAGCGCCCTGTTCCGCACATGATAGAAAACCGGCAACCACTAGCCGCGCAGCGGCGAGATGGGTCTTAGAGCAGTTTAAGAATTACTGTAGTCGAGCGAGCACGGGTAGAGCGGCGCTTCAGCGCCGCGTTCCCGCTGATCCTTCACCTCCGAGCCGGCTTCAGCCGGCGGCACCTAGACTACACAAATAACTAAACCGCTCT
>DATCCF010000241.1:0-5609 GCA_036511435.1 Terriglobales bacterium | reverse complement strand
TGACTCCCCGAACGCAAAAGATAACCTGGGTTCGGCCTTGATCCGGTGACGCCGGAAGATGGCACCGGGGATCCGTTTGACCCTGGCCCGGATTGCGGAATCGGAATCGAATGCCGCAGCGTAATGGTGTCGCCCCCCACGAGGACTTCCTTCACCAGCAGTCGCAGAATCTGCTGTCGCACGACGATGTCCATCGCCTCGGCTCGTACCCGCAGTTTACTGCGAAACCCCGCCAAGCTCTCTGCCAGTTGTAGGTATTTTGCTTCGTCCACTGCCGCCATCTTCAGAGATTGTAATTCCGATTCGACTGCCTGTGTTTGTTTCTGCAATGACGGCATCCTTTGCCGTAGTTGGGGAAGGGTCAGCAATCCCTCTTGGTAGGCTGTCACCAGGCGCTCGCTGCTCTTCTCCACGCGAGCCTGTTCCCGGCGCAATTCCTCTTCTCGCTTGCGCAACGGGTCCGCATTTTGTGCGGCCTCGCGACGGCGATCGATTTCGGTTTGGATTAGCCCAGGATCTTCCAACAGCCGGATGATCTCGCTCCACACGAACTGATCCAGATAATCTTGTCTGATTGGCCGATTCGTACAAACCGGCCCGTTCAGCCGTCGATATCCATCGGAACCGATGCAGCGATAGTAGTTGAGTTTTTGTTTCGATGTGTGGGTGGATGTGCGGTACAAGCCGTAGCCGCACTGTTCGCACACCAGCATGCCTTGCAGCAAGGTCGGCTCGATGGTGCGCCGCGGCGAATGACGTTTGTTCTTTTCCAACTGCTCTTGCGCCAGCGCGAACATCTCTTCATTCACCAACGCAGGCACAGGGACCTCAATCCACTCCGCGCGGGGACGCTCATGACCACCAACGTCGCGACTCGGCAAGGCTTTCCGTTGACGGAGAGGGCGCGTGACACGTTGCCTGGGCCGCTGTTCGGTCTTGCCATAGCAAGCAGTTCCCCGATACGCGGGATTGCGTAGCATGCCCCAAACGGTGGATCGTTCCCAGCGGCCTTTGCCCGTCCGTGTCGCGACCTGGCGCTCATTCAATAAACGAGCGATGGCGTTGATACTGAGTCCCTGTTGGGTATAGATCTCAAACACCATTCGCACCACCTTGGCCTCGGCCTCCATCACCTCGTAGAATGCTGCCGAGGTGTCGCTCTTCTTCACGTAGCGGTAGCCGAAAGGCGCGCCGGAAAGCACGTTCACCCCGCCCTGATGCGCCATGTGCTTTTTGCCGCGCCGGCACCGCTCGGCGATTTGGGCGCGTTCGTATTCGGCGATCATGCCCTGAAACTGCACCAGGAGTTGATCCTCCGGCGTGGCTCCGGCGGGCGCCTTCAGAAAGATCAACTCCACCCCGCAACAAGACAGTTCCTCGCTGAGCAAGACTTGATAGGCGTACTTTCGGCTCAACCGGTCTGGCGAGTAGACCAGCACCGCGGCGATCTGACCTTCCGCCGCCAGATCGCGCAGCGCCTCTAATCCCGGCCGCACCAGGATGGCTCCGCTATAGCCTTCGTCCTGGAATACCCATTCCGGCGGCACGCCGTATCCGTTCTTCTGCGCGTATTCGATCAACGCCGCCGTCTGGCTGGCGATGGTGTGATTCTCCTTCTGGCGATCCGAGGACACGCGCGCATAAATGGCTGCTGGCTTGTTCATCATTCACTCCTGTCGTTGGATTCGCTGGTTTCCGATGATCGCCTCCGATTGGCTGACGTCGATCCGGCACGAGCAACTGATACACGTGTGCAAGCTTGTCTGGCAACAAACGGTCGAACCGATATTCCAACTGCAGAGTGTGTTGCCGAATTGGCTTCGGCTCACCCACGCCCTCGTCCTCGCGGCAGCAGCGCGAGCAACGCTCGGCTGACCACCTCGCTGATGGACAATCCTTTGGCCGCAGCAAACGTGCGGACGCGCCGGACCAAGCTGTGTGGGAGCTTCACCGTGAATGCCAGTTTGGCTTCGCTTGGCGGGACCGGTTGTTTCAGGCGCTGAGCTTGTTCGAGGTAGCGATAGGCTTGACGCGGCGATATGGAGCAGTCCCGCGCCAACTGCTCGACCGCATCGGAGAGTTGATCGACATGCAGCAATAGGTCGCGTGCGCGATTGAGGCGCTCGGCCTTCTGGGACTCGCTCGCGCGTGGCATCTGTCATAAACATACAACCGTATACGACATGCGTCAATACGCACCCGATTTCCGTCGAAATTCCAGCCGCCGCTCAAATTCGAAGTTATCTTTTGCGTTCGGGGAGTCATTTCACCACTGCTCGCCAACGTGTACCTACATCACGTTTTCGATCTATGGATCGAGGTATGGCGGGAAAAGGTGGCGAAGGGCAAAGTGATGGCCATTCGCTACGCGGACGATCTGGTGGTGGGGTTCGAGCACCGCGACGAGGCCGAACGGTTCCTGAAGGAGTTTGGGGAACGGCTGGCAAAGTTCGCGCCTGGAACTGCATCCGGAGAAGACGCGGTTGATCGAGTTCGGACCAAACGCCGCACGGGAGCGCGGGGCGCGGGGGGAAGGGAAGCCGGAAAGTTTCACGTTTCTGGGGTTTGCGCATAGTTGTGGAACCACCAGACAGGGCCATTGCAAGATCCGAAGACAAACGGCGAGGAAGCGACTGGAGGCGAAACTGCAAAAGATCAAGCAGACGCTACGCAGTCGTATGCACGAGCCGGTAGCGAAGGTCGGGGAGTGGTTGAAACGTGTGCTGGGCGGGCATTACCAATACTTCGGCGTACCGGGGAACTGGGCGAGTTTGGGGCTGTTTCGGGAGAGGATAGCCCGTTACTGGGGCCAGGTGTTACACCGGCGCTCGCAAAATGGGAAAGTCTCTGCCATCCGGCTGGGTCGTCTTTTCACACGCTGGTTGCCACGTCCCAGGGTGGTGCATCCTTACCCGGAGCAGCGCTTTGCCGCTACCCATCCGAGGTAAGAGCCGTATGCGTTATGTGGCCTCCAGAATTATGTGGCGTCCAGCGGGCAAGGATCATTGAATCAATGAAGCGGTGGGCGGGGACGCCACATAATTACGGTGCTACAGCGTGCGCAAGAACGCCATCAATTCCGGATCCTCCCGCCACCGCCGTTTTGGTCTGCTTGCATCGCCGACTTCGCACTTGGCGAGAGCTTTGGCTTTCGTTTCCAGGTCGATTTCCGCGTAGATGTTGGTTGTGTCCAGCGACACATGCCCGAGCCAGGCGCGAACGGTGTTGATGTCCACGCCGGCGCGGAGCAGGTGTGTCGCCGTCGTATGGCGGATCGTGTGGGGGCTGATCCGTTTTGTTGCCAGTGAGGGCATCTGGATCTGGGCCTTGCGTACGTACCGCTCGACGAGTGTGTGGATGCCAAAGCGCGTAATCGGATGGCCGCAGCGATTGAGAAAGACAGGTGCCGTGGGGGAGCGGTCTGCGATGAGATCTGCAAGTTCTCGAACAGTGATCGGCCACAATGGGCAGTGACGCTCTTTGCCACCTTTGCCGCGGATCTTCGCGGAGCAGCCTGCCAAGTCGAGTTCGCTCACGAGCAGTTGTGCGGCTTCCTGGGCGCGAGTCCCGGAGTTATAGAGAAACAGCAGCAAGGCGTGATCGCGGCGACCTTGGGCAGTTTGGCGGTCTGGGGCTGCCAGGAGCGCATCCATCTGTGGTTTATCCAGATAGGGGATCACTGCCTTGCTGGCTTTTTTGAACGGGACGGAACGGATTTGACCACACCAGGCAATGTGTTCCGGACTGTGCTCTCCCACGAAGCGCGCCAGCGCGTGAACCGCAGCCAGCCGCTGGTTGCGTGTGGTAATCGCACACTGCCGCGCCTCTTCCAGGTCTGCCAGGAAGAGCCGCACCAGATCCGCCGATACATCCGCCACGGTCAACCGGTCCACGGCTTGGTGCAGTTTGCCGGCTACGAACGGAATCATCAGGGTAAGGGCATCGCGGTAACTGCGTTGCGTGTTGCGGGCCAGATTGCGTTCGGCTACCAGGTGTTCGAGCAGAAAACGCCGCACCCAGGGTCCCAGCAGCGTCAGATCATTCATGCTGTCCCTCCTGTGCATAGCGCTCAAAGCGCTGGCTGGCTTCGTGCAGTAGTTCCGGTGTCAGGGTAAGGTAACGCTGGGTGGCAGCGATATGGACATGGCCGAGGTAGGTTGCCAGCTGCGGCAGCAGACGTTGCACGTCTGCGCCCTGGCGGTACCAGGAGACCAATCGATGAACTGCGAAGGCATGCCTCAGATCATGAAGTCGCGGCTGGTAACGACCTCCGTCATGGCGCAGCACGCCGGCGCGGACACGCAGCCGGCTGAAGACATTTTCCGCTGTGTGGCGCGCCACCGGAGTTCCGGTGCGGGTCAAGAAAAGCGCCGCGTCCAACGGAGTGGGGTGATCCTTGGCTCGTTGCGCCACATACTCTCCCAGGGTGCCGTTGAGAGCCGGGCTCATGGGTGCCAGCCGCGTCTTGTAGAATTTGCTTTCGCGAATCGTGAGGACGCCGCCGGTCAGATCCACATCAGTCAACCGGAGTGAAAGCGCCTCACTGATGCGCAGGCCCGCCGCGTACAGCAGCAAGATGAGCATGCGACAGGTGTAGGGTTGCAACTTGCTTCGCGGGTTCTCGCAACAGACGGTAGCGTCGAGCAACCTCTGCAATTCCTCATGCGAGAAGATGTGGGGCACGAAGTGCGGTGGTTTGGGGACGATTTTGGGAAGCGGAGAAGTGGCGGCGTATCCCCGCGCCATCGCAAAACGATAGAAGCCGCGGAGCACTTCGTGTTTGCGGTGCCAGAAGCGCGTGACGGGACCGGCGCCGGCGATGTAGGCTTGCACGCGATCGGCCGCGATCTCGGCTACGGCGATGTCTCCCATGGCTCTACAAAACGACTGCAAGGTTCGGGCTTCGGTGTGGAAACGCATGCCCATGGACTGCTTGTAGGCGACGTACTGGGCAGCGAGCACGGACAGCTTCATCGCAGGCCTCCCAGATCGAAGTCCGCTACCTCCCGCAAGCCAACCAAATCCACCTTGGCGTAGATACGGGTGGCCTCCGCACTGCGGTGCCCGAGATGGTCGCCGATCTCTTTCAGCGAAAAGCCCTCCGCCACCAGACGGCCGGCACAGGCATGGCGCAAGGAGTGCGGTCCGCGGCGTGGGACATGGATTCCGAGCGCATCCAGCCGTGTACGAACCAGATGATACAGGGCACCCTGCGAGAGCCGGCGAAACGGCGCTTTCAACGTCAGAAAAATCTCCCGTCGCGTACTGCGGGGCCGTACTTGCTGGAGGTATCGGAGAATGGCCTCGCCGACCTCGATTACCAGCGGGTACTCCTGGGCGCGCCGCCGCTTGGGACGCGAAACCGCAACGATTTCACTTTCCCAGTTCACATCTTCCAGACATAAGCCGGACACCTCACCACTGCGGAAACCATAGGTCGCCAACAGCATCAAAATGGCCCGGTCGCGGAGGTCGCGCGCCGAGTCGCCGCCGGTGCTGGCGATCAACCGCCGCACGTCCGGCCAGGACGGACCAACAGGAAGTCCTTCGTGCTGGAACAGGCGCGGCCCGTCAATGCCGGCGGCGATGCTGGCTGAACACCATTCGCG
>DATCCF010000240.1:0-4942 GCA_036511435.1 Terriglobales bacterium | reverse complement strand
TTGTGCGAACCGCTTTTGTCCGATGCCCGTCGCGCCTTTTTCCAAGTACAGGGCCCAGGCCCAATCAGGCTCGAACAGGCTGGTGGTAGACGACCAGTAAATGTCCTGCACATCGGCGAAAGGATGCCCGGACGGCAAGGCCGGGCTGTGGGCAGCGCAATCCACCAGCGCTTCCAGTTCGTTGATCGTTGGCAGCCGCCAGGCACTTCCGGCGCCTTCGTGGTTAAGCTCGGCCACCGCTGCCAATGCCTCGCGCCAGGCCACCGGTTGCGGTGTGAGGTTCGCGCTGCGGCGCCAGAGCAGGCGGGTGAGACGATCCAGTACGCCGGCGTGAAGAATTTCGAAGCGTGGTTCAGGCCACGGGGCGCCGTAACGCAATTCGCCGTCCTGACCGGAGCCGGTGCATGAAATGATTTTGCCGGCGGCATCGTAGCACAGGCATTGGCCCGTGCGCGGGACGACGCTCAGACCTTCGCCGCGTACCGGCCATAGCATGAAGGATTGATCTTTGCCGCCGTAAAACATGCGCGCGCCATCGAGCGCCACGTACCAGGCGTGCGCCGGGCTGATGGCCGCCGTCGTCGCGGTCCAGTACCAGCCGTTGAACACATTGATGAACGGGTGTCGCTCAGGCAGGGCAGGCAATTTGGTTTGCAGACTGAGCAAACTGCGCAATTCGCGGCGATTGGGCATGCGCCAATCGCGCTGGCCGAAACGCTGTTCGCGGTTCATGGTCGCGACGAAATCCAGTGCTTCCTGCCAGGTGAGCGGAAATTCCGCGAGATTGGCACTACGACACCAGATCAGACCGGTCAGCCGATCCATGACCTCGTCATCGCGCAAATCGAATCGCGGTTCCGGCCAGGGCGTGCCGACGGCAAACGACGCGTCCTGGCCGGAACCTTCGCACGGAACCTCGCGTCCATCGTCGGCATGGCAGGTGCGTTGGCCGGTATGCAGATAATGGTGAGAGGTCATGATTGTGCCGGTGGGACCCTGCAGTGGCGGGACTCCAGATACGCCTTACCGCGCATAGAAGCGGCGGCAGTTTTGATAGCCAAGAACGAAAAAACGGGTCAAACTAACGTGCAATTAAAAACCTTATAGACTGGAGGCTCCATTGAGTCACTCTCAGATGCTGAAGACTAGGCGAACGAAGCAAAAAACCACGAAGCACCTCGCGGGGATAGCCAAGCGAGCGAAGAAGCTGAGGAAGCAAAACGTGAAGATGGCCAGTGCGGACGCCCCGAAAAAGGGGGCCCCCTAGCCGTTTTTCAACGCGAACTAGAGAACCCAATGCGCCCGCTGCGGACCAATGCAGCAGACACGTGTGACGATCGCGTCAGCGAGAATATTTTCGACGTCGAGGATGAGCGCACGGAACTCGAAAACATCGTCCACAGAATGATTCACGGTGCGAACTGAGTACTGCGTTCCGCGTGTGCCCCGCTCGGTCAGCGGCGTTCGTTGTGATCCGTGTCTTGCGTGGTGGTCGAACTGGGCAGGGGGATGGGGACGACAAACCCCACGCATGCGCTCAATGCGAACACCGCCAATGCTGCCGCAATCAGTTTCAGATGTCTCATGACAATTCCTCGCTTCTGGTTAGCGCCGACCAAATCGGATACGGCGTGAATTCAACGTACGAATGCTGCATACCGTATATGCAATGCGCGGCTGAATCAGTACGCTTGCACACATACCGAAATATTTCGCGGGCTCAAGGGCGCGGCCGCCACCGCGTCCGCCAGAAGCAAGCCCTGATTCGCGCGAGACGTCTTGATCACCTGTGGAGCGAACGCTCCGGGGGTGCTTGAGGACTTGCGCGCCCTGTGGACTGATAAGAAACATGCTTCGGAACCAATAGGGTTGGTTCAGCCTGGTCCCTGCAGTCCGGCGGTCAGGCCGGTGGCGGTTGGAGTTCGGACTGTTGCCGCAAATACTCCTTGCGTTTCATGTCGAGATACTCACCCTGTTCCATTTCATGCAACTGGCGTGGATAGCGCTCGATGGCCGCAAACCACTCACGCAGGCGCTTTTCGAGTCGCTCCTGCGGCGGCGCGGACACGGCGCCGAGAAAGGCCTCGATGGCGAGGTAATAGCGCATGGTATTGCGTTCCACCAAGCCGCGTAATCCACCGATGTGAAGGGGCTGGCCGTCGGATCGTGTGCCTACGACGGCAAATCCCACCTTGCTCCGCCCGATTGTGGCGAGGTAGACCTGCAGTGCAAGCCGTCCCACCAGGCCATAGGTATACGAATACGAAAAGTGAATGAATGTGCGCCCGGTTTCCACCGGGACTGCCTCGAGCACGATGCGGTAGTCGCGCGTGCTGAATGGCCCCACGTCTGCGTTCAGCCTCACCTGCAGGTAGTTCGCCGTTTGGGCGGCAACGCGATAGGCAAAGTCCACCCGGTAGGCCTTCTCCAGCGGCTCGTCGTATTTCTTGCCGATGCTTACATTGAGGACGGCCCCCTGGTTGCCCGACGAAGCGCGGCAGTACTTGGTATTGACGTGGAGAATCAGAATGTCGCACCAATCGCCCGGATTGTTCAGCGCGGCGCGCACCGTTGCAAACGGGTAATTGATGCGCGCATAAATGTCGCCTGTCACGCTATCCGAGGTCTCGCTGGAGTCCAAATACAGCGGCCTCTGGAACTGATTGTGGCTGAGCCGATTCTGTAAACCATCGTACTTGGCGCGCAGAGATGCGGCTGAATTCGCGTCTACATCGTCGGCATGGGCAATGCGCGCGCCTATGCATAGCAGGGCGATTGCAAAAAACCGCGCCGATGCCCAAAATGTTTTCATTCCAACGGGTTCCCTCTCCCACGTCGAGATTTTTTCCGAGGTATTTTATTCGGCGGGTCGCCCGCCTATGGGGAAGCAGCCAGGGTTGTTTAGACCCTAGTCGTTGGCTTGCTTGAATGGAATTCTAAACGTAACGCCGTTGGCAAAGTAGATACCACCAAAATTCTCAATTATTGACGAGTTGAGCTTCGGCGAGCCGAGCTCCACGAAGCACACATACTCCTCGACACGCCTATTTGGGAGAAGGTGGATATTCTTCGGGCTGCCGAAGGGCTGGCACAATGCTTCTATCGCCCGCCGAAGCTCTTCGACGTTCGCCGCTCCTGCCAGTTTTTCTAAATGTTCTTTATTCACGGTCCGAAGTTATCAGTTGCATTTTGCGCATATTGCTCCGCCACCGCGTCAAGGGTGCGCTACGCCGGGCTTTGGTCCGCCCTTGACCCGGCTACGGGGCATCAACAGAACCGGACATCATGCAATAGTCACGCCCCAAAAATCCGCCGCGCCATATTTACGCGGATTTCGACCGCCATTCACGACTGCATCGCCGATTGGCGACGTGCCTCACGACGGGCTCTTGTTGAAATCCTCAACAGATTGCTTGACGTCGCCGACGCCCTTTTGCACCTTCCCGGAAATCTGTTTTGACAGCCCCTTGATCTGTTGTTCCTTGCTTCCAACCAGCTTGCCCGCTTGTTCCTGGACTTTGCCGACAACGTCCTTCGCCACGCCCTTCACTTGGTCTTTGTTCATGTTCGATTGCTCCTGTTGTAAGCGCTACACTCAGCGCGATGGAAAATAACGGCTATATCTTGCCCAGCACGAATAAAATCAACACGATCACCAGTATCAAGCCAACTCCGCCGCTGGGACCATAACCCCATTCCCTGCTGTGAGGCCAGGTTGGAATCACGCCCACCAGCGCCAGCACCAGGATGACCAGAAGTATCGTTCCCATACCCATTTTGTTCGCCTCTCTTGGTTTTTCCGCCACCCTTCCAGAACATCGTTCTGTAATGCCAAAGCTAAACGCTCGCGCAATGCGCCTCTGTGCGTTGCCATACATAGGCGCGTTTATTTCCTCAAAAGAATATTTGCGTGCAAAGTTTGCCGATGGGCTGCAGGCACGGGTCTTATGACAAATTTGTCGAGCGCGAGCAAACTATCTGCCATCACGGCAAAGAGATACAAACGATTCGCAATTGGAAATGAGGCGGCAACCATGGCAACATCCATCTCTGAAATGGAACAAACGGTGGCTGCAGTGCTGGCGCCGTACAAGAGCATTCTTGCCGCCGACGAAAGCACGGGTACTTTGTTGTGATTTCATGCCCGATGAATGCACTCTACTCGCCGCCGCCATCATTCGCCAAACCTGCGAATAAACCAGGTCTTAACCACCTGCGTCAGAATCGCATAGCCCAGCAGCATGATGGCCAGATACAGCCAGTACAGCGGCGGGAGCGGAACAAACCCGAGCGTGTTCGCCAAGGGCGAAACCGTCAGCCAGGCGCCGACCGCGACGATGATCAACGAAGTGAGGATGAGCGGCCAACTGGCCCGGCTTTGGATGAACGGGATCTTGTTGGTGCGAATGACATGGATGATCAACGTCTGGGTGAAGAGCGACTCCACAAACCAGCCCGTATGGAACAACGCCGGGTCGTTCCAGCAGTTGAAAATGTACAGCATCATGAAGAACGTCAGGTAATCGAAGATCGAGCTGATCGGGCCGATAAACAGAATAAAACGCAGGATCTTGTCAATCGTCCACTGGCGCGGCTTGGTCAGCCACTCCGCATCCACCTCATCGGTGGGGATGGTGGTCTGCGAGAAGTCGTACAGGAGGTTGTTTATCAGCACCTGGATCGGCAGCATGGGAAGGAAAGGCAGGAACGCGCTGGCCCCTACGACGCTGAACATGTTGCCAAAGTTCGAACTGGCTGCCATCTTGATGTACTTGACGATGTTGCCGAATACCCGCCGGCCTTCCAGCACGCCCTGCTCCAGCACCAGCAGGCTGTTTTCCAACAGAATAATATCGGATGACTCCTTGGCGATATCCACCGCGCTGTCCACCGATATGCCCACATCGGCGGCCTTCAGGGCTGGGGCGTCGTTGATGCCGTC
>DATCCF010000239.1:0-3683 GCA_036511435.1 Terriglobales bacterium | reverse complement strand
GCGCCTGTTCCGCCGGCTCAAAGGCTTTCGTCGCATCTTCTCGCGCTTCGACAAACTCGATCTGGTCTTTCTCGGCTTCCTCCACTTTGCTCTTATCGTCGAAGCGCTCAGGTATCTAAGTAGTGTTAACACGCCCTAGAGTGGTGTCCGCGATCCGGAAAATAGTTCTTGCGGGAATATGACCCGGCGCGTATACTTACGCGACTTTCCCCAATATGACTACCGGGTGGACGGATCCTCACCTGGACACGAATCGTTTCGACAACCGCTGTCTGCGAGGGAAACTACCATGAAGAAGATTGTGAGCGTGCTTGCGGTTCTGTTTCTTGCTGTCACAGGGGCGTGTGCCGGACAGCCTGCAAACCTGCTGATTGGGACGTGGAAGCTGGACCGAAGCGGTGCCGCTCCTAGCCAGTACTGCGCTGAGCCCTTGACTTATACCTCGAAAACGGCGACCACTCCGGACTACGCTGGGAGCCCGCATTCGACAACAATTCCGGTGACCTATGTCCTGGGGCAGACCAAGGGGTTTCCGAACGTGGTGTGGGTGATGACCGATGCGGGGGCGGCGTACCACACGACGTTCAATTTTGACAGCAAGGACAAGATGGTTCTCCAAACGGCGGAGATGTGCGCGTATGTGAGAGTTTGATTCGCGGAGTTGCCGACCGTGCCCTTCAGCGAAACAGGATTTTTCAGCATCGTTCTTAGAGAGGCCACTGTGAAGAAACTTATTAGCGCGATTGCAATTTTGCTGTTCACCGGAGCGGCTGCGTGTGGCCAGCCCCCGAACCCGCTGATTGGGACTGAATGCTGACGACTGGCAACTAGCAACTGACGACCTCTGACAACTGGCAACCGACCCCTATTTCTGCGCCGGGTTGAGCACGATGACCAGCACACGTCCATCCGATTTGATGCTGCCGCCGGTCGCGGTCTTGGTTTCCTTGATCGGGTTGGCGCGCGTCATGTAGTCCATTGCCTGCACCCATCCCGCCTGCTGCAAGGTGGCGCCGATGAAGTCGCGCTCGTTGTCCACGTCCTGATCGATCTTGTGCGTGATCGCGTTGACAGAGCGCTGGTCGCGCTCGATGCCGACATCGTGCGTTCCCGCACCCGCCCAGATGGTCTGCTTTGGCGTGCTCCAGGGCGCATTCCAGATGCGGAAGTGGTTGCGCTGCGCCGCCACCATCACCGGCTCGGTACGTTCGTAACCGAAATCCTGGGGACGGCCGAAGAGATACAGGATGCTCATCGGCACTGCCATGTAGGAGTTCTTCTGCAAGGTTGCCAGCAACGCGTTGACCACCGCGTCTGTGTTCGTCTTGTCAGCCGGAATCCAGCCCGCAGTCTGCAACGCATTGGTCACTTGCTCCTGCGAGCCGACGATCACGAAGTTGACCAGGTCGCCAGGATTGCCGCCTTCCGGTTTGTCGGTGACGCGGTAGGGCAGCTTCTTGTCGAGCGTGGCGAACAGAGGCTTGAAGTCGTAGTTGTTCTTGCCGGCAGCAGCGCCGCTGGCTGTCGCCGCGCTCACGGCGATGCGGTCAATATGTACTTGGTACTTGCCGTCCGGAGTTTGGGTCTGGTCCTGGTTGATCCCCAGATACAGCCGGCCGGCTATAGGCGCCAGCACGGTACCATCGGCGCCGACCAGGAAGGGCGTGGCGGCGTCGCTGTTGCCGATGCGCCCGACCAGAGCGCCGCGTCCCGCGCTGGGTAGCGTCAACGGGCGCAAAGTGTCCCACCATCCCCGCTGCACACCGTTGGGCGTGACGCCGGTATTGTTGCCCATGTTGACGGTGCCCTTGGCGGTGATGTGGAGCTTGTCGCCGGCGTTGACGTCCATGCCGGTGTCGATCCAGGTCTTGTCGCCGGTCACGGTAAGGTTCGCACTCTTGCTGTCGGCGGGAGAGGCCGGAGCAACAGCCGCATACGCCCGGCCGGCGCACCAGGGACCGCTAAAAACTGCGGCGAGAAGAATCCAGCCTGCAATCTTCATCGAACCGGGAATTTGCTCCTGTCGAAATTATAACCAGCGAGGCGGCCGAGAGTTGTGGGTGGCACCAGAGTTTGTGTAAGTGCCGTCCCTGAAGGGACTCGGGACATTTGCAACGCTTACCCAGGACTTACGTCCTGGGCTAATATTGTGACGCCCTGCGGGCTGGGGATTGACAGCTCCCAGCCTTTCGCAAAACTAGCGTTTTGGCCTGAACCAAAATCCCGACCCAAGCAAAGCACTCGAGCGCGGCACCCAACTGGCCATGTCAAAGTTGGTTCTCAAACGGACTCAACAGCAATCTATCTCGTAGCTTCGCTGAACATGAATTTCCCCAAGTACATAGGATGTGACGTGGGTGGCACGGTCTTGGCGTTGTCAATCGGGTATGGGCCCTGCACCGGGGTGGGGAATCCCCAGATGTCGCCGTTACGCATGTCAACGGCGACTTTGCCATACACTTGCGTCGTCCCGTCGGGCTTGCGCAGCATGGTGTAACCCGGTTCGAGGTACAAGGGATAAGCCTCACTGGCTTGTGCCTGCACCGGCGCTGGGTGGACGATGGGACGAAACGCGACCATCCCAAGTAGAACTGCGATCGCTATCAGCATGGCTTTCGTGAAGCGGTCAAGCGTCATAAGTTCTCCCCCGAGATTCAACAGTCACAGCAAATCTCGCGGACGCCGCGCCCAACTCACTACAAGCCTATTTGCTTTCGACGGCCGCCGGCTGCGCAATTTCAATTTTTGCTTCCCGCAGATACTTGGCAGCTTCTTCGGGAGGCGTGGGGTTCTGGTAGAAGCCTGTTCCCCACTCGAAGCCCGCTGTCTTGGTGAGCCGCGGCATGAACTCGACATGCCAGTGGTAATGATCCATGGCCGCTTCCTGGATAGGGGCGGTGTGAACCACCAGGTTATAGGCTGGATTGTCGAGCACTTGGTCAGCGCGGACTAGCAGGTTCTTCAAGGCCTTCGCCAGCCCCTCGTAAACCTGCGATGACGAATTCTCAAAAGCCGATTCGTGCCGCTTGGGCAAGATCCACGTTTCGAACGGGAAACGGGGCGCATAGGGAGCGACGGTGAGGAAGCCATGGTCGTCGGCAATGACGCGCACTGCCGACTCGGTTTCTTGACGGATGATGTCGCAAAAGACGCAGCGCTCTTTATAAATGAAATATTGCTTCGAGCCTTCGAGTTCCTCGACAACATGCTTGGGAACGATGGGCAGCGCGATGAGTTGCCCGTGGGAATGCTCCAACGTTGCCCCCGCCGCCGTCCCATGATTCTTGAAGATCATGATGTACTTGAAGCGCCGGTCCTTCTTCAGATCGACGATGCGGTCCCGGTACGCCCACAAAACGTCTTCAATTCGCTTCTCCGGAATGGTGGCCAGGGTGGCATTGTGCTCGGGCGTCTCGATGATGACCTCGTGCGCCCCAATGCCGTTCATCCTGTCGAACATGCCTTCGGCCTGCCGGTTCAGGTTGCCCTCGATTCCGAGGGCGGGAAACTTGTTGGGCACCACGCGTACCGTCCAATTCGATGAGTCACGGGCAGCGCCATTCGGGCGATACGCCAGCACCTCGGGCGGGGTCTTGCTTTCATTGCCGTAGCAGAACGGGCAAAAACCACCCTTCATTTTCACCGGCTCACGGCTGAAGTCGGTGGGACGTTTGGCCCGATCG
>DATCCF010000238.1:0-15042 GCA_036511435.1 Terriglobales bacterium | reverse complement strand
GAGCAGTTTAAGAATTACTGTAGTCGAGCGAGCACGGGTAGAGCGGCGCTTCAGCGCCGCGTTCCCGCTGATCCTTCACCTCCGAGCCGGCTTCAGCCGGCGGCACCTAGACTACACAAATAACTAAACCGCTCTAGCGCTAAGGATGGAAAAACCCGGGGCCAAAGAGTGTGCGTTAGAAGCCTGTCGTCCCTACGGGACTCGATAATATTTTTCCACTTTACCCAGCGCTGAAGCGCTGGGCTAAGCTCTTACGCCCTTCGGGGCTCGGTCGGCAGCGGAATTACGCCTCTTCGTTCCAGCACAGATTTCCAATTCGGGTTCGCACGCAGAACACATTAATTTGTTCGCAGCACAAATTTGCAACATGTGAAAAGGGGCATTACCCCGCTTCCACAACTGTCGTTTCAGATTCGGCGGCTGGTTCAGCAGCTTTGCGCCGCGTTGACCAGAAGAAAACCGGAAGTCCGGCTGCGATCAGCAGACAACCGACCAGGGCGGTCTTAGGAGCTCCCACAACGGCGTTGATCACAATTGCAGCGCAGGCGATGACGAAAATTGCCGGAGCCAACATCTTGAGCCAGAGCCTGGGGTTGGACCGCAGAGCGTGTCGCTGGACTACGAACAGTCCCGCCACTGCCGCGCCCGAAGACAGCAGAATCGTGAAGCCGGTGTACATCAGAAGCTGGTAGAACCCGCCGGCCATCACCAGCACGACGCACCACGCGGCCTGAAGTGCGATGGCCAGCGCGGGCGTTCCGAATCGTGGGCTGGTGCGGTCGAAGCCAGGAACGAATGCTCCATCCCGGGCCATGGCGAAGTAAACGCGCGGTCCCGCGATGGTCATGGCGCTGACGGCGCCCAGGAGCGCGACGATCAGCGCGGGAGTCACGAAGTTTCTCCCCACCCCGAACAATGCGTGCGCAGAAACGTCGCCAACATTCACGGCATCTTGCATGGCGGCGGGTGGAATTGCATACAGGTATAGCGTGTTCAGAAGGAAATAGAGGCCGACGATGATGGAAGTCCCGATCAACAGCGCCGGACCGATCATGCGCCGCGTGTCGTGCAGCTCCTCCGAAATATACGACGCGGCATTCCAGCCGCTGTAAGTGAACATGATTGGAATGAGAGCGAGCAGCCAGTTCATCGGACGAATAGGTATATGGGCCGACTGGAAGTGCGACCACGAACCCGTTCCCACCGCAAAGCCGAACACGCAAAAGAGAAGGACGATCGTCAGGATCAGGAGAGCCAGCGCATTTTGCGTCAGCTTGCCGGCTCCCAAGTGGCAGGCGTGTAGGAGGGCGAAGACGATGATGATGGAAGCAGCCGTGAGCGAACGTGGCGAAAAGGTGAACGCACCCACGTAGAAGTTGATGGCAAACAGTGCGTGGTCCGAGGCCAGCCTGGGAAAATATTGCCCAAGATAAATGACTAATCCCACGGCGCTGGCGGCTACGGCCCCGGAGAAGCCGGCAATCAGCGATGTCCAGCCGGAGAGAAAGCCCGCGGTTGGGCCGTAGGCCTTGGAGAGGTAAATGTATTCTCCCCCGGCGGACGGCCACATTCTTCCTAGTTGCGCGTACGACATGGCTCCGGCCAGGGCGAGGCATCCACCGGCAATCCAAAGCGCGAGCATGGCGCTGGGTTCCGGCACCAGCTTGGCGATGATGGCAGGCGTGGTGAAGATGCCGACGCCAACCACGTTGGAGATGATCAGGGCGACGCCGTCCCGCACTCGAAACACGCGGCGGAGTTGAGCGCGTTTCGTTGCGACGGCGGCGCTGCCTGAGTTCGCAACAGCGGCGACGCTACCTTGGTTCTTGGCGGCGGGATCGGAGGTTTTCGGTTCGGCGGCTGGCAAACTGTTCCCCAGGTTGTTTCCTGACCCGTTCGATGAGGTTTTCCAAAGTCTACATGGAAATTCCGTTCTACGTCATGAAGTGGTGAACTCCAGACGCCGCCAGCCCACCTTGGCATTTTCAGAATTGGTGTCTTTGAAGGGGCACGGCTTCAGCCGTGCCGTTATGTGCGCAGAAGGTTGGGCTTCAGCCCCTGAGGGAACTCGCCCGCCGCGGCGGGTCTCAACACCGAAGTCCCTCAGTGGCTAAAGCCATCGCAATGACGCAGCCTACGGCACGGCTGAAGCCGTGCCCCTTCAAAGCATCAGTTCCTCATGAATAATTCAGGCTGAAGCGCCGCACTAACACCTGTTACACCAATTCTGGAATCGGTCCAAAAACCTTATCGTGAACCCGACGCTGTTTTCCCCCGCGCTGCGGCGGGATTGCGATTGTTGACCGTCCGCATGGGGTGCCCGTTCTAGCCTTCTTTCGGCTAGGGCGGGAGACCGCTCGGTGCCCAATCTCAGCCCTTCTTTTGGGCTAGGGCGGAAAACTGCCACCAAAGCGCTACCTATTAAAAGTTTATTAAAATTTTGTCAAAAAGTGCTTGACATCTTGACAAACTGGGAACATTATGTTCTCACTTCGGCCGAGACATTCCTCTAGTCGGCCCATTACGTACGACACCTCGTGACCCCTTGCGAGGCGTGGGTGAGCAAGCATTCAGTTGATGAGAATTTAGGCAGGGAACTCTTGCATGGTATCCGCTGATTGTTTCGCGAAGCAGCAGGAGTAAGGAAGCCTTTCCCCGGGCCCTACTGAAGTCAGCGCCGCTCTCGTCGTCCTTGGCTCTCCGCGGCGCCATGTCGCCACTTTTCTCTTTGCGAGCCAAGACACCAAAATTTCCCAACCTGCTGATGGAGGATTCACTTATGCCGCGCCAACGTCTTACCAGAAGTACTGCCAGAATTTTCGGTTCGTCCATGCTCGCCGTGGGCGTACTTGTGCTCTGTGGCCTACAGCTAGCCGCGCAGGACAGCACTTCACCCGAGCCAACAGTGCGCCAAGCGGTTGGCTTTGCTGTGTCACCCCCGCTGCGCGATTTGGCCAAACTACCTCGCGTACCGCAGTACGGCCTGCACGAGGTCCTTCCAGTCCGGCGCATCGCCAAGCCTGACCTCGGCGTTGCCGTGGATCCAGTCGAGCAGAACCAGCGCCACCGGCACGCCAGCGCGCATGTACTCGCTTAGCGGATGCTGCGGCCCGCGCACGCCGAGGATGACGTCGTTGCTAGTGAGGCAGATTTCCACCATCACGTTGCGGTCGGCCATCTGCTGCAAGAGCTCGAATGGGCGACTTTCGTTCATCACGTCAACCCCATGCCCGATGCGTTCGGCGTGTCCCATCTCGATCGAATCGCGCACATGAAACTGCAAGTCCTTGGGAGGGACAAGACCCTCGACCAGTTCGCCCGCGTGCAGCGCGATGTGCACCTGCGGATAGCGTTCGTGAAAGTAATTGAGCATGCGCATGTGCAGCGCAAAGTCGCGCATAGGGACATACCAGTCTTCCGCCATCACCAGGTTCAGGGCGACCACGTGCGGGTTCGGAGCAACCAGCTTGGGGTCGGCGCCCGCCAGCAGAAAGCCGGTGAAAATCTGGGCGAAAACCACCTCCCTGGTGGCGCCCCGGGAAACCTGGGCAATGTAGCGCTGTACGACTTGGCATCCCGGATCGGCGGCGGGAACGCCACAGTGCAGGAGTTTGTCGCGCGACGCCTCCGCCGCATTGAGTTGTTGGCTGGCAGTCGCCAAAATCTGTGGCAGTCCGCCGTCGAGCAGTTTTTGTTGCAGCCGGCCAAAATCGTCGTCCCAACCGGCGGACTCGGCCAGCGTCGCCAGGTCTTTGCCGGTCGGCGTAAGCATCAGCTCCTGATAGATCTCGTGCTGCGAAGCGGCGCGGGCGGCGGTCTCCGCCAGCGCTTTGTCGGTGGTGCTGTTGACTGCTTGCGCGTACTTGCCGAATACAGCGAAAAAGTGGTCGTGTCCGGATTGGCCCGAGTACTGCCAGCTTCGCATCGAGATGGCGTCAACGATGTTGGCGTAGAGCCCGGTATCTTGGAAGGCGTTCTTGACCGGCACCGTAGGCGCATTGCACGGTGGCGCGCTGAAGGACAAGGTCTTGGCATCGACGCACTCACCTTCCTCCGCCGCCCACTGGATATACGATTCCGCATAGACAGATCCGGTGAGGTGATTGTGCAGGTCGCCTCCCTTGGGCATCTCTCGCAAGAAGGCCAGCAGCAGGTTGGGATTGTTGCGGATGCTTTGGAAGTAGCGCTCGGTGCGGGCTGCATTGGAATTGGAATCGGAAACCGCAGGACGAGTGGCTCCGATGGCCGCTGTCGGCGCGATTAGCGCAGCAAGAAATGCAAGGTTCAGTAACAAACGCAGGGAACGACGCTTCATGCGCACTCCTCAAAACCAGGCCAAGCGAGAGCCTCAGGAAACGGCAAGATGATAACAGTCGAGATGGAAGGGTAGTATCCTAATCTTCTCGACTTCGCCGGGTGCCCCATCCTTTCGCCTCTTTTGCGAAAGGGTGGGAACAAGGAACTATGGACTGGCATGATCTTTTTTGATCGGAACAAAAACTTGTCTTGGGTGCGTCACTCCCACCCTTCGCGCCAAAACACGCGCGAAGGATGGGGCACCCGGCTTGCGTTTTGCAGATCACCCACCGAACCGTCCGATTTCACAAAGTCAGAATCAGGGAAGAGATGGAAATCGCCACCAACTCGGAGCTTGTGAAGTACGCGATCAATCGCGGAGTGATTTCCGCTGTCTACGGACCAAGGCGCAGAGTACCTGCACAACTAACGCGCGCTTCCACAACGGTCGCAAATGAACAGTAGACAAGCGTCCTCGCCGGGAGAACAATCGCAATTGCAGGTATTCGTTACTTGCCGGCTGGCGCCACAAATCGATGCCGTGATGGCTTTTCGAGGCGTAGTCGCGGTTCCCGGCGGTAAACATCTTTGCCTCAAGCGGAAAGAGGAGATAAACATGTGTAAAAAATCGAAACTTGTCAGAATCGCGATTCCAAGCCTGCTGGTCCTGGGCTTGATGATGATCGGCACCATCCCCGGTTACTCCGAAGGCAAGTATGAAACCATCAGCGCCGGCGCCTTTGGAACCGGCACGCAGGTAGGCCGCCTTGTCGAAGTTACGCTCGTCATTTATCAGTTCTCGTCGCCTGAGGATCGGTAGACTCTCGTCGCTGCGTTCCAGAAGGGACAGAATCAGGGGTTGGTCGACGCCTTGTCGAAGATGAAAGCGGTGGGCCACATAAATGTTACCGGCACCATGGGCTATGACGTCAGCTTCATACGTCTGATTGAGACGCCGGCGGGCCGCAAGATTCGCTTCGTCACCAACCGCAAGATTGCGTTTGGAGAAGCTCGCTCGGATAGCCAGTCGATGAGCTTCAATCTTACAGCCGGCGAATTCGACCTGAATGACAAGGACACGAAGAAGAGTTCCGGCGTCCTGTACCCCGCCGCTCAGTTGATCATCAACAAGGAGGGTGAGTTGGAGCTCGACCTGAACCAGAATGCGTGGAGACTTGCAGGCATCAAGGACTGGAAGGGTACGGCAGAGAACTAGTCCTTCGACGGGCGGCTCGACCGCCGAGCTTTTAACTCGGGGCGGGGCAGAGAGTCGTTTTCGAAACGCTTTTGCTGCCTCGCCGGGAGCCTTTCACGGCGGCGACTGCCTGGCAAAACGGTTGCTTGATTCGCGATTCCTATTTCGGAGGAGGTGCCTTATGAAGATGCAACGGCTATTCGCTTCCTTGAGTGCTCTGCTTGTGTTGTCCTGCGTCGTGCTGCTGAACTCTACTGCCGCCCAGGCACAAAACAAGAGCAAGTACATATGCGACGAGGCCGATCCGGCAAGCCTGTGTACTGCGGCCAATACCTGCGGATCGGCTGCCGCTCCCTGCACGGTGGATATCACCAAGGTACGCGGCTCGTCCAGCGTCAAACCGGGGATTCCGGGCGCTAAGAACAACCAGTTTTTCTGCGTTAAGGCCGGCACCACGGTCGTATGGATGAGCTCGCGCAAGAACACTGGGTTCATGGTGTCTTTCGGCAAGGACTCGCCCTTCATTCCGGACGACCCCATCATGGGCGGCGGGAGCAAGCAGGTCACGGTGAAGGCAACCACTCCGGGCTGCTACAAGTACGATGCCGGCGCATTCGTTTCCGGGGCGACCTACGGGATGGGCGCCGGGAGCAAGCCCGAATTGGTCATTTTGCCGTAGGTCGAATCCTGGCCGCTTTGAGCCGCGGCGTTAAATCTGCACAGTTCACGGCGGCGTTAAATCTGCACAGTTCACGGCGGGTGGCCCAAGATACCATCGTGAGGGTGCCCCATCCAAGCACAAGAAGCTTGGGTTGGGCATCCTCGGATTGCTAAGCCGGGCCACCCTCCGTTCACATGTCACAGATTTCGCGGAAGCTCGCAAGAGCGTGTGAAGGGAAACCGGAAACTCCAAAAATCGGAACTGGCGGCATCATACCAATGAACCCGGCTCGATACTGAGGAGAGAACATGAGCATCTTGGCTGCGATTGAAGTCTTCAACAAAACAAGTCAACCTGAAATCGCGGTCGTTACCACTCGCGATGGCCGCGTCACGGCGAAGTTGCCTCGAGTGGGGCGTGAGATTATCGTCCAAGACAGCTCTTTCAATCCTGAGGTGAAGGCCGCTCCTGCCGACATGGCCTGGTTATGTGAAGAGGCCCGTCGAGCCATGGCACCTGGAATGGCGTTGCTCTCGGAAGCGCTCGACGCGCTCCACAAGCTCAATCCGTAAAACCAAGTCAGCACCTCGCGGCCGCCCGCCGTTAGCTGTTGGGGCGTGTCGGCATCGAGTGTGCCATTGTCGTCAGAACGCAGGCGTGCCGATCCCGCCCACATAGAGGGAGTTCATTCGTCGACCACTTCGGGGAACGGCATTGGCGCCTGATCCCCCGGCTAACCGAATGAGCTTTGCGACTCAACCGATACGGGCGTGGCCCATCACGCCATCTAAGGAGCTGTTGAAATGCCGTTCAAACTGACACTGAAGGATTTTGTTGTGCAGGACCCGTTCATTCTCGACTTGTCCTGGACGCGCATCCGTGACCAGATCGTGATTGACGCGAAGTTGCAGCAGAAAATACTAGACGAAAGCTACCCCAGGCGCCACGGTTCGTCTGGTGGCTCGCGTGATCACGCATGCGCCGGGATTTGTGCTCAAGCTGCCCGGGCATGACCTGCAACTGGTGGCCGGCGAATATGACGCGAATGGCGGGGCCATCGACGTGAGTGCGGACGACGGACCGGCTGGACACAGCGGGCCAACTGGGAGCCTGGGGTATGCCAGTGCCGGCGGCATCAGCCGCCCGGGTGGTCCCCGGCGGAGCCGGACATCCTGGCGGACCCGGGACCTCCGCGCATGGCATCCGGCTGATCTGCGAACACCTGCACAGTGCGCGCCTGCTGGCCAATGGCGGCGCGGGCGGTAAGGGTGGGGCCGGCGGAGCAGGTGGCGCCGGAGGTGACGGTCGTGCGGCGTCCAAGAGCGGCATCGATCCGGTGGAAGGCACCGACGGTGGTCGCGGCGGAGCTGGAAGCTCAGGTGGCGCGGGCGGAGCCGGAGGGCAAGTCCATGTTGCCTTTATTACGGCGGACAAGCCGCGCAACCTCCAGATGGAGGTTAAGGGCGGCGCGGCCGGTGCAGCCGGTGATGGCGGCAGCGGAGGAAAAGGCGGCAAGCGAGGTGGTAGCAACGGCGCGCACGGCAAGGCAGGACGCGGCGGCACGCGGGGCGCCGCGGGCAACACACCCGATGCTTCGCAGGTAAACATAGACCAGTATTGGGCATTGGTGGCAAGCACCCTAGGAGGCCGCACCCACACTTGGGCAGCCTACCGTCTGGAGACTGGCGTCTACTTCTATCGGCTGCCGGCAGCCGCTCCCCAAGCTGACCCGCAAGCTCCAGCGGGTGAGTCTTTCTACAGTTGGCGTGGAGGGAATTCGCAGCGGTGCTGCGTTTGGAGCCGGCGAATGCCGCCGCGCTCAAGTACCAGAAGCAGATCTTGAACGATCAAAACGTGCTTGGGCTACCACGCCTTCTGGATATCATCCCCCGACTTCCCTACCTACAGCATGCAGTACGGGCTCTGGGCGGAGCTGGTGGACGGCGCCTTCACTAACACCGGCATTGGGCAGTTGCTCGCGTCGGCGAACATGCAGGTGGCTGCCAATCTCTTCGAAGTCTACAGAAAGGACATTCACAATCGCGCGGGGGTGGAGACGTTCCTGCTCGCCGCGGCCAAGAGCGCGCAGGACGAAGCCCAGAACGCGCTGGCCTACTCCAACAGCCGCCTTACCGAACTCACGGGTCAGATTCAGGCCGCCATCGCCGAAATGAACAATCAGAGCATCAGTATCGGTGCCTTGATCGGTACGGTGGGAGAAGTCGCGGTGGCCGTCGTCGCCGTGGTTGCAGCCGTCCCTACCGCAGGTGCAAGCCTGGTCGCCCTGGCGCCTGATCTGGCGGCGCTGGTTGCTACGGCCTGGCCGCTCGTTGCCCAGGAAGTATTCGCGCCCACCGCCCAGGAGTTAAAAGACCTGAAGGCGTCCTATGGCCGAGTGGAAAAGGACGTGAAGGACGTCTATGGCGCCACCAAATCGGTGATCACCATGGTCAACTCGTTGCAGAAACTGTTGAATGGGACCACCCCCGACAACAGCAAATACGTCGCCCTGTTGCGCCAGGCTGTGGAACTTTCGCACGAGCATCTGACAGCCAAGTTACGCAACGATCAGGCGGACCTGCTGCTGGCCGCGCACCACACTCAGCTGGACGATGACCTGCAACTGGCAGTGCTGGCGGACCAGCAGATGGCACAGTTGCGGGCCAATGTGAAGATACTGGAAGATGCCGGCCACACCGCGATACTGTCCACGCAAACATACATCGACGTGCTGCAAGCCATCGCATTCCGGGCCCAGCGTTCGGTGGAGATCTACACCTTGCGCGACGACGAGGCCGCCCAGGTTGATTTTTCCAGCGGCTATCTGCACCCTGACGACGAGCACAACTTTGCGGACGGGGAGATGGACTCCGTGGAGCTGATCGCCAAGTATTCGGCGTCATGGCAGGGCCACCTGAAACCCATCAATTTGCAGTCCGATTACACCGCGTATTTCGCAGGCGGCGCTGGCTTCGACCTGATTGCCGATTGGCTCTACTTGTCGTTCACAGACCCGGAGCAACTCGCTCGTTTCCAGGCGACGCAAGAGCTTAGGTTCATTGTCGACCTATCCGACGACTTTTTTGCACCCGACGAGTTCGAGGCAAAGATCGAGGCGGTACACGTGGGTTTAGTGGGCGCCACTTCGTCGGCTCCCACGGTGACCTGCAAGGTGCGGCACGGGGGACTCTATCTGTCGAAGAAGCGCGGCGGGAGCGAAGTAAAGATGGTGCTGGAGCGCCATGTCACTCAGAACGGCGCGTCCAAGACGCCATTGCAGGTGGCCGCCATCACGCCCACTACGGGAGCCGCCACGGTCACCGCCCCGGCAACGCTCAGCTTCTGGGGACGCGGTGTGGCTGGCGATTGGGAGATCGAGGTTACACCGTTCGAGGTCACCTCCAAAGGTGTCGACTTCAAAAAGCTGAAAGAAATTCAGGTCTGGATCGCCTACCAGGCGTTTGTGCCAAACGCATAACAAGGAGGCTGGAGAACACCGCGGGTGGCCCGGGCAAGTTTTTTAATTGGCGGCTGGCCCAGGATGCCATGGTGAGAGATGCTCCATCTAAGCTACTTTTGCCTGGATGTAGATTTTGGGTTTCATGTCACCCCGTGCGATCCGAGTATGAATAAACCGGGCGGCGTACTCGCGGAATTCGTTTCCATGGCCCGTGAAGTTACAGAACTATCTCACCCAGGCACAAGAAGCTTGGAGCCTGCCCTGAGCGGAGTCGAAGGGTGAGGCACGCGCGGAGTCCTAAGCGGGCCACCCGCCCACCCGCCAGTTTTCGTTTGTGACGGAGAACCATCATGGCGACAACAGGACAACATCGGATTTGGATTTTCGCAATTCGACTATCACTTCTCGGTGCGTTAGCGGTCACTGACAAACGCCAATCGCTAGATTGAGAATCTCTTGGTGACCCGGAGAGGGACTTCAGGCCTTTTTCTCATCCACCGTCGTAGCGCACCAGGCAGCGAGCAACAGACCTTCGCGCTTCCTTCTTCCCGCCGCCCGTCCCATAAGTTGATTCGATTCAGGCCGTACAGCCAAGGAGAACAAAGATGAAATTTGTAGTTGTGGCTTTAATGTCGCTTATTCTTGCTGTGCCCGCATTCGGCAAAACCTACAAGAATACCTATCCCGTTCCTTGCAGCGAGGTGTGGGGCGCGGTCAAAGACACCCTTAGCAATCCGGAGAACTACAGCGTCGTGGAGAGTGACGACACCAAAATGACTGCGTCCTACAATGTGAAGCACTCCGCTCATGTCAATGTTAGCGGAGCGGCCCTCCAGCGGACCAACCACGTCACCTTGGTATCGAAGGGTACAGTGTGTGAGATGCAAGTCGTCTCGAACTATAGCGGATGGGAGCACGACGACAAGGGTGACTTCAGAAAGCGCGTGGATGAATCTCTGGCTAAGCTGAAAGCCGCCACACCTTCTCAGCCCGCTAAACCGGCGGACGCAACCAAGTGATCTTGGCAGGTACGTCCATGACTCCCGTATGGCCGGAGTCCCCGCGATTTTGGAAGCGGCCGGGTGCCCCATCCAAGCTGGTGTTGCTGGGATGGGGATTTTGGTTTCATGCCACGGTGGTGCGATGCGAGAATAAGTAAATCGGAGCGGCGTACTCGCGGAATTCGCTTCTGTCGTCCGTGAAAGTTACAGAACTACCCCACCCAAGGACAAGAAGGTTGAGTGGGGCACGCTCGGAGTGCTAAGCGGGCCACCCGCCAGGATCGCCAATGGTCTACGTTGTGAATCCTCAGCCCAACAACGGGCTTCAACTCTTCGGGATGACGACGAAAGGCCCCGCCTCATCCTGGAGCTCGTTCCTTAGAAACGCAGGACGATGTAGTAGGGAAGATGCAAACGCAGGTTCCCAGACTGGCGACTGCAGTGCCGGCATTGGCTCTGCCTGGAACAGCTTCCTGCACTGCCTGGCTGTCCACCGGGCCCAGGTCTTGGACTTCTTCCTGCGGGCACTATCGGTCGAAATTCCAGTTCCCGCGTACATCTGCCGGTAGAGCTTCGAAAGGAACATAAAAGCGATCCTGGCCCGTAGAGTGGGAGCGCAGGCTGACCTTTGCCAGATAGCGCTCCACCTATAAAATCTGTCCCAAACCTTCTGGGTGCGTTCCCCAATCTCCTCCGAGCTCATCGAGGGATGGGGCGTGAACATCTTCGGCCGAGTCTCCGTGGGAATCAGCCAGTACCGGGTAATCGGCACATTGCCGACCAGCGTCGGTTTTTTGGCCTGCTCTTTTTCCCAGCGTGCAAAATCGACGGTCCCCGGAAACGGCGTCATCATGACGAACTGAGCAAAAGTTATGTCCGCCTTCAGTGCCATGTCTACCGTCGCATCGAATGTTGCCGGCGTATCTGTCGGCAGCCCGAAGATGAATGAGCCAAGGACATGGACGCCATGCTGTTTGAACGTCAGCAACTGCTTCGCCAGAGCCTCGCCAGACTGGTTGAAGTCTTTGAAGATCGCCTTGAGTCCTTCCGGAGTTACCGCCTCGACCCCCACCAGAGCGCCCTTGATATTGGCCTTCCGCATAGCGTCCAGAAACTCGACGTCCTCACCCGCCTCCATTGTGATCTGGGTGTAGAACACCATGTCTTTCGGCAGTTTTGCCAGCTCTTCCATCAGTTGGAAACGCTCGGCGCGGATTGCCGTCAACTCTTCCAGTTTGGCAATATTGTTTTGCTCCCGGGCCAGCCGCAGATCGGTCAACGTTACCGGATAGAAGTTGTCATCGGCCAGGGCGATAAACCGGAAACCGATCCGCCGCAGACTAACGATTTCGTCGATCACACTCTGATACTGGCGTTGGCGCGGCCTTTGTCCATCGGTCCGCCACACGCTGCAAAAAGAGCAATGCTTCGGGCATCCGCGAATGGTCTGCACCGAGGCCCACATATACTTGTCGCGCGGCATCAAATCCCACCGCGCGGCCAGGAACTGGCTACCTTCAATCCGTCCGCCCTCATAGATACGGCTTGGCTTGCCAGCGAGGCAATCGGTCACGACCTTGCCCCACGCCATATCGCCATCTCCCTTCACAACGGCGTGGGCGCCACCGCGTTCCAAAGCCTCCTCGGGATACAGCGTAGCGTGGATGCCACCGTAGATTACCCACGCGCCGCGTGCGCGCGCCATGCGGCCGACTTCATATCCACGCAAAGCATTCCCCGTATGCACACTGATGCCGACGATATCTCCCGGCATGATGCTTTCCGGCACGATCGACTCCAGCGACTCATCGACCAGAATGGGTTCCCCCACTGCTGGAGGTGTCGCCGCCGCAAGGACAAACAACCATCTTGGCGTAATGACAGCGGTACCGAAAGAATTATTACTGGGATTTACCAGATGAACCCTCATCGAATCCAACCTTTCCTGCTGCGAGTACGGTGGCTCCAGAGAGCGTCGTTACGACAGGACGAATCGTTGCCGAGCTGCCTATTGGCATGATCGCCGATCCCCAAGTCTTGCCGCCGGACGTTGTCGTCAATCATACATACCAGTCAATCATACATACCAATTGTGACGCTTGGAGCTGACGCCTCACGCGGATGGCACCTGGAGCCCAAGCTTGTTGTACTCTTTTGCCGGGAACCCCGACGGCGAGACTCCCTTCGGGGCTCATCTTCGACAACGCCGGTAATCTTTATGGCACCACAAACGGTGGCGGCCCACACCTTTTCGGCACCGTGTACAAGCTGACGCCCTCGGCCGGAGGCCAGTGGACGGAAACGATTCTCTATGGATTTTCAGGGGCCGCGGATGGGGGCTCTCCGCAGACTGGAGCGATCCTCGATAATGCCGGCAATCTTTATGGAACAACTCCGATCGGCGGCATCGTTCCATACGGTCAGGCGGGCGTGGTGTTCGAGATCACACCATAGGCTTGTAGCTTTCTCACCCTTTCGCCTCTTTTGCGGAAGGGTGAGAACAAGAAACTGTGGAACTGCCATGATCTTGTCGATCAGGACAAAAACTGGTCTTTGGTGCGTCGTTCCCACCTTCGCGCCAAAACACGCGCGAAGGATGGGGCCTCCGGCGAATGGGTGCGATCCAGCCTGCCCGAATTCCAAATGGAAATCCCGGATAACATTCGTACTAAGGAAGGTCCGATTAAGCCAGTTGGGAGTGCCTCAGGGGCTAAAGAGCGTGTGAGAACTGTGTCGTCCCTCAACCACCCCAACAAGCGCAAAAGCGGCGCTCGTTGGGGACCCCGGTACGGGACTCGGACCTATTTCCCACTTTACCCAGCACTCCGCCTGCGGACGGCCTGAAGGCCGGCCCCTTCAAAGGGCCAGACTTAATCAGAGCTTCCCTAACTGGTGGCGGTGGCCTCCGCGATCAACTTTTCCAAAGCCTTGAGATGCGTTTGCAGGGCCGCCCGACCATTCCGGGTCAGGGCATACCAACTCATCGGTTTTCGGTCCCGAAACTCCTTCCGGACCGAGAGGTATCCGCCCTCTTCTAGTTTCTGCAAATGCGCCCCAAGAGACCCGTCCGTTTCCTCCAGAAGGGCCTTGAGCCGGCTGAATGTCAGGCCTTCGCTACGATAAAGAAGTATGCAGATTCCCAGCCGGGTTCGGTGTTCCAGGAGTTTATCGAGACCGTTCAGCCCCCCCCAAGCTGGGACCGTCGAAATCAACTCGTCGCGGCGACACTTTTTCCGCCTCCTAGCAGGCCCGTGGCGGCGAGGGCCACCGCCGTCATCGCGCCCACGATGGTCCAGCCGTACGCCGGAATAAAGAACAGGGCCACGTCGCCTGCCACCATCACGAAACTGATCCAGAGAAGCGGGCGCTCCAGATGGACCCCGGCAAGAAAGTACGCGAGGGCGATGATCAGCAAAAAGAATTTACTCATTGCGCCCCAGGCGACGGCACCCGTCACCCCCAGAGGAACGGCCAAGAAGATGATTACCATCATGCCGAGGAAGTGGAGGGAATAGCGGACCCCAAGATCTCGCCGCACCTGTCCAAGTCTGAGGCTGTAGCGCCAACCCAACAGGGCGCTTGTCAGTAAGCCCAACGGGCCGAGAACGCTCCAGTAAACACCCTCATACCGCGGAGCGAAGTCGATGAGTGCGAAGCCCACCAGAACGATCGCCGCCCACAGCAAGTAAATCGAAGCGGGCGACGGATCTCGCTCGGACTTCTCGATCGCCTCTCGAACGTAACCGAGATCGGATTTCAGTTGGTTGATTTCAGTCATAGCCGAACACCTCCCTTCCTTCACTCTGTAGTCTAGAGTACTCTGTATTACATTGTCAAGGGCTCTTAACCTGGATTATTCATGAGCGCAGTGGTTTCTTGGGTGTCATCCTGACTGCTACATGGGCCTGTGGCCCACCCATAGGGATGGAAAACCTTTTTTCGGCTGTCATCCTGAGCGACGAGCCCGGTCGCCGTGGCGACCGGACGAGGAGTCGAAGGACCCCTATACTGCCCACTCACTCCCACCTGGCACGTTTTGATGCAGATCCAGCGATGCCAGCGCCAGCTTTTCCAGCGACGCCTGCCAGCCTCCTGTCCCCCCGCCGATGGTAAGATTTCAGCTTCATGGTTACTTTCGTTGTGCTGCGCATCGTGGTGGTGGTGTTGCTGATCGCGGCAAACGCCTTCTTCGTGGCCGCTGAATTCGCGCTGGTGAACGTGCGCGAAACGCGGCTGCAACAAATGATCGCGGCGCACCGCCTGGGCGCGCGCACCGTCCACAAGCTGCATCAGAAGCTCGACCACGTCCTCAACACCGTGCAGTTCGGCGTCACCGTGGCCAGCCTGGCCTTGGGCTGGATCGGCGAGGCCTCCATGGCGCGCATTCTGGAACCGCTGTTCCTTCCATTGCCCCACTCCCGGCTCTATG
>DATCCF010000237.1:0-9219 GCA_036511435.1 Terriglobales bacterium | reverse complement strand
TCGAACTCAGCTATCGGCAGGTCGAAGCCCTCCAGGTCCCACTCCAGCCGTGAAAAGAACAAACCCTGTCCATTGTCCGGATGATCGTCGGAATGTAGAATTCCGCCGTGGTGGGCGGTTATGAAATTGGAGATCGCAGCCACTACGCCTTGCCGGGCCAGCATGCCCGGACAACTGAGCAGCAAAACCGCAGTTTTCATTTTCGTAACCTGTCCTCTGGAGCAATCGGAGATTATCGCATTCCCGGCACGCAAGGACGAACTTGCTGCATCCTCATCCATTAACGTGCAGTCCTTTTTCTGCGATAAAATCACTCGGTGAATAATGCGCTGTTGAACCGCCCCGTTTCCAAGCGCCCTGACATGGTTCGTCTCCAGGGGCGCATTCTTTTCCTCACCGAAGACCCCGAACTCATCAAGCGTCAGCTGGCGGGCGATGATCTTCCCTGGGATACACAGCATCCGGAGCGCAATCCCAAGCTACGCGATGACATCTCCACCGACGAAATTACGCCGGCGCATATCTGCTTTTTCTTCGATGAGACGCTGGGCGAATTTCCCTATACCGGTCTGAAGTGCGGCGACGAACTGCCCATCAAGCGCGGCGACGTGAAGCGCGGCGGGTTCGTGTGCGCGGTGAGCGGTAAGCGTCGGGGTAAAGGATCGAGTCGGGAACAGTCCCCCTATGCCGAGATGTCGGCGGGCATCAAGCTGGTGATCGCAGAAAACATCGAGCGCATTTACAAGCAGAACTGCCAAAACCTCGGCGTACTGACTGCGACCGACTTTAGCCTGATTGACAATATCCGCCGCGGCGAAGAGATCGCGCTGACGGAGTTCACTCAGAGCGAAGATGAGATTACGCGCCAGGTGATCGAATACGGCGGCCTGTTCCCGTTCAATGTGGCGCGCTTGCAGGGCAAGGTTTTTCTGCCGTCGATCCACACTAAGCCGCGCCCCATGACGATCGCGGAAAAGATTTTCGCTCGCCACATGCTGCACGGCGCCAATCAGGTTGGGGTCGAGGCGGTGAAGCCCGGCGATACCGGATTCGCGCGCACCGATCTGCGCTTCAGCCATGAATACGTCACGCCGATGGCAGCGATTTTCTTCGAGCACTTTCTAGGCAAGGACGCACCGGTTACCGACGCCGGCACCGTCCTGTTCTTCCGCGATCACCTCACCTTCCTCGATGAAGTGCTTTCGGAAGAAAAACGCAAGATGGGCTTGCTGGACCTGGCGACCCAGTTGAAGTGGAAGCAGGAAGACTTCGCCAAGTCGCGCGGCATCAAGTTGCACGGCGAGTTGCGCGACCGCAAAGGCTCGGAAGGCATCTGCCATTCCATCGTGACCGAGAGCTACGCTCTTCCGGGGCAACTCAACGTGGGCTCCGATTCACACACGCCGCACGTTGGGGCGATGGGGTGCGTGGCCTTCGGCATCGGCACCACCGATGTCTTCAATTCCTGGTTCACCAAAGACGTTCGTGTGAAGGTGCCCGAGTCGGTGAAAGTCGTCATTCGCGGTAAGAAGCGCGAGAACGTCGCTGCAAAGGATTTTATCCTGAAGCTGCTATCGCTGGAATACATTCGGAGCGGTAAGGCGCTGGCCAAGGTCATCGAATATTCCGGCGAAGCCATCGAGGCCCTGGGCGTGGATGAACGCGCCACCATGACCAACATGGCGGCGGAGATCGGCGGATTTACCGGCATCGTGGCGCCCGATCGGAAGGTGGTTGACTTCCTGATGGAACGGCGCGGCATGAGCGAGAACGAGGCCGAAACGCTGGTCGAGGGTCTGTATAGCGATCCCGACGCGCACTATTCGCATGTGATCGAGCTTGACGCCGCGGAAATCTATCCCATGGTTGCGACACCGGGCGATCCCGGCAATGGCAAATTCGTGCGCGAGCTGAACACGCCGGTCCCAGTGGAGATCGCCTACGGCGGCACCTGCACCGCGGGCAAGAACGAAGACATGGACATGTACGCGCGCGTGCTCAGAGATGCCTTGAAGCAAGGCCGACGGGTTGCGGAGAACTGCAAATTCTATCTCCAGTTCGGATCGCAGGAGACGCGCGAATACTGCGTGCGCAAGGGCTATCTCGACATCTTCAGCAAGGCAGGCGCACAGGTGATTGAGCCCAGTTGCGGCGCCTGCATCAACGCTGGACCGGGTGTTTCCACGCGTCCCGACCAGGTGGTCATCAGCGCGCAGAACCGGAATTTTCCGGGGCGTAGCGGACCGGGCCAGATGTATCTGGCAAGTCCGCTGACGGTCGCGGCCAGTGCCGTCGCGGGCTACATCGTCGAATACGAACCGGCGGCCGAGCGCGAACCCGCACCCGTGGCGTGATTGGGCGGCGTGCGCACAGTCCCGAGTTTCCTTCGTACTCGATCAGTGGAACTGGACGCCACGCAACTGGGATTTTTGATACTATTGTTGCTACTACTCCAGCCGGGATTGCTCCATTCGAGAGAGTTTAGAGGAGACACTGTTTTATGGCTTATGTGATCGCGGAACCTTGTATCGGCACCAAGGACACGGCCTGCGTCGACGCTTGTCCGGTGGACTGCATCCACCCCAAGAAGGATAGCGACAAGTTCGCGACCGAAGAGATGCTGTACATCGATCCGGTCGAGTGCATTGATTGCGGCGCGTGTGTGCCTGTCTGCCCGGTTTCGGCGATTTTCGCGCTCGACGATCTGCCCGAGAAGTGGAAAGAGTACACCGAGCGGAACGCCAAGTATTTCGGCCGTTAGCCGCCGTCCAATATCGCAAAAAGGGCGCACTACGCAGGTGCGCCCTTTCGCTTGATATGCATCAATCAGCGCCACGTAAAACGCTCCGCCCGAACACGGCGACCGAGCTAGTCTGGATTGTTCATCTGTTTCGGCGGCTGAAGACAACAAGCTTTGAAAGGGCGCGGCTTCAGCCGCGCCGCCTGTGCGTGGAGAGTTGGGCTTCAGCCCCTGAGGGGACTCGCACTTCGTCGCAACACCGAAGTCCCTCAGTGGCTAAAGCCACCATAATGACAGCAGCTTACGGCACGGCTGAAGCCGTGCCCCTTCAAAGCGTGAGGTCCTCATGAATAATCCAGGCTAGGGCCGTTCCCCTCCGGAACGAATCTTCCACAGCATTTGTCGCAGCATGCCCAGCCAGAGTTCGGCGTCTCCGGCTTGCAGGCTGAGGCGGCGCACCAGGCGGCGTACCTTGTCCTCGGTCAAAGCTTCGGCGCGCGGATTGACATACCCGCTGGCGCGCAGGGCCTCCAGCAATACTTCACTGATGCGCTCGACTTCGCCCGCGCTAGCGCGCTGCAGTTTCTCCGGTTGCTGTGCTGCTTTGGAATCGCGGCCCAGTTCGTATAAGCAGACCGCCACTGCCTGCCCGAGATTCATGGAGATATGTTCTTCCCGCGTAGGAATGCGCATGAGCCAGTGGCAGTGGCTGAGGTCCTTCGTCGCCAGGCCAAACTTTTCCGTGCCGAACACCAGCGCCACCCGGCCGGAACCGAGGTGTTTGCGAATCACACGCGCCCCCTGCTCCAGCCGCTTGAGTGGATGTTGCAGGTCGCGATGCCGGACTGCGGTGGTGCCGACCACCAGCGTGCAATCGGCAACGGCTTCGGCCAGGCTCTTGCACTCCTCGGCGTTGGCCAACAATTCCGAGGCGCCAACCGCGGAGCGTGCCTCGCGAAAAGCGACCTCGTAGGGATTCACCACCCGCAAGTGGAAAAAACCGAAGTTGCTCATGGCGCGGGCCGCCGCACCGATATTAAGCGGGTTCCGCGGGGCAACTAAGACCACGTGAAGCTGATCGAGATCTGCTTGCATTAGATCAGTTTAGAACGCATCGGGAGCATTTCCTCGGTCATTCGTTCAGGGTTCGGTGGATAATGGTCAACGGTAACAACGCTTGCTTATGAACAGCTTCCTGCAACATGTGATTTTTGGCTTGCGGCTTATCCGCAAGTCGCCCCTCTTCTACCTGATTGTCATCCTGGTGCTGGCGCTGGGGATCGGCGCCAACACTGCGGTTTTCAGCGTTGTCGATGCCGTTCTTCTACGCAAGTTGCCTTTCCGCGATCCCGATCGTCTGGTCATGGTCTGGGAGAAGAATCCTACGCTGGGCGCGATGGTTGGCGACCGTGTGCCCACTGCTTATACGAATTTCGTGGAGTGGCTGCAACAGGCGCATGCGTTTGATGGCATGGCTGGGTTCGAGGATGTCAGCCTGAACCGCACCGGCACGGGAGAGCCGGAACGCATCGCTGGCGCGCGTGTCTCCCCTAATTTTTTTGGCGTGTTGGGCGTCTCTCCCGAAGCGGGCAGCAGCTTTGACTACGTGGAAGGCGATCCCGCGCACAACCACGCGGCCATGCTGAGCAACGGGTATTGGAAGAGCCACTTTGGAGGAAGCTCCGGCGTCATCGGACAAACGTTGACGCTGAACGATGTGTCCTACGTTGTGGTAGGTGTGCTTCCGGCTAACTTTCATCTGCCGGCGACACGTGAAGGTTCGGAGCAACGCAAGCCGGACATCTGGATCCCTTACGAACCACCCGCTCAACGTAAGCAGGCGGAACTGGACCGGCTCAAGGTGCAGGTCTTTGCCCGGCTTCGTCCCGGCGTTTCTCTGGACCAAGCCCGCCAGGAAATGGAGGTAATCGGCAAGCGACTAGAGGAGCAGAATCCCGCGCTCAACGCCGGGTTTGGTACCAACGTGTTTCCGGTTTACGTGGAAGATGTGGGCAAGGAACTGAGGCGCAATTTAATGGTCCTACTGTCGGCGGTCGGACTCATCCTGCTGCTGGCGTGCGCGAACCTTGCGAACCTGATGCTGACCCGTGCCACGGCTCGGCAAAGAGAACTCGCCATTCGCAAGGCTTTGGGAGCAAGCCGTGCTCGCCTGATTGTGCAGATGATCGTGGAAGGCCTGTTGCTCAGCTTCTTCGGATGCCTGCTTGCAATCGTAGTGGCGCACTTCGGAATCCAGTTGCTCCTGGCATTGAAGCCGGCAGATCTGCAACGTCCCGAGCAAATCCACTTGAGCGTGGGCGTGCTGCTGTTTACCATGGCGATCGGCGTTATTGCCGGAGTTGCTTTCGCCGCCATACCGGCGATCTACGCCTCCAACACCGACGTCAATACCGTGCTGAAGGATTCCACATCCAACCAGCGGCATCCCGGCAGAGTGCGAGCCGCGCTAGTAATTGGCGAAGTGAGCCTGGCGTTCGTGCTGCTCATCGGAGCCGTGTTCATGATTGGCAGCCTGGTCTCGGTGTTGCGCGTCGATCCCGGTTTCCGCGCCGATCACCTGCTCACCATGAACTTCAGCATGCCGCCCTCGCGCTATTCGAAGAATGAACAATTCGCCAGCTTCTGCCAGCAGGCGCTGGAGCGTGTCTCGGCGCTGCCGGGAGTAAAGTCGGCGAGTTTCTCCGATGGGCTGCCGATGACACGCATCCGCATGATGAAGTTCACGGTTGACGGCCAAACGCTGCCCAAGCGTGGCAGTGAGCCGACGGCCGATATGCGCGGCATAAGTTCACCGGCGTACCTTCCCACGCTGGGGATACCGATCTACGCGGGGCGAAATTTTACCGCTGACGAGATCAATAACAACTTGCCAGTAATCGTCGTCAATCAGACGCTGGCGAAAAAGCTGTGGCCCAACGAGGATGCGATCGGCAGGCACATCCACGCCGTGGCGCGGCCGGGCGTGGAAGCGAAGGACCTTACGGTGATCGGGATCGCCGGCAACACGCACCAGGTTTCGCTGGAGAGCGGAACTCGCCCGGAAGTACTGCGGCCCATGGTTGACTACACGTATCTGACGCTGGCGGTGCGCACCGCTGCCGATCCGGGTTCGCTCACCTCTGCCATCAAGCGCCAGGTGTGGCTGCTCGACAAGGACCTTCCCGTGTATCAAGTCGAAACCATGGACCAGGTGGTGGAAGATAACCTGGGACAGCGCCGCTTTGACTCGTTCCTGATGGCGATCTTCGGCGGGTTGGCCCTGCTGCTCGCCTGGGTTGGCATCTACGGCGTGCTCACCTCGACGGTGCAGCAACGCACTCACGAGATTGGAATTCGCATGGCGCTGGGCGCGCGGCCCGGCAATGTAGTGCGCATGGTGATGGGGTATGGGCTCAAACTGGCGCTTGCGGGCATGGTGTTAGGCCTGGCCTTGGGTTTTCTTTTGACACGCTTGCTGGCAAGCCTACTCTTCGGAGTGAGCCCCACCAACCCTGTCACCTATCTTGCGGTTTGCGCCGGATTGGCTTTGGTTGCGGCGGTAGCCTGTTACTGGCCAGCGCGCACAGTCGTCAAAGTGAACCCGGTGCAGGCGCTGCGGGCAGAATAGCGGTCGGACAGTTTCTGGACCAAGCCACCACTCCAATCCCACAAAAGTCGAATTATCCTGTGATCCCCGAAGCTGCTACGATATTAGCAAGTGCCTGCAGCCGCCTACGCGGCGCGGGACACGGAGAGGAACCAATATGAGGTGGATGTTACGTTCGAAAATTCACCAAGCCACAGTTACCGACGCCGATCTGCGATACGTAGGGAGTATTATGATCGATGAAGAATTGATGGAGATGGTAGAGTTACTGCCCGGCGAGAAGGTGATGGTGGTCAGCAATACCAGCGGCGCGAGATTGGAAACCTACACTATTCCGGGGCCACGCGGCTCAGGTGTTATCTGCATGAATGGAGCCGCCGCTCATCTGATCAAGAAGGGCGAAGAGATCATCATCATGGGCTTCGAGCTGGCCAACGAACCGATCACGCCCAAACAGATCGTACTGGGGCCGAGCAACGAGTTTGTGAAGTGGATCGGGGATTTGCAACCCGATCACTCCCCGCAACTCTGTGTTTGACGGACGCCTTCATCAGTGTTATTTTGCTTCTACACTGGAAAGGAGGATGATCCAAATATATGAAGATTGATGGTTCATGTAGTATCCCAAGTGAGGTGGCTGAGGCTTAGGGCTTCCGCTCTAAATCCTCGCAAGACTCGCATAGCTGTGAAGTCTGCCGCTGGGGCCACATAGAGTGGACAGCCTCAGGCCAATCCCAACAGCTAACCGGAAGGACCCGCTGGCGCCATGCGCCGCGGGTCTTTTCTATTGGAAAGAGATTTTAAGCGAACTCAAGATTGGCGGTACCCAGGTGCAAGGGTAAGGCCTTCAGGGTGGACTGGACCCCTCAATTGAGACACTCGTAATTGGCACAGTTTGCAGGGGAAGGAGCTGCATTGCTGTATCTCGGTTTCTCTGCGAAGCGCTTAGATCGAGGATCCTGCCATATGGCGTATAATCTTTGACACTGTGGCGGACTCTCGCCTATCATAAAGCTATGAGTGGAGCCAGTACAAAAGTGTTGCGCGTTGCCTTCCCACCCGCCGGGTCGCGCCGGGTCATGCGCTTTCGAGGACGTGGGGCAAGTCTCGGGCTCGGAGCCAGCAATACCGCAGAGCTCATTCAGCAAATTGAGCGCGGTTTTTCCTTCGCGACCTTACGGACTTTGGAAGTCAATAGCGGATTGGCGCTCTCTCTGCTGGCGTCGATCATTGGCATTCCCGAACGAACTCTGGCCCGGCGCAAGACTGCAGGTAAACTCGCACCAGATGAATCCGAGCGATTGCTGCGTATCTCCAACCTATTCGAGAAATGTGTGGAGTTGTTCGAGGGCGATATCACAGCAGCAGTCAACTGGCTGACAACCCCGAAGAAAGCTCTCGATCAGGAGCGTCCTCTGATGTATGCGCGGACGGAGTTCGGTGCCCGGGAAGTGGAAGACCTGATCGGCCGTCTTGAGCATGGAGTCTTTTCCTGATGGTTTCTGCTTGGCTCATTACCAAGCGCAAGCACGCGAGATCCGCATTCACCGGCGAGGGTGCTCGTCTGTACGGCGGGCGATGGAATAGTCCTGGCACCGCTATCATCTACACCGCCGAGTCGCAATCGCTGGCGGTACTTGAAATCCTGGTTCACCTGGACTCCCCTGAACTGCTGAAAAAGTATGTGTTGTTTCAGGTCGGGATTGATGAGTCGTATATCGTCGACATCGACGCAGCCCTACTGCCCAGGAATTGGAAATCGGAACCTGCACCAGGCAAAGTGCAGAAGATTGGAGACGAATGGGTGACCAGTGCCACCTCGCCAGTATTGCGGGTGCCGAGCACCTTGGTTCCTGGAGAATCAAATTTTCTTCTCAATCCCCGGCATGCCGACTTTCTTAAGCTGCAATTTAGCGAGCCACTTCCCTTCCACTTCGACCCACGTCTAATCGACCGGCGCTGACCTACTTAAGGTAGATTTTTTTCAAGACAAATTCAGACTACTGGGCCGTTCTCCGGCCTAACGGCGGTACAACCACTCTAGGTTCGGGAAAGAGTTGGGCGCTTTACCGCGGCGGGGTATTGTTGGACGGCAAACCGTGCGGCCCCACCGGAGCCTCCCCCGCCTTCAATTTGCGGCAGCAGCCGCTCACCATGTCGCCCTGCGGCAAATTGACCTGCGCTGAGTAGGGGAACGTTTCCTTGCGCATAGGATCGGTGCATGAGGCTTTCCGGATGGTAGCCGACAGCGCATATCCGCCGCCCATCGGAGCGAGGCCGTTTTTCCGCTGCCACGCCCAGACCTTTTGGTCCGGTACCCAGAAGAATCCGCCGAGGAAGTCCTGGTCCGGCTGATTGATGCCGAGATATCTCGCGCCCCACGAGACAAACTGAATGCTCCACTTGGGCCCCTCGCCGAAGCAGACCATGTCAGGTGGCTTCGGCGGAGGAACCTGGCTCGCGGGCGGACTAGCCGGAGCTTGCTCCAAGGGGTTCGTCGTATATTGCGCCTCAGCCGAAATCACCATGAAAAAAAAGAAGAGCGGAATTGCGATGCAGCCAACAAAAGTGCGCGACATCAAATCCTCCTGGAAGAGGAATGGTCTCCGCAAGACCCGCACGGCGTCAACTGGTATTTTGTGAGGCCCTCAGGAAACCCTTGCGCACGACCTGTTCGATGGAATCGCGCAACCCCATCGCCGCCAGCTCGTCTTCTTGCACCCATCTGACATCGCTGACGTCGCTTCCTGCTTTGGCTTCTCCGGAGACAGCGCGGCAGATATAGTCGATTAGGACGTAGTGAAACTGCGTGCGTCCCTGCTCATCCCGGAAGATGCTGTCGAAAACATCTAGGACGTCGCCGGGTTCAACA
>DATCCF010000236.1:0-5553 GCA_036511435.1 Terriglobales bacterium | reverse complement strand
TTCGCTCATAGACCTGCAGAAGCTTGCAGCGCAAATCATCCGAATATGGTCGTGGCATGGCTGGGCTTGCGGAGATCGCCATCTGCAGCCTACTGCCTCCCCTCACTTTCGGATATAGCTTCTAAGGAACTGCTCTAAGTGCTAACAGCTAAGAGCTAACTGCTAGTTGCTTCTTTCATCACTCGCTCCTTAGGGCCTTCATCGGATCCACCAAAGCCGCTCGGCGAGCGGGAATGAGAGCGGCCAAGGCAGCCACCGCGCAGACTAGTAAAGTGCCGATCAGCAGGGTGAGCGGATCGCTTGCGCCTACACCGTACAACTGGCTGCGCAATAGCCGCGCCAGCAGGAGCGAGACCGGCAGGCTAACGGCAATGCTGATTCCGGCAAGCCACAACACGTCCGCCAGCACCAGCCGCATGACGCTGCCGCGCTGCGCACCCAATGCCATGCGAATACCGATTTCGCGGGTGCGTTGCGCGGTCGCGTACGCCAGTACACCGTAAAGGCCAATGGCCGACAGCAACATGGCCAGCACTCCGAAGCTCACTGCCAGCAACGCAATCAACCGTTCGACGGAGAGGTTGTCGGCAATCTGTGCGTCCATGGTTTGTAGATTGCTCAGCGCCAGTTTGGAGTCGAGTTGCTGCATAGCGCCGCGGACGCCGGAAATCGCGGTGTCCGGCGGCTGCCAGGTGCGCACCAGGAAGGTAAGCACGCTGGGGTTGTCCAACTGAAAGCGCGGGCGGTACACGGTACGCTTGACGTCGTCGCGAACCCGTGCGTGGCGCGTGTCTCCGACGACGCCAACGATCTCGGTGTCCCTCTTCCCCCGCGAACCGTCGACGCCGAGAAAGCGGCCGACGGCGTTCTGCGGAGTGCCAAAGAAGTGGCGGGCACAGGCAAGGTTCACGATGGCGACGTTCGGTTTGCCCATGTCATCGGCATCGGTGAAATCCCGCCCGGCTAGCAGCGGAGTCTGCATGGTTGCGAAGTACCCAGGCGTGACCGCTGGCATCTCCACCTGCATGTCTTCGTCTTCGTGCTCGTTATATCCGGCGATCACGATGTTGCCGTCATCGTCGTTGTTGGCGAGATCGGGATCGTCGGTTCCGGCGACCGAGCGCGTGCCCGGCAGCGACGAAAGCCTCTGCAGAACGCGCCGGTACAAGGGAAACACCTGATCTTTGTCGTAGCCCGCCAGGCGTGGATCGATGCCGAAGCTCACCAGGTGATCGGTGGCAAAACCGACATCTACCCTGCGCAGGTTGTGCAGAGTGCGGACGAACAGACCGGCCCCGACCAGCAGCATGAGGCTGAGGCCAATTTGAACGGCAACCAATGCGCGGCGGAAGCGCAACTGGGCGCCCGCGGAGGTCGTGCTTTGCTGCTTGAGGGAATTGGCTAGATCGGGATGCAGGAAGCGTAAAGCAGGCGCCAAACTAAACAGCGCGCTGACGACCAGCGCCAGCGCGAAGGTGAAGAGCAATATCCGCGTATCCAAACTAGAAGAAAACGGCAGGTCGGTGGCGGTGCTGCCGGCGATGCGATGAATGAGTACCGAGGAAACCGCGGGCGCCAGAAGCAAACCCAGCGTCCCGCCGAGCAGGCCGAGCAGCAGGCCTTCGGCGAGCAGTTGGCGAACGATCTGCCAGCGGCCTGCGCCCATGGCATAGCGCACCGACATTTCGCGCACGCGTCCCGCCGCGCGTACCAGCAGCAGGCTTGACACGTTCACGCAGGCCATCAGCAGCAGCAGGACCACCATGCCCATCACGATCAGCACAGGCGTGCCGATCTGGTCGCGCAGCGGCGAGAAACCACGCGCGCTGTCCAGCACCTGGAGGTGCGACTCATCGAGATAGGTGCGGCGAAGCCGTTCGGAGGCGTTGGGAATCTTGGCAAGTTCGGCGGCGCGCAACGCATGCCACAGCGGTTGCAAGCTGGCTTCGGCGTGTGCGCGGCTCACTCCCGGCTTCAGCCGGCCCGCGATCATCATCATCCAGTGCGAGTTGAAGTCCTCCAGGTCCTGCCAGCGCGGCGTGATGATGTTTTTGGTGGTCAGCGGGACAAACACTTCCTCGGTTGCGCCGGCCACGATGCTGTGGAATCCCGGTGGCGCAACGCCCACGATGGTGAACGGATGTGCATTGATCAACAGCGTCTGGTTGATGACCGCAGGATCGGAACCGAACTGCCGCTTCCAATAGTTGAAGCTGAGCACCACCACCGGGCTGCTGTTGGGCACATCGTCGCCGGGGACGAACAGCCGTCCCAGAGCGGGTTTCAGGCCCAGCGCCTGGAAGTAATTGCCGGAAGCCAGCTCGCAACCCACCAGATCAGGCTTGTTGTTCCATTGCACGCTCACGTTCTGTAGGTCGCTGGCGATCAGGCTTTCGAAGGCGCTGTTCTGGTCGTGCAGGTCGCGGTACATGGGATAGGAGAAATAATCGTGATCGTCGCCGCCGAAGGAGTTGAAGTGGCCGCGCGTCGAGCCGGTGAATTGCAGCCGCACCAGTTGCTCGGGATGGCTGACCGGCAACGCACGCAGCAGTGCCTGGTCGAGCAAAGTGAAGATCGCGGTGTTGGCGCCGATGCCCAGCGCCAGAGTGACGACGGCGACAAGGGTGAAGATGGGCGACTTGCGCAGTTGGCGCAGAGCAAAACGGAGGTCCTGAAAAATCTGCATGATTATTCACCGTTAGTTAGCGGAGCAATTAGCAATCAGCAATCAGCATTCAGCAACTAGCACAGGCTGTCCGACATTATTTTCTAACTACGGATTTTCACGGATGGACACGGATTCTGTTTGTCTGTAAACGTCAGAGGACGCACACGGGTGACAGGTCGAGTCCACAGCCAGCGTCAAACCGCGGTGGTGGTCTGAGGGAACCCTGGCCCGGTTAATTTCGCGACTTCACTACTTCACCAGCAAATTCTCAGGCCACTCACTTCTGCGCGTACACAAGTCCACCCGCCTCATACGGTGGATCGGCCACCGCGCGAATGTACGATACCAGCGCGGCTATGTCGCTTTTGGAAAGCGTGTATCCCCAGGGGGGCATCTCGGGCGATTTGTTCAAGGCGGGACCGCCGTGGCTGATGATCGCGATCAAGTCCGCCTCGCTCATTTTGTTGAGAGTGTCGCCTTCGGTGAATGGATGTGGCTTGACCGAGAGGTTGTCCATGTTCGAGACCCGCTGCGGCGTCGACTCCGGGTCATGACAGCGGACGCAGTACTGCGCGTTGAGTTGCGCTCCTACCGTTTGCTGGTAGCCCAGTGCGATCTCGTCAAGACTCAGGTCGATTGCCTTTCCTGATTTATCGCGGGTGCTGGCGATGAGCTTGTATCGGCCGGCCTGCTGGCCGAGCGCGACAGTGCTTGTGACTTGTCCACTCGAGTCCGTCAGCGCAGCGGCTGGGGTAAAACTCACACCGGATGGCCCGCTGAAATACACCGCTGCACCGGCGACTCCATTGCCGGAGGCGTCGTTCACCTGCACCACGACAAGCTGATCCAACGGCATTCCGATGTAGCCAATCTGCTTGCCGCCGCTGGATTCGACGATCGCCGTTCCGGTCGCGGTGGCTTGCAGCGGCACAGGCTGCTTGCTCTTGCGGGAACATCCTGCCATCAGCAGCGTAACGGCACAAACAGCGATGAGTACCTGTTTCATTTCTTCATCGCCTCCTGTGCGCCGCCAGACTTGAGCGACATCAGAAACGCGGTCAACGAGCGCGCTTCGTCGTCGGTCATGTGCTGGTTGGGTTCAATGGTTCCAGGACGAAGCGCCTGGGGATCCTTCAGCCAGCGATAAACCCAAGCCGCATTGAACCGCTTGCCGCTGGCAGCCAGCGCCGGGCCAATGTAGCCTTTGTCGTTCTTGTAATCGGCAATGTGGCAAGACTGGCAGGCAAATTTGGAATAGAAGAGCTGCCGGCCTTGCTCAACCTGCGCGGTACCGAACTGTGACACCGGCAGCGAATCGCGGTCGAACTCTGGCGTCTGATACACCGTCATCATGTAATCGGCCAGGGTGTTGATCTCCGAATCCGGAAGGTTGAACTTCGGCATGCGGCGGATGAGCGCCGGCCGCAGAGTTTCCGGGTTCTTCAGAAACTGCGTCAGCCATTCACGCTGTACGGCCGTCCCCTCCCAGGTGAGGTCGGGAGCCATGTCCCCACCGTGCCCGTTGATGCGATGGCAGGTCAGGCATCGCAGGTCGCGCATGAGCTGTCCGGCATTTCCCGCGGGCTGATACTTGGTCTGTTGGACCGAGGCAATCCGCATCGTGGGCGGCTGGCTTTGCGCGCGGTCAGTCAGCGCCAGGAGTGCAGTGGCGATGGCATCGATCTGCTGCGGCGTGAACTTGAACTGCGGCATCTTTAGCGACGGCCCGAATGCTCGCGGATTGCGCACTTTCCCAGCCACATAGCCGGGCAGCGTGTGCTCAACACCCTCGACGAAGATTAGTTGGTTGAGTGGCTTGCTGCCGATACGGCTCAGCTCAGGCGCAAAGTTCTCGGGTTTCTTAATGCCGTTGATCTCGTGGCAACTGGCGCAGCCGTTCTCCATTACCAACCGCTTGCCGTGCTCGATCTGCTGCGGAGTGGCGCTGTCGAGATGCACGTTGGCGAGGAAGTCCAGCTCCGTCTTCGACTCCAGGAAACCGGTCAGGGTGGCCACTTGCTGGGCGTCGAAGCGGTAGTGCGGCATCATCGTGGCTGGATCGTAGTGGTTGGGGTTGGCCACCCAATCCTGAAGCCACTCCGGTTTCGCCTTCGTACCGATGCCCGTCAGTTCGGGCCCGACATTGCCCCCGACCATCATGCCAGCGGCGTTCTGCATGGCATGGCACGACGCGCAGAAGGATTGCCCGTACAGCGTGGTGCCTGCGGCCGGATCGGCTGGCGCTTTCGCGTCAGCCTTCAGCGGCTGGAGCGGCGGCTCGAGCGGTGTGCTCTGCGCAAGGATGAACGCCGAGACGTCGCGGGCATCATCGTCGCTGAAGTGGTAGTTCGGCATGGTGGCCGTGCCGGCATAGGCCTGGGGATCCTTGATCCACGCATAGACCCACTCGCGCGTAGTCTTGTCGGCAATATGCTTTAGCGAAGGCGGATCGTCGTCCGGAACGATGTAGGTTCCGTCAGCCTGCTTGATGGTATGACAGTGCGTGCAGCCGGAACTGGAGATGAGTTGCCGTCCCTGGTTGAGGAACGGGGTTCCAGTTTGGTTTTCCAGATGGCATTGGCCGCAACCGGATTCGATGTATTTGGCCGGTAGCAGCGGCTGCTCCCATTGTTCAGTGGCGCTATGCGCCTCCTCTACGGTGGTCGCGCCCCCTTGTCCGCGATGGCAGGTCGTGCAGCCGAACTCCGTCAATTTGTGCGGAATTACCGGGTGCTCGCGAAATGCCACTGAGCTGACGTCTGCAAGACTGGCTTCTTTCAGTCCGAGGTGACAAGTGGTGCAACGGTCTGTCACTTGCTGCTCGGGCATCCATATCTGCTGGATCCCTCCCTGGAAGTGCCGTTCGAGGGTGACCGCATCGGCGC
>DATCCF010000235.1:0-3817 GCA_036511435.1 Terriglobales bacterium | reverse complement strand
CGTACCTGGCAATGGTTTCCCTCGCCAGAGAAGTCGCCTCCTGGGTGACCACAATTACCTCGGCCCAATCCAAAACCGCCTCGAGACTCTTCTCCATACATCGCTCGATGTGCGGTAGCGAACTCAACAGGAATGCTTGGTTGCTTCCGTAAATGGATTCGAGTTGGATGTGAGGGTCGTAGATCCTTACATCGCACCCCTTGCCAATCAGTCTTTCAATCAGGGCGACTCCCGGACTCTCGCGAAGATCATCCGTATTCGGCTTGAACGCCAGTCCATAGATTCCGAGTTTTCGGGACCCCGTTTCCAGCACACGCCGGAAAGCGCGCGCGATATGGGCCTCATTACTGGGCAACACCGAGTTCAGCAGAGGCAGTTCAACGTCAAGTTGCCGAGCCCGGTAGTTTAGCGCCCGCAGGTCTTTCGGCAAACACGATCCGCCAAAGGCGAATCCTGGTCTTAGATAGGCAGGCGAGATGTTGAGCTTGGTATCGCGGCAAACTGTCCGCATGACCTCGTCGCCCTCTAACCCGAGGGCCGTGGCAATAGTTCCGATTTCATTCGCGAAGGCAATTTTCAATGCGTGAAATCCGTTACAGGCGTACTTGATTAACTCCGCGGTTCGCAGCGCGACCACGGAAATCTCGACCGGAAGCGATGCATACAGGGACCCGACTCTTTGCGCGGCCGAAGGGTCGTGACTACCTACGACCACGAGGGACGGCTGCATGAAATCCTTGACGGCACTCCCCTCGCGCAGGAATTCCGGATTCGCAACCAGCGCCATGGCAGGCGCATGTTCGCACAACGGCGCCACCACTTCGTCACAGGTTCCGGGAAACACCGTGCTCCGAACGACGACCGTCAGCGGCCGCGCGCGCCCGGACAGATGGCAGGCGAGGTCCGCGGTGACCCGTCGCAACGGGTCAAGATTCAAATTCCCATTGCTGGCCGATGGAGTACCGACGCAAAGGAAGGCGAAGTCAGCGTCCCGCAGAGCGTCGCCGGTAGAGGTTGTGGCGGACAACCTTTCGCTGCGAAGATTGGACTGGATGAGCGCCTCCAGGCCGGGCTCGTAGAAAGGTGACTGACCCTCCTGTACCGCACGCACTTTCCTGGCATCGATGTCCACTCCTATGACTCGATAACCAAGCTCGGCGAAGCATGCTGCCGTTACGCAACCTACGTAACCAAGGCCAAAAACCGCAATCGAGGGCGTTCCTTCGTTTGTATCCAGCGCTGGCTTCATGACTCGTGGTCCTCCATCGGAATGGCCCCGCCAGATGCGTCTCAGGCGGTCGCCGATGCGAATTCCCTGGCGGGAAAAAAGTTCCACGGATCGACAACGATCTTCCCTCCGCCGATCTCGATCTCCCGATAGACGGCGTGCGGGGCGCCAACGATAAGGATGTCGGCGTTCCGGATCGCGGTCTCCAAGGGGACGAACGATGGATCGGGAACATACGGATCGGTACACAGCACTTCGAGGGCTTCCACCTCAAGCAACTTCTTCAACTTGTAGGAAAGGCTGTCACGCTTGTCATCGGATTCCGCCTTGAATGCCATTCCCAGTATCACTACTCGCTTGTTCGACAAGTCATGGCGGCGAAGCTGTTCCACCAGAAACATGGGCAGCCCTTCATTGATCAACATGGCGGCGTGGCCGAGGAAAAAATTGTTTTGCGAAAACGCCGCCAGTTGGAGAGTGTCTTTCAACAAACACGGCCCAGCCGCAAATCCGGCCTTGGCAAAGCTGTGCATGCGCGGATAATCACGCGTTACCGCATCGTGGATACGGTAAAAATCCAAACCGCAGCTTTGGGCGAGCATATAGAACTGGTTGGATACCGCGAAGTTCGCGTATCTCCATGCATTCGTAAAAAGCTTCGCAAGTTCCGCCTCCAGCGGAGTCAGTTCGATCAACGTGGGCGCGATCATTCCAAACAGCCGGCTTGCCGCGGCGATCGCTTCCGGTTCGAATCCCGAGACGATCTGCGGCAGTTTGGTCAGTTCCTCGATGGCATTTCCCTCGGCGATGCGCTCCGGACAGAAAGCAACCAAAATTTTCCGGTTCAGCCTTCGCAGCCGCTCGTGAACCAGTTTGGTCACACCGGGGTAAATAGTGCTGCGCAGTACCAGCAAGGTGCCGTCTTGCAGGTGATTCAGCAGAGCGTCAATGCTCTTGTAAATATCGCCTACCGTCGGATTAAGATGGCGGTCAACGGGCGTGCCGACAACCGTAACCACAGCGTCGGCTTCCCTGATGCAGGATGGATCGAGGGTGGCCGATAAGGACTTCCCCAGTACGCTGCGCAAGAGTTCGTCTGCTCCGCGCTCCATAAAGGGCATAGTGCCGGCATTGATTAGCTCGACTTTTCGTGGGTCGATATCCAATAGATCAACTTGCAAACCCGCTTTGCTTGCCAACACGATACCTAGCGGAAGCCCCACATGCCCGCATCCGCCAACGATAGCTACCCTTTGCAGTTTCTTCATTTGAGTCCCTGTTCAAATCGCGCTTGTTTTACTCGCAAAGTCAGTCCACAGTGCCATACAACGACACCGCCTTTCGTCCTCATCCAAAACCGGCCCCGCCGTTCCGGCACAACCGGGCCTCGGAGCCACGGTAAGTTCGTGACCAGTCTCTGCCGCAGAGCTGCTGCAATGTAGTACCCGAGCCGCTCTTCGTATTTTCCTTATAGCTAGAGGGACGCTTGTCGTTTTGACTGTACTCGCTGAACCCTGTTGGCGGCTCCGTCGGCGAATTCGAGACGAGGACGGACTGCTGACGGCTCCTTGAAACTCAATAGTACCTCTCGAAACTCAATAGTACGAAGAGTTTATCTCAGCCTGCCACAGAACGGCAATAAGCTCGCGCTGTCCACTGGCTGGTGATTGGAGCGGCGAGAGTTTATAATTTCTAGGCAGACGCCAAACCGGAATCGAGTCAGCGTTGGCGGGAAGGTTTCCGCGATGAATCCACTGAAGTCTGCCTTCCACCGTGCTGGTGGTTGGTACATCCAACGAATTTGTGCCCTCGACAACGAACACCAAACGTTCTCTCATCATAACGAGCGACCCATCGAATATCGTTTCGCGTTACAAGTAATGGCGGAGCATCGCCCGAAGACTGTACTGGATGTGGGCACCGGGGAGACGGCGTGGCCGCACCTTCTGCGCAACTGTGGATTCGTAGTGACAGCAATTGATAATATCCATGATTATTGGCCCAACGGTATGATCAACCGCCATTGGCGGGTGCTAGACGTCGATATTACGAAAACGGAAACCGTCCTCGCCCTCCCGCGGAAACAATTTGAGGCAATTACCTGCATCAGCGTACTGGAGCATATCGAGGACTATAACCAAGCCGTAGCAAACATGGTTTCCTTGTTGCAGAATGATGGTACTCTGATTTTAACTGTCCCGTACAACCACGACGAGTTTAGCCCAAATGTCTACAAGCGACCCGATTCTCTTTACGGCCAAGACGCTCCGTACATCTGCCGTTCCTATTCCAAGGAGCAGTTAAACGGGTGGATGGCAATGGGGCTCACGCTCCAAAAGTGGGAACTGTGGCGTCTTTTCAGCGGCCCACTCTGGGCTACGGGATCCAGAATTCCGTGGGAGCAGTTCGAATCGTTTGAAACGCCCCACCAACTGGCTTGCTTCGCTTAGTCTTTTCCAATACAAGATGAGCCTGGAGCGGATGGCATGCTGAGGATTGACAACCAGCGTGCACGAAGCAGAGAAACTGAACCTGGAGCAGATCGAGGCTTTTCTAAAAGCCAGCGAAGCAATCCGGTTCGAAGGCGAA
>DATCCF010000234.1:0-16442 GCA_036511435.1 Terriglobales bacterium | reverse complement strand
CGGCAACCACGACCTGCATTTTATTACCGGCAGTTGTTACCGTCGTCAGCCCGAATTGGGCACAGCCCGTCGCCGCGACCTGTTTCTCCAGGTGTTGGAACAAGCGCGGCGCCGGTGCCAGTTCGTGGTTTACGGTTACGTGGTCATGCCCGAGCACTTCCACCTGCTGATGAGCGAGCCGGAGAGAGGCGATCCTTCGGCGGTGATGAAGGTGGTCAAGCAGCGTTTTACCCGGCTGGTGCATGGCAAGCGGAAGCAACCGTCGGCGGCGCAAGCCACGTTGTGGATTTTTCCCCGAACTCGGGTTTGGCAGAAACGCTTCTATGACTTCAATGTGTGGAGTACGCGCAAGCGCATCGAGAAACTGCGCTATATGCATCGCAACCTTCGGGGTCCCCAGCGAGAGCCGACTTTGCTCTCGCTGGGGTGAAAGTCGGTAAAAAGGGGACTGGTGAATGAGCCACAGGACTGGGCTTGGAGTAGCTTCCGTGCCTACGCTTACGGAGAGCGGGGCCTGGTAGGAGCTAACTGTCAGGAGTGGTTGCTGGAAATGAGGTAGTGGGCTAATTGTGTGTTGCTGCAATTTGCGAGCCGGGCCACGGTTCACCCTTCTTCTTGTTTTCCTCGCAGACCGAAATGGCCGTGTGCAACTTCTGGATACGCTTTTTCGCGTCCGCGATCATGGCGTCCCAACTTTGTTGAGGTTTGCTTAATTTTGTACTTGACATTTGCTTAACTCCACGCTATAGTTGAGTTCGTTATGGCAAACAAACCCTACCGGGAAGCTTACGAGGCGGCGGCGAACGAACTTGAGGCGCTGCTTGAGGAGCAGGAGCGCATCGAGGGCCGCATTCTTTCGTTGCGCAAGAGCATGAACGCTTTGGCGCAATTGATTGCAGAATACGAAGGCAAGGATGTTAGTTATACCGATTACCCCAATGCCCACCGTCTGCGGGAACTCCTTTTGCACACCTCCATCACCGCAGATATCCGGCGAATTATGACGGCGTCCGGGGAAACGCTTACTACGAGTGATGTTAGAGAGGAACTCGACAAGCTCGGTGGAAGTCTGGCGGAGCAGAGTAATCCCCTTGCCACGATCAATGCGATTTTGAATCGCCTTCAGCAGCAGGGATTTGTGGTAGAGACGGCGAAGGATGGGAGAAAGGCTTGGCAGCGTGCTGTTCACCCCGGAGCGGAGCAGGTCGCGCGACAGTTCACCCGCCCGACGGTCGGCCAAAGGGTTCTTCGCGGTCACCTCTCGGTGAACGCGGCGAAGGATAAGAAATGAATTTTCTTGTGTGCAATACGAAAGCCCCGCAGCTACGGGGCTTTCAGGAAGGATGAAAACAGCGTGGTTATTCGAATCACAATCCGCTTCGCTGCTGGTCAAACCGTAGAAATCACGGTTCAACCACCACCCTAAACCGTAATCGCTGAGTAAGTGCCCCGCTCCCTGCTTGAACAGGTTGCGGGGCAATCCAAAGCGCGGAGTAACCCACGCCCTAGACTCAAGGATATTGTGGCTGGTTTCTCCGCACAACGCAAGCGGAGAAATCAAATGACATGCAGACGTTGTAACCACACGGCCCGCAAGTTCGGTCGCTACGGAAAGCGCAACATTCAGCGGTATCGCTGCATCACCTGTAAGGTCACGTTCTCCGAGTACGAACCCAAGCTCGGAACCCACTACACCGACCCTGAGACCGCCTCCAAAGCCCTTGCAATGATGCTGGAAGGGATGAGCGTTCGCGCCATCTCCCGGCTCACTGGGCTGCACAAAGGCACGATTCTCTCGCTCATGCTGACGGCATCGCAGCGAGCCGGAGCGACGGCTGATTCGCTTGTTCGTAACGTGCGCGTCAGACGTGTTCAGGCAGACGAAATCTGGTGCTTCGTGGGCAAAAAACAAAGGCAGACTCGCGTTGGCGATTCCCCCGAGATGGGCGACCAGTGGGCGTTTATCGCGCTCGACGCGGAGACAAAGCTGATCGCGTCCTGCGTGATCGGTAAGAGAACCGCCCAAACAACGCACATTTTTCTTTCCGATCTCAAGAGCAGAATCGCCGATGCCAGGTTTCAACTCACGACGGATGGATTCCATTTTTACGAGCGCGGAGTTGAGAACGTGTTCGCGGGTGGCGCAGACTTCGCGCAATGTATCAAGCTGTACGGCGACTTCGGGCAGCACGACAACGATTCGAGGTACTCCCCACCAAGAATCATGGAGGTTATATCCAAGATTCGCGACGGACGGCCCGACCCGAAACACATTTCCACTAGCTACGTGGAGAGATCGAATTTGAGTTTGCGTATGCACTTGCGACGTTTTACCCGCTTAACGAATGCCTTTAGCAAAAAGCTGGACAATCTCAAGGCGGCTGTTAGGCTGTATGTCGCCTTCTACAACTTCTGCCGCGTCCATCAAACGCTGCGTGTCACTCCCGCAATGGAGACTCAGGGTTGACCGATCACGTTTGGAGCGTTACGGAGTTACTCTGCGGAGGTTCTAGTGTCTGAGCTTTGGTATGTTGCGCAGTGCCCAAAGTGCGGGTTGAGCACCTCTCTGCCTGAAACCACCCTTGTAGGAATAATTCGCAATCGACAACTGTCAACCACGGGCGAACCGCTCTTAATGCTCGTATGCCAGCAATGTATGTATTGCTTTCCCTACAACTATCACAATCGAAAAGCGATGGGACTTTTTGTCGAACCGCTTCAAACACCAAGCCTGCCTTTCTATATTCTCGTTGTTGCCGATTGCGACAACGGAAATTGCGCAGCTCAAGTAGAAATAATCGCAATCCGGCCACACGGCACCACCGAAGAGCAATTTCTTGCAGAGCGTCCCTTATGGGATCTTGGCGATGTTTACTGTGGCGGAGGCCATCCGATAATCGCTCCCCGCTAGAGCAGATGTAATCACCCGCGACCGGAGTACGCCCAAAATTTGTACTTTCCATGCCGTCTCCGAGTTACAATGGATTCGGCAGCAATGCCCCCAAAAGAAATAGACTTCAGGCCCAACTGACATTGGGCCTTTTTTCTTGAATCGCAGCCTAGAAGGCGACACGCGAGGTTCACGATGACGAATTCTGAAATCGGCGCTCGGCTTGGCGAGCTTTACGAAAGCCTAGTTGTATTGAAACAACAAGTTCGCGAGGTCGGACTGATCGCGCTCGCAACGAAAGACACGCTTGCAAATCTCCATCCTCGCGGCGACGAGATATACGAGAAGGCGTATAACGAGCACTTGCGAGCAACTGCTTCAACTCACAATCAAGTAATTGATGGATGGCAAGAGATTGCTGCTGAACTGAAAGCATTGAAATGAGTGGTAGCGGCGTCTTTCTCATGGAACTCCCGTAATAAAAAACCCGCCGTCTGGCGGGTTTGGTTTATCATTCGCGACTATGGCCGAAAATAAAATGCTGTGGGTAAATGTCGCAGCCGTTAAGATCGACGGGCATGAAGTCTTGGTTATGACGTTTACAGCGAAACGTCCAAAGAGGGCAAAGAAATCAGCAACACACAATTAGCCCACTACCGGAAATGAAATCTTGCCCGGCTCAGTCCTTTAGTGATGTACGATGACCCACGTCTCCCACTCATTCGCAAAAGCCGCGAATGAGTGGGGCACCCGGCGCGTTAGGCTTCGAAGCGAACGAGAAGGAGATTAGCCATGCGCACTTTTGCGCAAGGACCGAAGACAACTCAGCAGACATCGGTAAAGTCTACGACACTCGGTCGGGCACATTTTGGACAAAGTCGTGAGGTGACCTCGATCCTTCACTTACCGCGCACGATCGGAAATCAAGCGGTGCAGCGGATGTTGCAGACCGATGCTGAAGAACTCGAAGCCGAATTGGCGGGAACGGCGACACGTCGCTTTGGGCACGATTTTAGCGGGATTCCCATACATGCTTCTGCAGCAAAAGCGATACAGACGAAGCTCGCGATCAACAAGCCGGGAGACAGCTACGAACAAGAAGCCGACCGCGTCTCCGAGCAGATCATGCGCATGCCGGAGCCGCGCGTGCAGGGCAAGTGCGCCTGCGGCGGCATGCCGGGCCCCGCGGGGGAATGCGAGGAGTGCCGGAAGAAACCCCTCTCGCTGCAGCGCAAGAGCCTAAATGCCGCCGGTCCGGTTGCGGGCGGTTTTGCGCCGCGGATCGTGCACGACGTGCTGCGTTCGCCTGCCCGGTCGCTCGATCCCCAGACCCGCGCGTTCATGGAACCGCATTTCGGACACGACTTCAGCCGGGTACGCATTCATGCCGATCCCGGCGCGAGCCATGCGGCGAATGCCGTGCAGGCGCAAGCCTTCACATTTGGGAGCGATATCGTTTTCGGCAGCGGCAAATTTGCGCCCTCCACGCCGGCAGGGCGGAAGCTGCTGGCGCACGAACTGACGCACGTCGTGCAACAGGGAGCGGCCCCGGCGGCAGCGACGCACTCTCCGGCGGAGGCGGCGGGCGAGGGCGCGACGGAGGCGGGAAACCTCCGGACATCCCGCGTTTCCGAGCCGGGCCGGCTCCAGCGCAAACCGAAGAGCGGCAAGGACTCTCCAACAACGGAGGACTGCCCGCCCATGGAACGCGGCGAGAGAGAGGAGGCGGCCAAGGCGCAGCTTCGCTTGGTCGAAAGGATCCCGCAACAGGAGTGGCTGATCTATGGGTTCCCGATCGGCGGCAGCGAGATCTCAGGGGCTGAAGCGGGCGGATTCATTTCTCACATCGACAGGAGCCTGATGCAAGGCCACTCTGTCTACATGACGGGCCAGTATCCGCTGGAGGTGCTCGGCTTTTCGGATTGTTTCGCCGGGCCGCAGGTGGACAACCACGTCCCTCGCCAGATTAGAGCCGCTAATTTCTGCGCCGGGGTGAAGGATCACTATGTCTCCACGCCGAAGGCCTACCCTGCCTTGATCCGCTCCTGCGAACCGGCGCCGGCGGATCAATACGTCGGCTCGAACGCGACGCGGGCGGAGAGGGCGCAGAACCGGAGCATCTTGATCCGGCGAGTCGCCGCGAAGGTTCAGTTTCAAGGCTTTCCGTATGATCCGAAGTTCGGGCCGAGCGAGGCTCACTGCGCCGCCTACTCCACCGACCTAGCGCGCCACATCCTCGGGCCGGTCTACACGAACAATGCGCATTGTTCCTGCCTGGTGACCCCGGACGAGCCGCACAATAACTGCGTGCGGGACTGCCTGCAGGACAAGATGTGGACTCTGTTGGCGGCCGCAAGCCGCGGCCGCAAGCCCAACGACCCGCCGATGGACATCAACATCGCCTGTCCAATCATTTGGAAACATCACCGCGACTGCTATCACGACTGCGGCTGCGCCAGCGAATTCATCGACTACCTGGCGTTCGACGCGGTCTGCAACATCGCCCTGCCGTGCGCGGCTGACTCCGCTGCGATCAATCTGTTAAACCGGTGCATGCCCGCCACGAAGAACGACAAGTATCTTCCGGTGGATTGACGAACTGGCAGGCGCATTCATTGACGCAAAAGATTGCCGGCTCCACCCTCGCGGCGAGCGCCGCGATGGTGCTTTATTCGGAGGATGTTCTCTTCACGGTGTCTTCCTCCTGGCGTCGGCAGTCTGGACAAATTGTCACTGCCGTTGTTCGATTTCTTGGACGACACCGAGTCGGCCCACGGAACCGGTGAGCAGTGGATGGCTCGAGGACGCTCACGATGCGCTTATCCATCCGCCACACCGCCACACGAATTCCTCGTCACTGCGGCGTTAATGGAGTTCCCTGTATTCGTCCTCGATCTTCAGTGTCGAGGTATGGCGCTGCATCCACAACAGACTGGCGCGTAGTATCCGACTTTTCCGATCACGAGGCGGCTAGAGCAGTTCCTTAGAAGCTATATCCGAAAGTGAGGGGAGGCAGTAGGCCCAACTGCCAACTGCCAACTGCCAACTGCTAACTGCTAACTGCTAACTGCTAACTGCCTTTCCTCAATCTGCGCCCGTCGCCAGCGCTTGCTAGAATGAAGCTGCATGTCCGACGTCAAGACAACGCGCCTCACGGAGATGGTGAAAGCCGCGGGTTGAGCCAGCAAGCTAAGTCCGGCGGTGCTGGACTCGGTGCTTGGGAAATTAGCCCGGCAACACGATCCCAATGTGCTCATCGGCTTCGAAACAGCCGACGACGCCGGCGTGTATCAACTCACGCCCGAGCTGGCGCTCGTTCAAACCGTCGATTTCTTTACCCCCATCGTTGACGATCCTTACGTCTTCGGACAGATCGCCGCCACCAACGCGCTTAGCGACGTTTACGCCATGGGCGGACGGCCGATCAGCGCGCTGGCGATGGTCTGCTTCCCCGACAGCGGCGACCTCAAAGTGCTGGAAGAGATGCTGGCCGGTGGACTCTCGAAGATGGTCGAGGCCCACTGTACCGTGATCGGTGGGCACAGCATCCGCGACGAAGAGATCAAGCTCGGCTACGCCGTGACCGGCACGATCCATCCGCGACAGATATTGGCGAACAGTGGAGCGAAGGCCGGCGACCGGCTCGTCTTCACCAAAGCGATCGGAACGGGCGTGATCTCGACAGCGATTAAGCGCGGCAAAGCCGAGGCCGCATGGATTCGCGACGCAGTGCGCTCCATGACCACGCTGAACAAAGCCGCGGCCGAGATCGTGACTTCATCGCCCCGCTTCGAGGTGCACGGCATGACGGACGTCACCGGCTTCGGACTGATCGGCCACGCGCGAGAGATGGCCATCGGCTCGGGCGTTAGCCTGCGCATCCATGCCTCGCGTGTGCCCTTGCTGGAAGGCGCCCTCGAATGCGTTCGCGCCGGATACGTTCCCGGCGGCCTGAAGGCGAACCGCAACTTCGCTGAGAGTTGCGTCGAGTATGCCGACGCCGTGCCGGAAGAGATTCGCACGCTGCTCTTCGATCCGCAGACGGCAGGAGGATTGCTCATCTCGGTCGCGGAAAAAGATGCTGAGCGATTGGTTGCAGCCTTGCGCAACTCAGCAATCGACGCCGTCGAAATCGGCGAGGTCGTTGCCAAACAGAAGCCGCCCATCACGGTGGTATCCTAACCAGCGAAGCGAACTTATCAGCCTTTAGCAACGGATAACGGAGCCTTGCCTACCGCAGCCGGGCGTACTCGGCTTTGGCTTGCTTATAGATGGGAATGTCGGGATCGGCGTCTTTCCAGAGGGTGAGGAAATTCTGATACGACTTGCGCCGGCGGAGTTGTCTCCCATCAACGCCCCGATTGGATTGTGTCCTCTGGTTCCGGACGGACCTTCGGCGCCTTTCGTAGAAATTCCATAAGCCTTTGTCCGGTGGCTTTTCCGGCGCGCTCCTGGAAGAACTCCGCGGCAGTTTCCACAACTCCAACCTTCTCCGCCACCGCGACAGCGATCCACTGGTTCAGAGACACTCCGTCCTCCTTGGCCAGGCGCTGAGCGGCCTTCTTGATCGACAGAGGAAGTTTCAAAGGATAGGTTGCTTTGCTCATCGTTTTACCTTCTTCAACAGTTCGACCGGACTGAGAACTGAGATGCCAAATCGCTCGCCAGCCGACGCAAAATCTCGAACATTGTAAGTGACCAGGGCATCTGCCTGGCCGTTGATGGCAGCTTCCAGCACCATTTCGTCATTCGGGTCCCTCACTTGTGGCCGCCAGCGAAAATGTAATTCGACGGGCTCCACCAAGGCCGCAAGTTCTGCCAGAAACTCGTCTACCTCTTCCGGAGCCAGCCCATGCGCCAGCCGTTGCTCTGGACGCTTCAGCACCTCTTCGTATTCCAGGAACAGCGGCGGAGTCGCCAAGGGTACCAACCGCCGATTCGCTACCAACTGCAGGACAGCATTGCCGGCTCCCAACCGCGTGCGGAGACCGGCAACTACAACCGACGTGTCGAGAACGATCCTGCGGATCATGTAACATCCCATACGATGTCACATTTCATAGGATATTTCAATGCAGCCTGGCGTACTCGGCCTTGGCTTGCTTGAGGATGGGGATGTCGGAATCGGCGTCTTTCCAGAGGGTGAGGAAATCCTGATACGACTTGCGGGCGGCTGCCGAAGACACACAACAAACTTGTGCTCGTCGTCATACCGCCGGGCCGACTGTGGCAGGTGCGCAGGTAACGCCTGGATGTGATAAGCCTATATACCTGGTACAGCCCAACAAACACGTATGCCTGAGCTGAATGAGTGGACATTTGCGGCGGATATTTGCAAGACGATTCAGGGTATCTTGCTTTCGAATCCCGAGCTCCCTTTCTCTGAAGCCCGGGTTGAGGAGGGTGCAGGCATTGGCCGCAAACGACGAGATCTCACGCTCTACGGGCGAGAGAATCGAGCCGTCCTGTCCGGAGAGATTAAGCTTCCTGACCGCCCAGATGGTCAAAGCCCATACTCAGATCCGCTAATGACCGGAGCCTTCGACAAGGCAAACGCTAAAGGTTTGGAATACTTCTTCACTTGGAATGTGAACAAGTTTGTTTTGTGGAGGACGTTTGAGCCAGGGAAGCCGCTCGCCGAGCGGACTCTGGAGCACTTCAATGTCACTTCAATCGCTCGATCTGAGGAAATCTTCAGCTCCGGGGTTCAGACCGAAATCCGAGGTTTCCTCACACAGTTCCTCGGCCGGTTCGCCCGCATCCTGCAAGGCACCGAACCTATCCGCTCCCGGCCTCTGGACGAGAAATTCATCCGAGTTTTGGAATCGGCCTTGGAGCTCCCCATCCTGCAAACTCGCAACGCGGTCGAGCGGCAGTATGCCGCCGAGCGTCGGTTCGCGCGTGACCTCGACGTGTGGATGCGCGATGGGCAAGGTTGGCTGCTATCAAAGGAGCCGGAAATCCTCCGCGAGCACCTGGAGCGCGCAGCGAAGTTGAGTTGCTACGTCCTGGTGAACAAGATTGTCTTCTACCAAGCTCTTCGGCGCCGGTTTGCCACTCTGCGTAAGATTCGGATCCCAGAGAGCATTAAGACAGCCGAAAAACTGCGCGAGCTTTTGGCGGCTTCCTTCGAGGAAGCCAAGCGGATCTCGCGGGATTACGAGACGGTTTTCGATGAACACTTTGGCGACACCCTACCCTTCCTCGAAGACGCGACCGTTGGGAGTTGGCGGGAATTCCTCCGCGAGATAGAGGGATTTGATTTCAGCAAACTCGAATATGACATCATCGGCCATATCTTCGAGCGCCTGATCAGCCCTGAGGAGCGTCACCGCTACGGCCAACATTACACTCGCAGCGAAATTGTTGACCTGATCAACGCTTTCAGCATACGCGAAGCCGAAGCCACAGTCCTGGATCCTGCTTGCGGCGGCGGGACATTTCTGGTGCGCGCTTACACCCTCAAGCGCACCCTAGCTGGCGGGAAACTTTTGCACGAGGACCTGTTGCAACAAATCAGGGGTATTGATACGTCTGGGTACGCGGCTCATTTGTCCACCATCAACCTAGCCACGCGAGACCTTATTGACGAGCGAAATTATCCCTTGGTCGCTCGGAGCGATTTCTTCGAGGTGCGACGGGACAAGCCGATCTTTCACATTCCCCTCTCCGTGCATGGTCGCGGCAAGCAGATGACTACGCTCGACATTGGGGAAGTGGACGCAATTGTGGGCAACCCTCCTTATGTTCGCCAAGAGCTTCTCTCGAAGGAGTACAAGAAGACTCTGAGCGACCTTGTCAGAAGCGAATTCTCTGATGCGAACCTGTCGGGGCGCTCTGACCTGCATTGCTATTTTTGGCCGCACGCAACGAGCTTCCTGAAAGAGGGCGGCTACTACGGCTTCTTGACTTCCAGCGCATGGCTTGATGTCGAGTACGGTTTCCATCTGCAAGATTGGCTACTACGTCACTTCGCCATTCTTGCTCTCTTTGAATCAAACTGCGAGCCGTGGTTTACAGGGGCAAGAGTTACTACGGTGGCGACGCTGATGCGTCGGGAAGCCGATCCAGTAAAACGGGCCCGCAACACAGTGCGGTTCGTCCAACTTCGCAAACCCTTAAGTGAGGTCCTTGAAAGCTTCAATTCGGACCCGCTTACAGCGGCCGGCCTTCTGCGGGATTTCGTGGAAAGTCAGTCCGAGAATCTTTCGGACGACCGCTGGCGCATCCGACTGGCCAATCAGCATGATCTCTGGGAAGCAGGATGCCGGGGCGGAGTGGCAGGAATCCCTGATCAAAACGCAGGATTAACTGCATCTGCGCAAATCGGAACTGGTACCCCTTCATTCTTCCAAGGTGAGTACACGGGTGGTAAGTGGGGGATCTACCTGCGGGCGCCGGATGTTTTCTTCCAACTGCTCGACCGCTGCGGCTCCCATCTGGTTCCCTTGGGCCGACTCGCGGAAATCCGTTATGGCGTGAAATCGGGGGCGGATGATTTCTTCTTTGTCCGTGACGTAACGGACGAAGAGATTGCCAGATCAAGTACCGGTGTTGCACCGGGAAGCCGCGACGTCGAGCGCCGTTTTCATGAGAAGTGGGGCATCCGCTTGACAGAGGCACGTCATGTTCGGGTGGTGGAAGCGGGAGACCAGTCCCGCCACTTGGTTGAAGCCAAATACTTAGAACCTTATGTGCATGGGTTTATGGAAATCTCCCGGGCTGTGATCCAGCCCGAACTTCTTGAGCATCGGATTCTCCTCGTTAGCGAGTCGCCAGAGAACCTCAAGGGAAGTCATGTTCTGCGATACATCCGTTGGGGGGAGCGGCAGGGCTACAAACGAACGAGTGACCGTCAAGGCCAGATCGAGAAATCGCTTCTGGTACGACCTCGTTCCGGAGAGGCGCGGCCAAATCATCTGGCCAAAGCTTCAACAATACAAGCATGTCGTCGCTCTGAATCCGAAGGACGCCATAGTCAACTGCAACCTGTACGATCTCTTCTGCTATGAAGGTGTGAAACCGGACATCCTTGGGGCAGTGCTTAACTCCTCAATCGTGGCTCTCTCTCGTCATCAGTTCGGCAGCTTCATGGGGAGAGAGGGGAATCAAGTTACCGAGGTGGTTGATGCCAAGATGGTGCTTGTACCAGATCCCAGGCTCTTCTCAAGACAAGCCGAAGTCGAGATCTGCCGTGCATTTGACGGGATGTGTAAGAGACAGAGCCGCGCTCTGCCGGATGAATTCGAACTCGAAGATCGCATCGCTTTGGACGAAGCTATTCTCAGTGGCCTAGGGTATTCGCAAGATTCCGAGCGCTCGAGGATGCGGCGAGAGCTGTACGGGGAAATCGCGCGCACTTATCGGGAGATACGTGGGGCCGAAGTCGAGATGCAGAAGTTTCGACGAGCCACGCTGCGCCGCGACAAGGCTAGCCCAAGAACTATTGCGGAAGAAATCTGGGTAGATTTCGATCATTCTGAAGTCCGGGCCTTTCCGCTTGACTTCATTTCCCCCAGGGAGAGTGTGCAATCGTTCGATTTGCCCAGTGGCGTACCGCGAGTCTTGCATGACCTCTTTGAGCAGGGAGCCCTTCAAGTCAACGGCAACGTGATACGGCTAGGTTCCAAATCCCGCGCAGAGTTTGCGGCCAAGATTGCGGAGTTGGGCCGCTCAGGACCGACCGCTATTCCCTGCAGCGATCGGACTTGCGAAGAAGCTTTACAAGCCTATTGCCGCTATGAAGTGCAAATGGAAAGCAAGTTTCAAGAGCTTGCCGAAGAACGTAGCGCCGATGCGGACGTCCAAGCGCGGATAGTCCGTGAGCTCTGGAAGCTTTTGCACGCTTCGAGCAAACATGTTGTAACCGAGTGAATCGCATCTCGGTGAAGGAAAGGGGATAGTGATTAGGAGTCAAGGGGTAGACAAGCAGGTCCCTCCGCTCGGACTAAGGCTCTCGGTCGGGATGACAAACTGTGAAGGAAAGAGTCCGGGCGGCCATTTCAGCTGCCCGTTCATCTCTGGCTAATTGCTAGCTGCTCGTTGCTTCTTACGCCTGTGCCGGACGCTCCGGGGTCACGTTGGGCTGCTGGCCGGGGGCCGGCTTCAACACCTGCTGCACGTCTTCTTTGGGTGGTTGAGCGTTCGGATTCACGCGCTCCGGAAGTTCCTTGCCTTCGATGAGCATCTCGACCTCGCCGGCGTCGAGCACCTCGCGCTCCAGCAGCGCGGCAGCAATTTTTTCCAGGATCGGCCCATTGCCCTTCAGGATGTTAGTCGCCGATTGGTAGCCTTCGTCCACGAAGCGACGAACTTCCTGGTCGATCTTCCGCGCCGTCTCCTCGCTGAAGTCGCGGTGCTGGCTGATCTCGCGACCCAGGAATATCTGCTCTTCCTTCTTGCCAAAGGTCATCGGCCCCAGCGTGGACATGCCGAACTCGCAGACCATCTTGCGCGCCAGGTCCGACGCCTGCTCGATGTCGTTGCCCGCTCCTGTGGTCATGGTATGCAAGAACAGCTCCTCGGCCACGCGCCCGCCCATCATGATGGCCAGTCGCGTTTCCAGATAGTCGCGGGTGTAGGTGTGCTTGTCGTCCACCGGCAGCTGCATGGTGACGCCCAGCGCCATCCCGCGAGGGATGATGGTCACCTTGTGCAGCGGGTCGGAGTGCTCGCGCAGGGCCGCAACCAGCGCGTGGCCGGCCTCGTGATACGCGGTCACCTTCTTCTCTTCGTCCGAGAGCAGCATGGACTTGCGCTCGGCGCCCATCAGGACTTTGTCCTTGGCCTGCTCGAAATCCCACATCAGCACCGTCTTGCGGTTCTGGCGGGCGGCCACCAAGGCTGCCTCATTCACCATGTTGGCCAAGTCAGCGCCGGAGAATCCCGGCGTGCCGCGGGCCAGCACAGGAAGATTCACGTCGTCATTGAGGGGAATCTTGCGAGTGTGAACGCGCAGGATCTCTTCGCGGCCGCGGACATCGGGACGCGACACCACCACGCGGCGGTCGAAGCGGCCGGGACGCAGCAGCGCCGGATCGAGCACGTCAGGACGGTTGGTAGCCGCGATCAGAATGACGCCATCGTTGGACTCGAAGCCGTCCATCTCGACCAGCAACTGGTTCAAGGTCTGCTCGCGCTCGTCGTGTCCGCCACCCAAGCCTGCGCCACGATGGCGGCCCACGGCGTCAATTTCGTCGATGAAAATGATGCACGGGGCGTTCTTCTTGCCCTGCTCGAAGAGGTCGCGGACGCGGCTTGCGCCGACGCCGACGAACATTTCCACGAAATCTGAGCCCGAGATGCTGAAGAAGGGCACGCTAGCTTCGCCCGCCACCGCGCGCGCCAGCAAGGTCTTGCCGGTTCCCGGAGGCCCAACCAGCAGCACACCCTTGGGAATGCGTCCGCCGAGCTTCTGGAACTTCTGCGCATCGCGCAGGAACTCGATAATTTCTTTCAGCTCTTCCTTGGCTTCATCCACGCCGGCGACGTCTTTGAAGGTCACCTTCTTCTGCTGCATGGAGAGCAATCGTGCCTTGCTCTTGCCAAAGGAAAGCGCCTTGTTGCCGCCACTCTGCATCTGGCGGATCATGATGAACCACAGCGCACCCAGCAGGACGAACGGCGCCAGGTTGAGCAGCCAGGAGGGCCAGCCTCCCGATTGCGGGTCCTTCACGGTGATGTTGACCTTCTTGTCCTGAAGGATCTTGTACATGTCCGGATAGTTCGCCGGAACCGTGGTATGGAACCCACTCTTATCGTTTAATTTACCGCGAACCTCCTGGCCGGTCAGCGTTACTTCGTTGACCTTGCCCTGGTCCACGTCCGCAAGGAAGGCGGAGAAGTTGATTTCGCTTTCCTTGGTGCCCGAGCTGGCACCCTTGACGACCTGCCATAACAGAACACCCGACAACACGATGACCAACCAGAACACGACTGTTTTGACCGTCGAATTCACTAAAAACTCCTGTGTAACGGGACAGACACAAAGTTGTGCCTAACAACTTAGATGCCGCCCTTAAACGCCGGATGTACAAATTCAGCGTTCTCTAGATTGTAACCTGCACTTAAACGGAACGGCACGAAAGACTTGAACAAAATTGCAGGAAGGGCTTGAGCAGCAATTCCATTTTGGAAGTGCCGTTTATGGTCAGCAGCGGAACATTATGCAGGTAATGTCCGCCTAATCAGCAAAGTAGGGCCTCAAGAGGGTGCGTGAGAACTCGTTCTGATTTGGAACAGTTCAACGGCGGTGGAACGACGGTCCAAAACTCGTCTCGAATCAGCCGCGCGATGTTAGCGCGGGTCGCGACGCAGTGTGTGTTTTCACTCTGACGCTTGCGCAGGCAGGACCAAGTCCCGCTCTGCGGGACGGCTCAGTTTAGCCCAGCACGCAGGCGCAGGCGGAGTGCTGGGTAAAGTCGAAAATCAATCTGAGTCCCGTAGGGACGCCAGAGGTTCTCGCCCCCAGGGCAACTCGATTTTCACCGCATCTCCGCTCCCGCTCCAGGCGAAAGCTCGCGCCGCCGGAAACCTGTGCATCCAAACGATTTGGGAATCGCACAACACGACCGGCCAACTGGACCGCTGCTCTGCCGGAATATGTCGCTCGGAAAACAGGCGCTTCAGCTTCTCTTCCGACTTGCTGTGTAAAGGCCAGAAGCGATCGCCCGGGCGCCAGTTGCGGACGATCAACTCCGGACCGAGCAGTTCAGCGCTGAGCAAGTTACCCGTCTCGGCGTTCTCGCGGGCAAACTCTTCGCACACAACCACCGCGCGCAGCGTGAGACCGATCTCCGCGATGCGGACCTCGCCGGGAACCGGCAAGGTGTACGCGTAGTCTGTATGGGAGTGAGCCGGCTGAGGCGGGCGTAATTCGAGACGATCTCCGGTGCGCGAGACGAGCCATCCGCCGGGAAGCTCCGTCTTCGGCAACTCGCCGAGGGCACAGCGCAGCAGCTTTTCCACATGCTCGAAGTCCAACGTCAGATCGGCGATCTCGACAAATCGCCGAAGCAATCTGCGTTGCAACGCGAGCGGAAGAGCCCGGAAGCTCACCAAACTGAGATGTTGCTCTGCCGCGCTGGGGAATTGCTCCGCCGCACTGATTTGAAAGGGCACGGCTTTAGCCGTGACGTCACCAGCTACCCCCGTGCTGGGCCTTAGCCCCTGAGGGATTTCCGTCTCGCTGGGTTGCCGGGCTTCCAGTTCGCGCTCCGCCAACGCCTGCCAGTACTCCTCTTCGGCGCGCGCCAGTTCTGCCGTGTCAGTCAGCACCTGCCGGATGTTCGGGTTGTATTCGCGCTCCAGCAGCGGCAGCAGTTCGTGTCGCACTCGATTGCGGGCGAAACGATGGTCCAGGTTGCTCTCGTCCTCGCGCCAAGTCTGGCCGCGAGCGGTGAGGTACTGTTCGACCTCCTCGCGCGTCACTCCCAGCAAGGGGCGAATAATGCGGGCACCAGGCAGGCGCTGGCCTGGGTTGCGGTCCAACCGGCTTTCAGAGCCTGCCCTGAGCCTGCCGAAGGGGCCGCGTCCCGGCGACGGATAAGCATCCGGGACTTTAGAGACTGTGTCGCAACCTCTGCCGTCCCTACGGGACTCGGATCTATTACCCCGCTTACCCAGCACTCCGCCTGCGGCTCCGTGCTGGGCTAAACTCTTTCGCCCCATTCGGGGCTGGTTCTTGTCCGCTTCCTTCCACCGTGGCAAACCGATAGGAGGTGGGGGCACGGTCTCTTCAGGCCCACGTTCTGCCGACTGAAAAGGGCCCGGGGCTTTAGCCCCGATGGCGATTTCCGGGTAAATTCCCGCCAACCCGCGCGTGCCCGCGCCGCGCAGGAATTTCAGCAGCACGGTTTCGGCTTGATCGTCGAGCGTATGCCCGGTCGCAACCTCATCCAGCTTGTGCGACTCGGCAAGTGAAGTCAGCCAGCAATAGCGCAGCTCCCGGGCTGCCGCCTCCACGCTCAACTTGCCGGTGAGCGCGTGATCGCGCACGTCGCCGCGACCGGAGAAAAACTCCAGGTCATGTTGTCGCGCCAACTCTGCGACAAAGGCTTCGTCGGCCTCCGACGCCTCGCCGCGCAGCCCGTGATTGAAGTGCGCGACAGCGAGCACGATGCCCAACTCGGCGCGAAGCTCAAGCAACACGCGCAGCAAGGCGACCGAATCCGCGCCACCCGACACCGCTACGGCCACGCGATCGCCCGCGCGCATGAGTTGCCGTTCGCGGATGTAGCGAAGCACCTTTTCGCGCACGAAGAGATGGTAATCCAGCCGTCAGCTTTCAGCCATCAACCGTCAGCTATCAGCCACCGCCATCCGCCTTTTCTTGCTGTCATTTTGAGTGAGAAGCACCGTGGTTTTGCCAGTAGCGTCTACTTGACGAAAATCGAGCGCCGTCAGGCGCGGAATAGTTTAGAGCAGTTTAAGAATTACTGTAGTCGAGCGAGCACGGGTAGAGCGGCGCTTCAGCGCCGCGTTCCCGCTGATCCTTCACCTCCGAGCCGGCTTCAGCCGGCGGCACCTAGACTACACAAATAACTAAACCGCT
>DATCCF010000233.1:0-5607 GCA_036511435.1 Terriglobales bacterium | reverse complement strand
TAGAGCAGTTTAAGAATTACTGTAGTCGAGCGAGCACGGGTAGAGCGGCGCTTCAGCGCCGCGTTCCCGCTGATCCTTCACCTCCGAGCCGGCTTCAGCCGGCGGCACCTAGACTACACAAATAACTAAACCGCTCTAGTGTCCACGAATGTGTGCGCTCCTGCCGGTATGCGGTCTCCTCGGAATGTCACTTGATGAAAACAGGGCGTTCCTTGAACTGAAAGGGGCAATGAACGACTCGGCGATTTCGCGCCAAGGAAGGAGGTTCCTATGACCTGACTGCGTCAACGCATGCTGAACGATCTCCGGCCTGGTTCATGAAAGCAACGGCACCGGGGCACTCTACGGCTTGCCCAATCACCCCCGCGAATCCGCTTCGCTAAGTGCTTGATACTGCGGCAGACGAGATCGCACGGTTCACTTGCCCAGCAACACACATTTGTGGGCAGGGCTGCCCCATGGGCGGCGTGGGTCTCACGAACATCTGTGCTGGTTGTCACAGATGTTTGGCAGGCACCAAAGCTACAGTTGCAGTCCTTACAACAAGAAGTTGCCGAACTGCTTGAATGAAAAAACGCCTCACACAGATGAAGGGCCAGTACGTCGCCTTCACCGGGTTTCTCTGGTGCGATCGGATTGAGTTTCAGCGCAAGCTCGTGCGGGCCGGAGCGATTCCGACGCCCAAAGGCAGGGTCAATCGGGATACGAATATTCTCGTCAGAGGCACGTCAGGGGTTTGGAAGTTCGGCGACCATGGGATTCCCGTGCGGCGGCGTGGGCGTTGGTTGCATCCTGGTCCACTCTACCTTTTGGAAAAGTCCATCGCCCGTTCCGGGTGCGCACCAAAAGAAACTCCGGTTCACCGCCGCGTACCCGATAACACACCGCAGCCACATGAACGCGCTGGAGATTTGATGGTGAGCGAGAACTTGAGCGGCGGAATCGCGAAGCGCCGGCGTACAGGGACGGCAGACCGTCCTTGCGAGACAAGAATTGGATCAAAGCTCCCACTCCTCAGTATGCTGCCCTTCGCATCCCAAGGGGTGTGAATTGTTTGTTAATCGCTGAGCCAGTACCAACTGCATAAATAGGGAGCAAGAACTTGATCAGCAGCATCCCACCCATGCCTCGTTCGACATCCTCAACGCGTGCCGCCTTCGGCGAACCTATTACGGTTGCTGGCTCCACAAAGGGGCCGGATCGCAACCGACCAAGTCAAAAACCAACAACTGCGAACCTCGCATCCGGAGTTGTCGGACCGCAACTCAAAGGAGTGAGCCACACACACCCTTTCTCGCACAGTTTTAGGCGCAGAGAATTGTACGGACGGCAGATTCCACAATTGTGAACGGATGGTCGGCCAACCAGTGAGTTGGTGCGAAACCGGCTTCGAGACCATCAGTGCCACAGTTGAACGACCATACTGACTGCGGCGTGGGAGGCCGCCAGTATGGCACGTCGGAAGTCATCGAAACGCTCCAAGGCTAAAACAATACTTCGCCTGCCCGACTTGGAGCAGTCGAAGAACGCAGTTCTTCACTCGCTCGCCGCGGCCAGTTCGCAAGAATCGTACGGTCATGCCATCGACGAATTCATCGGCTGGTACTGTTCGGAACCGCGCCTGGCCTTTAACCGAACTGTGGTCCTGCGGTATCGGTTCTTCCTCGAACAGAAGAACCTCGCACCCTCGACCATCAACGTGCGCTTGGCCGCTGTGAGGCGGCTCGCCTATGAAGCGTCCGATACTGGCCTTCTGAGCCCTGAACTGGCTGCGGGAATCCGCCGGGTCAAAGGGGCAAAGCGTCTCGGCGTTCGTATTGGCAACTGGTTGACCGTCGAGCAGTCCAGCCGATGCGCAGGCCTTCAAGCGGGCCTGTTCGTGCTTTGGTCTTGGCCGTTACTTCTACGATATCCAAGCCGTGTGGGTCGATCTCGACCAGAATCGCCAGCCGGCGAGAACACCCGCATTGTTCGCCTGGGCGCTTCCGGAGAACTGGCGCAAAGGAATGCGGCCTTCGGGTCGGAATGGCAACGGTAGCGCCGCCGCACCTTCCAACGGCACAAATGGACGAAGCCAAGCCAACGGGAGCAACACCGCTAAGGTTTCCGGCAACGGCCATACCAACGCCGGAAACAGCAATGTCGGTGCGAGTGTAGCCAGCGGCGACGACCTCGATGCGCGCATTCTGTGCATGGAAAAGACTGTCGGCACCGTGTTGTATCGCAACATCCTGCGCGAGTACGGGCGTGTCAACCAGCCGAAGTTGATTCGTGATCTCGCCGTGAAGAGAACCGTCCTGCAGATGCTCGAATCCGCAGCACGCGGCATTGAGCGATTGGACGCCGTCACCAAACGACTCGACGCGAAGACCGTCGAGGCGCTTCTGGCCAAGTTGCAAGCCCCGCCATTAGGCGAGATATCGGACATGAAGACCTTGCAACACGTAGTCTTCGGCCTCGAGGAACTCGCCGGTTCCGACCAACACCACGCAGCGTAACCACCACCGTCACTCACGAATACGAGGGCACACGCAGACGTGTGCTCTTCGCTCCTTGAACACAGCCTGGAATGGCGTTCATACCGAGAAACTCCACGACAAACATATGGAGGCGGCAAGGTGTCTCTGAAGGCAGTCGCACACATCTCCCAGGTTCGCGGCGGCTCGCAAGCGCGAATCATTCTGGCCGATAACGGCAAGAAGTTCGTGACCAAGCTGATGGGCAACCCACAATGCACAAGGGTACTGGCCAATGACTACTTGGCCTGCCGGCTGGCGCGGATAATCGGGCTCAGCGTGCCGGAGCCGGCCATTATTCTTGTGGACGAAAAGACGATCCTGGAGCAGCAAATCACCTTCACCCTGGCTGGCCGGGCGGTTGCAGCGCGACCGGGACTTCAATTTGGTTCTGCCTTGGTGCCCGGCGAGGCCTTGGACTGGCTGCCAGGAGCAATGCTTGGGCGGGTCAGGAATATGAGGGAATTCGCCGGATTGCTCGCCTTCGACAAGTGGACCGGCAACGCTGATGGCCGACAGGTTGTATTCCACAAGAAGCCACATCAGCGAAAATTCGAAGCGGCGTTCATCGATTTTGGATACTGCTTCAATGCGGGCGAGTGGGGTTTCCCCGACGCGCCGCTGCGGGGAGTGTACGGGCTCAATGATGTCTACAAGCGGATCGAATCGTGGGACGACTTCGCTCCCTGGTTGTCGCGGATCGAGCGATTCCCCGCGCGGCAACTGCAAGGCATTGCGGACGAGATCCCATGCGAGTGGTATGGCGAAGGTGCAGAACTGCAACGCTTGCTGGATTGCTTGTTGGAGCGACGCAGCATAGTGCGCCAGCTAATCGAAGACTTCAGGACTTCCAGCAGAAATCCATTTCCGAACTGGACCGCGGGGCGGCCGGCACCTTGCGCAACGGAAGTCAGCATGGAACCGCTTGCTATTTGAGATCCGCCCACCTTCAGCGAAGCCTCACTTCGTCTCACCCGACGCGGTAAACCTGAAGATATCGTCCATCGTCGCTTGCGAACCCGGGAGAACCCGTTGGCTACCCGGAAACTATGCAAGGTCGAAAGGCTGCCTGAGGAAGCGTCAGATAGTAATGACGCCCCATCGTGCAATTATTGCGGCAGGACATCGGCCAGCGCCCCATTCGATACGGTCCACCTCCTCACGAATCACCCGGATCGCTTGCTGATGCGCGGGATACGGCACTGGCGGAATGGCTTCCACCGCGTGACGGATCTTGTGGTTCCGGTCCCAGATCAAATTCATTCTTGCCGAGGACTCCATTCGGTGCCGGTAGATTCTCTTAGCCACCTTCGTGACCATCCACGCGAACGCCAGCCCGAACAACATTTCGATTGGAAGCCGGTCGGTTGCGCCATCGAAATCGAAGAACAAGAGCCGATAGACGGCTTCGCCAAGACCAAGGGAAGCGAATATCACTCCCACCCCAATCAATCCGAGCGTAAGGCGGTCAAACGGTCGAAGCTCTAAAGACGGTTGATCATTGCCACGATTTTGCGTGACTGACATTGCTCCCCCCTAGCGATACGTAACGACTGGAAAGTTCTATTGTGCTACAACCGTCGCCTGTTGAAGACAACGTATTAGCTCACATCATTGCGATACGTTCCTTGCTAGAAACACGGCACCCTTCTGGAGGAAAAATGAGAAATGCGGGCCGCCTCAAACTCGGATATTACCCTTTGCCTGTCGAAGAAGCCCAGAACATTCGGGCACTCTTGTTACCGACAACACCATATGAGGCCATCGATCCCTGTGTCGGCGACGGCACCGCATTGATCGAAATCACCAGAGACACCGGCGGGCACCTGACCGGCATAGAACTCGATGCAGACAGGGCCGCGGCAGCCGCCGGGAAAGGAATCGCCACCGTCCACGGCAGCGCTTTTGAGTGCCGGGTGTTGGCCGAAACCTGTTCACTCCTGTATCTGAATCCGCCTTATGACAGCGAGTTTGGTCCGCACAGTAACAAGAGGATGGAGTTGGTGTTCCTGGAACACTGTTATCGCTGGGTGAACACTGAAGGCGTGCTGGTGTTTGTGGTTCCGGCTCCCGCAGTTGGCACGTGCGCACGTCTGCTGACAAGCCAGTTTGATCGGATTTGCGTCTTTCGGCTCGATCATCCAGAGTCCATCCGTTTCAATCAGGTCGTCGTGTTTGGCAGACGAAAGAAATCGCATCTGCGCGGCGAACCCAAGGGAGCGGACGAGTTGCTCCAGATCGCATACAAGCCACATCTGCTTCCTGTACTCAACCAAGAGGTTGTGGAGCGTTACGCTATCCCACCCTCACCACCCGCAAAGATCACTTACTCGGGATTGCCATTGGATGCGATTGAGGACGCGCTCCAGCGCTCTGTGGCTATGCAGAATGCCCGCGGCATTCTTGTACGCAAACAGCAGAAGATGAGCGGTCGTCCGGTGACGCCGCTACATAAAGGCCATGTCGGTTTACTGGCTTGCAGCGGTATGCTTAACGGCTTCTTTGGGGAAGGCGAGACGCGGCATATCGCCCACTGGCGCTCGGCCAAGTATGTCGATGAGTTTAACGAGGAAGGCGAAGCCGAGGGGGAGACTATCATTCGCAAACGCGAGCGGTTCAGCCACGAGTTGACCCTCGCCTATGTGACCTTGCCCTCAGAATGCGTATCTCTTAACCGGCCGGGTTTTGAGGATTTCATTCATCCTCGTCATCGTCGTGGCGGTGGAACCGTCATTTCCACGGCCTGCTTCGATCACCGCGAACTCTCAGGCGGCGATCTTCACCGTAGCATCCATCCAGTCTTGCTCGAACTGCACCGGGCTGACGTAGTTCAGCGTCGAGTGCATTCGTGTTCGGTTATACCAGAGCAGCCATGCGATGACTTCATCCTTGGCCTCGCGGATGGTTTCAAAACGCTGGCCGTGCAGCCGTTCCACCTTCAGCGAACCAATGCGGCTCATCGACGGCGTAATGCCATGCTCTTTGAGTACCTCACTGAAGTCGTCGCTGGCGTACTGGCTGCCACGATCGCTATGAAAGATCAGCTCTGTCTTCTTGCCTGGATTGCGTTTGAACCAGGCCATCTCCAGAG
>DATCCF010000232.1:0-20428 GCA_036511435.1 Terriglobales bacterium | reverse complement strand
TTGGAAATCGCTGCGCGATTCCCACATTCCCACCGCCTCGACGACTGCTAGACTGTTTTTTAAATTCAAACCCTGAAAGGAGCTTTCCTCAGCCATCTGCTCAGGCTTCCTTCAGGCTCATTCTTCGATTAGAAAAGACTTTGCCTGATCAAGCGTGATCAGCGCTGGGGTTTGTCCAGCGACAGAGGCTACGAGCAGCAACAGCGTCGTCGCCACCAGAATGCTGATCCGGAAATGCCGTGGGCGCATAGAGGTTAAGCCAAAGTGCAGCAGCCTTGGGGCGAGCTAGAACGATCAGGTGATTGAGCACGACCCCAGGCGTTCGTATCCGTGCAATCCTCCTGCAATCAAATGTTCCATCGCGCGGCGAAACAGCGCCGACGGTCTACCTTGAGAATGTAAACCACTTGGACAGTAAACACATTGTAAATCGGGAAGTTGCAGGCAGACCAATTGCAGAAACTCCGGCTGGACAGATGACATAACGGGATAGGGCCCTGATTGACAAAGTCGCCACAACTCTGTCCGGCGGGAGTAATTATCAAACCGGAATTGCAGGTGCAGACTAAGCCAGAGCTGACCAGCATGAACTGGAGCGACTACTGCAAATTTCCGGCCCGCGGATGCCTCAGTGGTAACGAATACTCGCTACAATCGTTTGCGATGTCCTTCCGCTTCCAGGTCGAAGCCCGCGATGGCGCCGCGCGCGCCGGACGCTTCTTCACTCCGCACGGTGAGGTCCAGACCCCAGTGTTCATGCCGGTGGGAACACTGGCGACGGTCAAGGGCGTACCCCAGGACACGCTGGAGGAGCTCGGAGTCCAGATCCTGCTGAACAATACCTACCATCTTTATCTGCGCCCGGGTGTCGAGATGGTCCGCCGCCTTGGCGGGGTGCAAAAGTTCATGGCGTGGGACCATCCCATCCTCACCGACTCCGGTGGCTTTCAGGTTTTCAGCCTCAGCGATCTGCGCAAGGTCACGGAAGAGGGCGTGGCCTTCCGCTCGCATCTCGACGGCTCCTCGCATTTCTTCAGTCCGGAGAGCGCCATCGCCGCCGAGATCGGACTCGGCGCCGACATTATTATGGCGTTCGATGAGTGCACCGAACATCCAGCGGAGTACGAGCGCACCCAGGCGTCCATGGAGATGACACTGCGCTGGGCGGCGCGCAGCAAGAAGTATTTCGAAGATCACAAGAATGAGGTCCCGTGGTTTGCCGAGCGCGGCGGTGAAACCCCAGGGTCCCCAACGCGCGCCGGTTTGCCGGGGGCCCCAGAAGATGCCGCATTTGCATCTTCTGCGGGTGGCTTGGCGCACGTTGGGGTGGGTGAGACGCAGACGTTATTCGGAATCGTGCAGGGCGGCATGTTCCCCGATCTGCGTCGCGAGTCGGCACAGCGCACCGTGGAGCTTGATTTCCCCGGCTACGCCATTGGCGGGTTGAGCGTGGGCGAACCGCGCCCGATGACCTACGAGATGGTGGACGCGGCCATGCGGTTCCTGCCGCAAGACAAGCCGCGTTACTTAATGGGAGTGGGCACCCCGGAAGAGATTGTGCATTACGTCGCCATGGGTGTGGACATGATGGACTGCGTACTGCCCACGCGGGCGGCCCGCCACGGGTTGCTCTTCACCTCGGAAGGCCGGCTCACCATCAAGAACGCGCGCTACGCCGCTGACGATGGGCCGCTCGACCCCAACTGTGCTTGCCAGGTCTGCTCCCGCTACTCACGGGCTTACCTGCGGCATCTATATGCCTCCAACGAATTGCTCGCCCAGGTGCTGAACACCGTCCACAATCTGGCATATTACCTTGACACCATGTGTAAGGTGCGGCAAGCTATATTACTTGGGGAGTTCGCGATTTTTCTTTCTGGCGTCCGGCCACCGCATTTGAGTGTTCCGTAGCAGCCTTCGCTGTTCAGGTCCCCGGCAAAAGCGCGATAATGGAAAGGTCAGGGCTGCGTCCCTGGCTGGCTAAACAGGTTGCTGCAAAGCGACGTTCGGGTAGTGCGGGCCCTCAGTGGGTATGTGAAGACTGTGCCGTCCCTGAAGGGACTCGTTATTTTTTCCAACTTTACTCAGGGCTTACGCCCTGGGCTAAAAGCAATTCCACCCCTGCGGGGCTTGATTTTGAGCAGTCGTTCCACCGTGGCAACTCGAAACGAGTTCTCACACAGGCTCTTTAGCCCCTAAGGTTTTCGCGAAAGTCGAAAGCAAAATGGCCACACTGGCAGGTATATTCGTGCAGGGCATCGGCGGCTCGGCCCCGATCCTGATGATGGTTGCGATCTTCGCCATCTTCTATGTTCTTTTGATCATGCCGCAGCAGCGCAAGCAGAAGAAATGGCAGGCGATGCTACAGCAAATCAAGCCCGGCGACCGGGCAATCACCAGCGGTGGCCTCACCGGCGTTATCATGTCCGTAAAGGATGACGCTGTCGTCCTCCGGGTTCCCCCGGACAACATTAAGATTGAAGTTGCCCGCTCCTCCATCGTCACGTTGACGACCGCGGAGGATCGTCCCAAGTCCTAAGGGTTGCAGTCTCTCATGAACAAGAATCTCCTACTCAAAACCGTCTTAATTATTGCGGCGCTGATCTTTTTTCTGTTCGGCATCGTCGGCATCCCCGGCAGTGTGACGGGTGAGGGTCTGCGGTCCGCAGTGCAGAAGCGCATCCACCTGGGCCTTGACCTGAAGGGCGGGACTCACCTGATTCTCCAGGTGCAGGTGAACGACGCCATCAACGCCGACAGCGACCGCGCGCTCGAGCGCCTGAAGGACGCCCTCAAGAGCGCCAACATCGCCTTCGGAGAAATCTCCAAGCCTAATCCGCAGCAGAATCCGGAGATCGTCCAGATCAAGGGCGTGCCGCCGGAGTCATCCTCGGAGCTGCGGCGCATCGTCAACGAGAAACTGGGTGACTACGATCTCACTTCGGGCGCCGAGAATTCCTGGACCCTCACCATGAAGGCCTCGGTGGCCAACGACACCAGGAAGAAAGCGGTGCAGCAGGCCATCGAAACCATCCGCAACCGAATCGACCAGCTCGGCGTATCCGAGCCGGTGATCCAGGAGCACGGACTGGGCGACTATCAGATTCTGGTGCAGTTGCCGGGCGTGGACGATCCGGCCCGCGTGAAAGAGATCATGCAGTCCACCGCCATGCTGGAGATCCGGCAGGCGGTTAAGGGGCCCTATCCCAGCGAGCAGGCGGCCATGCAGGACAACGGCGGCGTGCTTCCGCCCGACACGGTCCTGATGAAAGGCACGGTTCAGCACGCGCAGAATCCTGAGGAGGCGGGCGAGGTGTACTGGCTCATTAGCCGCTCCTCAGCGGTGAGCGGCGCCGATCTGCGCTCCGCCGATGCGGGGCGCGATGAGAATGGCCGTGCCGATGTCAATTTCACGCTGACCGGTGATGGTGGGCGGCGCTTTGCCGCATTCACCGCCGCCCACGTTGGCGACAAGCTGGCGGTGGTGCTCGACAACAAAGTGAAATCGGTGGCCACCATTCAGGAGCAGATCCACGACCAGGGGCGCATTACCGGCTCCTTCACTCCTGAGGAAACTCAGGACCTGGCGCTGACACTGCGCTCAGGCGCGCTGCCGGCCGGTATCAAGTATCTGCAAGAGGTCACGGTTGGCCCTTCGCTGGGCGCCGATTCCATCCGTCAGGGCGTGCGGGCGGCGATCATCGGCATGGTCGCGGTGCTGATCTTTATGCTCTTCTACTACCACGCGGCCGGCATCAACGCCGACCTGGGCTTGATCCTGAACCTGGTGATCTTGTTGGGATTCCTCGGTTACAGTGGAGCAACCCTCACCTTGCCGGGAATTGCGGGTGTGATTCTGACCGTCGGTATGGGCGTGGATTCCAACGTCCTGATCTTCGAGCGTATCCGCGAGGAATTGCGGCATGGCAAGACGCCTTCCTCTGCGGTAGAGCAAGGTTTTGCCCACGCTTGGACGACCATCATCGATACCCACGTGACGACGATCGTCTCCGCCATCATCCTGTTCCTGTTCGGAACCGGTCCGGTGAAAGGATTTGCTGTGACCCTCAGCTTTGGTCTGGCAGCCAACCTGTTCACCGCGGTCTTCGTATCGCGCGTGATTTTCGAGTTCATTCTCAGTCGCCATCAGCGTGGCGAGCCACTGAGCATTTAAGGGGCTAGCGGTGGAGTTATTTCGCAATACCAATATCGACTTTCTCGGCAAGAAGTGGTATTTCCTTGCCTTCTCACTGGTCTTCAGCGTCGCCGGAATCTGTTCCATGTTGTTCTGGCACCACATCCCGCTGGGCGTGGAGTTCCGCGGCGGCACGCTGGTTTATGTCAAGTTCGCGCAGACGCCCAACCTCGACCAGATTCGTAACGACATGAACCGTGCCGGGCTGCACGATCCCCGCATCCAGCGCTTCGGCCCGACCTCCGACAATGAGGTGCTGGTCGATCTTGGCATCCAGGAAACCAGCGAGGCTGCGCTGGATGCCGGCAAGAACACCATCATCCGTGCGCTCCAGGCCCAGAACCCTGTCGCGGAAGGCAAACAGGACCTGAATAACACCGGCGCCCCCAGCCTGCAGCAGTCTCTGCTGGAGAAAGACCCGCTGCATTTGGGCGTGGACGCCGCCCCCAAGTACGAGACCATTGCCAAACAGATTGAGGATTTCCGCAACAAGGAGCGGGGCGGAATCCTGACTTCGATCGATGAGTTGCGCGGCATCGTTCCTCCCGAGGTGGTCAGCGCGCTGCAGCAGGACTTCTACACCTCCAACTTCGTGGTGCGCAACGTCGAGATTGTCGGCCCGCAAGTAGGCTCGCAGCTTCGCCGTCAGGCGATCATGGCCGCGCTTTACTCGCTGGCTGGAATGTTGGTTTACCTTTGGTTCCGCTTCGAGATGATTTACGGCGTAGGCGCGGTGGTCGCCTGCCTGCACGACACCATTATCACCGTGGGATTTTTCTCGCTGCTGAACAAGGAAATCAGCCTGACGGTGATTGCCGCCATCCTCACGCTGATCGGCTACTCGATGAACGACACCATCGTCGTCTTTGACCGTATCCGCGAAAACATCAAGTTGCTGCGGCGCGAGCCGCTGGCCGACATCGTCAACAAGAGCATCAACCAGACCCTGAGCCGGACCATCCTTACCTCAGGCCTAACTTTCTTGACCGTGCTCTCGTTGTACATTTTCGGTGGTGAGGTGCTGCGTGGTTTTTCTTTGGCCCTGGTGATTGGAATCCTGATCGGGACCTACTCGTCGATCGCCATCGCTGCGCCGATGCTGGTTGCCTACCAGGACTGGCGGGCCAAGCGGGCCGGCCAGTCGGCCGTTCAGCGCCTGGCATCGGCACGAGACAAGTCGCGGGAAAAGGTGAAGGTGAAGGCATAGGCGGGACTGCCTGCGAGGATCTTGAGCAACCTCCGCTAATCAATGGGTCATCCGGCACGCCCAAGCCGCTTCGGACTCGCTCGGGACAGAACTTGGTGGTAGGAAGTGCCGAACTAGGTGCGCGGGTGTATACTTCGGTTCGCCCTTCTGGGGCAGCCGTTCCCAGGTTCCAGCAAGGTTCCGCCGGTTACGAAGTTTTGCGAGCGGCTGACGGTTTGTGGGAGCAAAAAGTTGATACCCGGTGTCTAAGTAATAGAAGCGTTCGACGGAGAACAGGCTATGTTTGAAGACAGCCTCGTGGAATCGGGAGGCAGGCTCAGGAGCAAACGCGGCACCACCACCATGATTTCGTTCGTGCTCCAAATCCTACTGATTGGTGTTCTGGTGTTATTGCCCTTAATTTTCACCGAGGCGTTGCCCCGGCAGCAACTGATGACCTTCCTGGTTGCGCCTCCGCCACCGCCTCCACCACCACCACCACCGGCCGCTGAAGTTCATATCGTGAAGAAGATCCAAAGCGAGTTAGACAACGGCCAGTTGCGGACACCTACCGCCATTCCGAAAAAGATTCAGATGATTAAAGAGGACGAGCCTCCACCGACCACGGGAGTCGCTGGCGTAGTGGGCGGCGTACCGGGCGGCGTGCCCGGGGGTAGCATGGGCGGCGTTCTGGGCGGTATGCTTAGCTCCACCCCCGTATCGATCCCCAAGGCCGCTACCCCGCAGCGGGTGCGCGTATCCTCAGGCGTCTCTCAGGGACTGTTGATCCGTAAAACGACACCGGTTTATCCGCCGCTGGCCCGCCAGGCTCGTATTCAAGGTACGGTGGTGCTCCAGGCCCTGATCGGCAAAGATGGCGCCATCCAGAACCTGCACGTAGTCAGCGGCCACCCCATGCTCACGGGTGCCGCACTGGATGCCGTCAAGCAATGGAGGTATAAGCCTTACTACCTCAATGGCGAGCCAGTGGACGTAGAGACCACGGTCAACGTTGTTTTCACCATGTCGGGTGGTTAGCGATTGCGGATGAGGTATTCCGCGCATCTAACTCGATGCCGGTTGCGCATCGTTGCATTTGCGGCCCGGGCGTACGTTTTGGTTTCTTGCTCATGAGCGGGTCAAAAGCTCGCCATCGTTTGGAAAAGTAATCGGCTCCGGATATTTGAATCACCTGTAGCACCAGTAGCAAATATGTTGGTCTGCTGTAACGAATAGTTCTGAGGAGGAAAAGTCCACCCATGTTCCTAGCTAACCTTGCCACCTACAGCCTCAGTCACGTACCGACGGTCGCCGCCTGGATTTTCCAGGAAGCCCAAGTGGGCTGGGATCCAATCTCCCTCTGGAGACAGATGGGAATTTTGGCCAAGATCGTTGTTCTCATTCTGTTCATCATGTCGGGCTGGTCGATTGGCGTCATGATCGATCGCGCCATGGCATTCAGTGCGGCTCGCAAGCAATCGCGTGCTTTTGCTCCCGCGGTTGCCGGCGCCTTGCGTGAAGGCAAGATTGAGGAAGCCATCAAGGTCGCCGAGCGCAACAAGAAGAGCCATCTGGCGAAGGTCGTCGTCGCTGGCCTGCAGGAGTTCCGAGCCCACGGCGATTCCAACGACATTCCGGGTGAGCAAATCGAAGCTTCCAAGCGTGCTTTGGAGCGTGCTGAAGCCATTGTTCACGCCGAGTTGAAGCGTGGTCTGGGCGGCCTTGCCACCATCGGTTCTACGGCCCCCTTCATTGGCTTGCTGGGTACCGTGGTCGGCATTCTCAATGCTTTCAAAGAGATTTCGACCCAGAAAGCGACCGGCTTGGGCGCCGTCGCCGGTGGTATCTCGGAAGCCCTGGTGACCACCGCTATCGGACTCTTCGTCGCCATTCCGGCCGTCATGATGTTCAACTACTTCACCAACAAGGTGGAAGCCTTCGACGTGGAAATGGACAACAGCTCCAGCGAGCTGATCGACTACTTCCTCAAACGCCGCTCGGTTCGCCGGACTGGAACTTAGCGTAATCAGTTTGCGCTGACGCCAGTCTGAAGGAGGTTGAAGGTTATGGCACTAGCAGTGCGCGCCGAAGGCAAGAAGGTCAATTCCAACATCAACGTCACTCCGATGGTGGACGTGATGCTGGTGTTGCTCATCATTTTCATGGTCATCACGCCCATGTTGCAGAAGGGCGTGAGCGTGGACATGGCCAGGGTGAATAGCCCAACGCCCATGCCCGACGCGGACAAGGAAGATTCCTTGCTCGTGGCCATCATGCGCGACGGGCAGATCTTCTTTGGCACCGATAAGGTTTCCGCCGACCAGCTCACCGCCAAAGTGAAGGACCGCCTGGCCAATAAAGTGGACAAGCGGGTCTTTATCAAAGCCGACGCTCGCGCCAAATACGGCGCCGTGGTGGACGTGGTGGACAACGTGCGCTCCGCCGGCGTGGATGATGTTGGTCTGTTGACCGAACAAAGACAAACTGGCGCCGCCGGGAAGAAGCCGCCCACAACCGGTACCAGCACGGGCGCTGGCGCCCAGTAACGGGAGTTCCTTATGAGTATGGCAATGGGGGGGCCCGGCGAGGGTCCCAGAGCCGACATCAACGTAACGCCAATGATTGACGTCTTGCTGGTGCTGCTCATCATCTTCATGGTGATCACGCCGCTGACTCCGAAAGGTCTGGACGCGCTGGTTCCCCAGCCGCCCAAGGACCAGCAGAAGCAACCGCCAAGCAACGACCGCACTATTGTGGTGCAGGTACTGAGAGGCGGCGGCGATAAGCCGGCGCTCAAAATCAACCAGGACGACGTGACGTGGGAGAATCTGGAAGGCCGCCTCAACGACATCTTCAAGACCCGCGCCGAAAAAATCATGTTCGTCAAGGCTGATCCCGAGCTGACCTTCGACGATGTGGCACAAGTCATCGACATCGCCCACGCAGCGGGTGTCGATAAAGTTGGGCTGATCACGGCCAAGATCGAAGCCGGCGGTTAGCCACCTGCGAGCCGGACCCTCCTGAGCGCGCCCCATTGGCGCGCCACCGAGGGGTGAAGCCGGCGGGCCCCATTGTGCGCTCCGCTACGGCGGCCGCCTGCGGGGTAAAGAACTAGGAACGTGATTCGGGCTGCACTCTTCCTTTGGGAGAGGCCGGACGTCGCCCAGCGACAGTCCAGCCTCTGCTCGAAACCCGAACTACGGCAACGGAGAGTGATACCAAACATGAACAAGAGCGGACGGGTACTGACGGTACTTATGGTTCTGCTTGCGTTGTTCTCGACCATTGGCTGTAGCAAGCTGAGAGCACGCGATCAGCTCAACAAAGGCGTTCAGTCCTACAAAAACGCGAAATACGAAAGCGCGATCGAACATTTCAAGAACGCGGTGGCGCTGGATCCCAGCCTGGTTACTGCCCGTCTTTATTTGGCCACCGCATACGCGCAGCAATACATCCCCGGCGCCGATTCGCCCGACAACAACCGCTTCGCCGAACAGGCCATCGACGCCTTTAAGCAGGTCCTGGCGCTGAATCCACCCAAAGAACAGCAGGTCAATAGCCTGAAGGGCATCGCCTCTCTGTACTTCGGCATGAAGAAGTTCGACCAGGCCACGGAGTATTACCAGAAGGTCGCTGACCTCGATCCCAAGGATCCAGAGAGCTACTACTCGCTCGCGGTCATTGACTGGATGCAGGCCTACCAGCCCGCCCAGACCGTCCGCGCCGCCCTCAACATGAAGCCGACGGACGATCTCAAGGACAAGAAAGCCTGCGCCGACCTCAAGCAGAAGAACGAAAAGAAGGTCGAAGACGGTATTCAAAACCTGCAGAAGTCGCTGCAGCTTCGCCCCGATTACGACGACGCCATGGCGTATCTGAATCTGCTGTATCGCCAGCGCGCCGAGTACGAGTGCGACAACCTTGACGCCCGTAAAGCCGATCTGAAAGCCGCCGACGACTGGGTCGACAAGACCATGGCCACCAAGAAGGCCAAGGCTGAAAAAGCCGGACCCACCGGCATTGTCACCACCGAGTCCCCTCAGTAGGGTGCCGCAGTTCCAACAGAAACCTGAACGCCCCTCCGCAAGGAGGGGCGTTTCTGCTGGCGCCAGAGTCCGTGTTCGGGTAGTGCGGGCCTTCAGGCCCGCGTCCAAGCTGTCTATAATGATGAGGGGCTTTAGCGCCTGCCCTGAGCCTGTCGAAGGGGACGCCGTATGACGCCCTTTATTTGCACTACTCTGATGCTATGTCGGCGGGATATAGGGGATTCGTTCGCGCTAAACTTGGAGTGCCGGTGATGCTTATGGTGTTTCGGGTCTTATGCGCCTGTGTCCTAATGGTTGCTTGTTTCTCACAATCCGTCGTGGCCCGACAGGATCCTCGTAATGTTCGCGTATTTCTTCCACCAGCGGCTCTGATCAAACAACAGTTGAGCCTGGATCTAGAAAATGATGGTATAGCCGAAGCGGTCCTGGTGTATACGATCCCAGACAAATCGGACGATGTGTACCACACTACGGGAGTCCAGGTCCTGAAATATAGTCGGGTTTCCGGATGGGCGGTCGCGTTCGAGGAGACCGAACCCAAAATGCTTACGAGTGACGATATAAGCATCGAGAAGCTCAGGGCTCCCACCGGAAAAGAGGCGCTCCTGGTTATCTCCTATTATTCGGGAGCCGGCACTGCGACAACGTGGCATATGCTGGCGTCTATCAACGATAAAATCACAAGACTGGATCCCACGCGAGAAAGAGCGAAAGTCCTGGATGCCAGGGGCTACGTGGACAACGGCTACAACGGCGTGAAATCGGAAGGCGATCTGGTAGTCGAGGACTTGACCGGCTACTCACGTCATGCAGCACGGTGCTGCGCGAATAGGCCTTCTTTAGAAATGAGCTTCAAGTTCACGGGTAGCTCTATCACGTTGGACTCGGTGAAGGAGCTTCCATACGGCCTGCCGAAATCAGGATCGCACGGGCCTTTGCTTCGCCTTAGCGGGAATGGACTTTGGGCGTACGGGTACGAAGTCGCTGACGGGTTTCTGGTGCTGGGTGGATCGGAGAGCCCGAAGGATCATGCCCCCTCGACTCCCACCACGATTGTAGCCTTGCGGAACAGTCTTCTGGATCAGGGGATACTGGCTGACGCGGGAGATTATCTGATGCTGACGGGGGACTACAAATTCGCGTCCCTGTCTGCTGCTGCTGGCGTCATGCTGGCGCGCCCGGCCAACGGGCAAATCGAATGGAAAGACGAGAACGGCAGACCGGCTGGTACAGGAAAACCGGTGTCAAGACCGCAGTGATCGCATCAGGAACCGGGGGGAACTCGAAGTGTGCGCTCTACCGAAACGCAATCTATCAGGGAGTTTTTCCGCATCTGGTGAAGGCGTGCTCCACCCACCCCTTCAAATCACCGCAACATTCTCGCCATGTGTTGCGAGCCCTGTACCAATCCCAGCGACCAGTTCGCAACATTGATGAAGAAGTTCGGAAACAGCCCAATCCCCACCGTTCCCGCCGCCGTGATGGTCAAGGCCAGCCGCATCGCCGGACGGGTATGCACCGGCTCTGGCTTTTAGCCCGGCGCGCAAGCGGTGGTAAAGTTGGAAATTCGAAATGATTTGTCTAACTTGTAGTTCAGTGTCAGTTGGTCGTAGGGCCGTAACGTATAAGTTACAATGATGGTGTGATCGAGGTTCGCCACTAGGTCAGCCGCGCCGGCAAGGACGTGTTCGACGATTGGCTCTCACAACTGGTAGATACTCGCGTGCAGGCGAAGATTGCGACCCGAATCAACCGGCTTGCGGTGGGAAATTTTGGGGACTGCAAGCATCTGCGCCAAGGCTTATGGGAGTTGCGAATCGATTGGGGACCCGGCTACCGGGTCTACTATGCACTGATCGGCAGGGTTTGTGTTTTACTTCTTTGCGGCGGTGACAAACGAAAACAATCGTCTGACATTGACCGAGCAATACGCTTTCTCAGGGACTACAAAGAAAGGACGGGAATCCAATGAAACGTAAAGTCAGCGTCCCTCACGATGAGACCATGATCCGCCGCCTGCGGAAAGACCCGGACTTTGCCGCGGAGTACCTCAGGGCTGCATTGGAAGATGAGGACGAGCCACGAGTTTTGCTTCTTGCCTTGCGCCATCTTGCCCAAGCGCAGGGTATTGCCAAAGTCGCCAAAGCTGCGGGAATCGAGCGCGAGAGTCTTTACCGAGCATTGTCGGCTCGCGGCAACCCTCGCCTATCGACGTTAATCGCCGTCACCAAGGCTATCGGTTTGAGACTCACCGTGGAAGCCGCTCCATAGGCGCACTCTCCCGGCCACTGTTTCTAGTTTTCACCGCAACATTCTCGCCATGTGTTGCGTGCCCTGTACCAATCCCAGCGACCAGTTGGCAACATTGATGAAGAAGTTCGGGAACAGCCCAATCCCCACCGTTCCAGCGGCGGTGATGGTCAAAGCCAACCGCATCGCGGGGCGCGTATGAACGGGTTCTGCATCGATCGGCTGCCGCATCAACATGGCGTTAGCGATGCGCATGTAGTAGTACATGCTGATTACAGCGTACAGAACGGCAATCGCCGCCAGCGTGTAGTGCCCGGTCTCGATCAGGCTGAGGAAGATGAAGTACTTGCCCCAGAAGCCCGCCAGTGGCGGAATCCCAGCCAGCGAGAGCAGGAAGATCAGCATCAGGATGGCTTCGGTCGGCGCCTTGAAGTACAAGCCTGCGATGTCGTCAACCGTGTCTCCGATGATGTTGCGCCGCCGTAGCGAGGTGATCACCGCGAACGCACCCAGGTTCATGAAGGTGTACACCAGCAGGTAAATCATGATGGCCATGATGCCGGTGGAGTTGGTCTGCCCGTCGCTGGCGACCAGGCCCAGCAGCATGTAGCCGACGTGGGCGATGGAGGAGTACGCCAGCAGCCGCTTCAGGTTGTCCTGCGTGATCGCGGCCAGGTTGCCGCCGGTCATGGTCGCAACCGCAACGAAAATTAGCAGCGGAACGTACATCGGGCGCAGCGGATATAGTCCGAAGAGGAAGATGCGCAGCAGCATCGCCCATCCGGCCGATTTCACCGCCACCGACATAAACCCGGTGATGCTGGTGGGCGCGCCCTCGTACGCATCGGGAGCCCACTGGTGAAACGGTACGGCCGCAATCTTGAACAGCAGTCCGGTGGCGGTGGTCAGCAGTGCAAAGATGACCACCGGGTCGTTCGGCCGGGTGGCGATCACTTCCTGTAGCTTCTGCGCAATCTGTCCCAGGTTGGTGCTGCCAGTCAGGCCGTAGAACAGCGACAGTCCATAAGCGAAGATCCCCGACGAGAACGCGCCTAGCAGCAAATACTTCAGCGCAGCTTCATTCGACCGCTTATCGCGCCGCAGGAAACCGACCAGCACGTAGGTCGAGATGGCCATCAGTTCCAGGCCAATGAAGATCAGCACGATGTCGTAGCCGGCGGCCATGCACATCATTCCGACCACCGAGAGCAGCAGCAGCGCGTAGAACTCGCCATGGTTCTCGCGCTCGACCTCGAGATAACGCATCGACATCAGGATGGCAATGCCCGCGCCCAGCAGGAACAGGTAGAAGAAGTAGATGGCAAAGCGATCGACCACCAATGAGCCCATGAATCCGGTGAAGGTTGCAACTGCGATGCCTTGCTTTTCCGCGGCGTGATACGCGAGGTGCAGCTTGCCCACCGCTGCCGCCGAAAACGCAACGCCGATCAAAGCGGTGATGGCGTTTACCCGCTTCCACTGCTGCGGCAGCATCAGGTCGATCATCAGAATGCCGAGCGCGAACACCGTGAGCAGCAGCATCGGCAAGGCGAGCAGGTAGTCGGTGCTTGAGTAAGACAAAGAAAACGTTGTCAGCGAGGTGGTCACTATTTCATCCTCACTTGCCGAGCGCGGCTGGAGCCGCAGCTAAATTGGCTTTCGCCGTATTCACGGGAACTAGCTTTTGCGCCTGATTCTTCGTCGAGCGTGCCGCCGGGCTCAAAGTCCGACTCCCTAATGAAGAATCAGTCCCTGACGCGGCGCTAAAGCGCCGCTCTACCCGAACTCGCGAAGAGGCTGACTGTGAGTCTGATGTTCGCGGAGAGGCTGACTGTGAATCTGAAGTTCGCGGGGAGGCCGACGGCGAGCCCGACTTTGGCGGTTCGGGCAGCGGAGTCGCCGCGTCCGGATTCGCAACCACCGGCTGAACCGCAACCACGGGCTTGGTCAGTCCTGGATAATCGGGGCGCACGGTCGCTACCAGGTTGTTCACCGGCGTGGAGAGAATCTGGAAGAACGGCTTGGGATACAGCCCAATCCAGAACGCGACGAGTACCAGCGGAATGAACGTGGCCAGTTCCCTTCCCGAGAGATCCAACAACTTCTCGTTCTTCGGATTGTTCACCGGCCCGAAGAACACGCGCTGGTAGAGCCACAGCAAATACGCCGCCGCGAGAATCACACCGGGCACCGCCCAGGCGGCCCAGACTTTGTTCTCCATGAACGTGCCCTGCAGGATGGTGAACTCGCCGACGAAACCGTTGAGCAGCGGCAGTCCCATCGAAGACATAAACATGATGAGCGTGATGGTGGCGTAAACCGGCATCACGTTGGAGATGCCGCCGTACTCCGAAATCTCGCGGGTGTGCCGGCGCTCGTACAGGATGCCGACGATCAAGAACAGCGCGCCGGTGGAGATGCCGTGGTTGATCTGTTGCAGCACCGAGCCGCTCAGTCCCAGAGGGCTGAGAGCAAAGATGCCGAGAGTGCAGAAGCCAAGGTGGCTGACCGACGAGTACGCCACCAGCTTCTTCATGTCCTTCTGCATCAGCGAGACCAGCGCGCCGTAGATGATGGCGATCAGCGAAAGCACGATCACGAACTGGCGCACCCACGGCGTCATAGCGACCGCCGGGAAGAACGGCAGCGAGAAGCGAATCAGGCCGTACGTTCCCATCTTCAGCAGGACGCCCGCCAGGATGACGGAGCCGGCGGTTGGCGCTTCCACGTGAGCATCGGGCAGCCAGGTGTGGAATGGGAACATCGGCACCTTGATAGCGAAGCCGACGAAGAACGCGAAGAACAACCAGATGGCCGCGTGCCCGCCGATCTTCGGCGCCGTGGCGTAGAGATCGGGCAGGTAGAAGGTGTACACGCCGGTCAGGGTGTTGTGATGGAAATACAGGAACAGGATGCCCAGCAGCATCAGCACCGAGCCGAACAAGGTGTACAGGAAAAACTTGATGGCCGCGTACAGCTTGCGCGGGCCGCCCCAGATGCCGATCAGCAGGTACATCGGCACCAGCATGGCCTCCCAGAAGACGAAGAACAGAAACATGTCGTTGGCCATGAAGACGCCGAGCATGCCCGTCTGCAATACCAGAAACCAAACGTAGTATTCCTTCACGCGCTCCTGGATGGCGTTCCACGACGACAGGATCGAGACGGCCCCGAGCAGCGTCGTCAGCATGATGAGCAGGAACGAGATGCCGTCGATGCCGATCACGTAGCCGGAGCCGATGGACGGGATCCAGTTGTTGGGCGCGCCCTCGACGAACTGGAAGCCGGCGCGGTCCTTCAGCGCCCAGAACCACGGAATCAGCGGCAATGAGACCGCAAATCCCAGGAAGCCGAAGATGTTGCCGATCCAGCGGATGGCGTCCTTGTTCTCCTTGGGCATCAGCATCAGGAGAACGGCGCCTACCAGCGGCGTGAATAAGATTATCGAAAGAATATGGTTGTACATTTATTAGTTCTCAGCTTTCAGCCATCAGCCTTCAGTAAGTCTCGCTTTTCGCCCTTCGCCTTTCGCTTAAGGATGAACCGATTTCATTTGTCATCCTGAGCGGAGGCGCGCTTCCTTTTGCGCTCTTGTCATCCTGAGCGTAGCACGAGCTTCTTTTGCTCGGGCGGAGTCGAAGGACCCCTATCGCTCTAACGAACCTTCTCTTACCTTGTCATCCCGAGCGAGCCCGCCGCGGCAGCGAGTCGAGGGACCTGCTTTCTACCGTCCCCGGGGGACTCTGCTCTCTTTCTTCGCCTACCCACCGCTGAAGCGGTGGGCTATCATCTTCCGTCCCGCTTCGCGGGACTGGGTCATCGTTGTCCGAGCTTATGTGTGAAGTGCAGGGTTGGCGATCAGCCAAAAGCCAAACTGACAACTGGCCACCAACAACTGGCAACTGCTCTTCACCACCGAATCACGTAATAAAAAATGAAGCACACTAACCCCGCCACCATCACCAGCGCGTACCACTGCACCAGTCCCCATTGAATGAGGCGAACCGGGAAGGAGGCGGCCTTCGTCACCATGGCCACTCCATTTACCAAGAGGCCATCAATAATCCACTTGTCCCAAAGAACCGACAGTGTGCCGCTCATGCGCGTGGACCAGCCTGCACCGTTGACCGCGCCGTCAATCACGTTGGCATCGAACTTCCACATGGCCTCGCCCAGACCCATCGCACCCAGGCGCACTGGTCCCACCTTCTTGCGGCCGGTGAAGACCCAGTCGTAGATTTCGTCCACGTACCACTTGCGGAAGAGCGTCTTGTAGAAGCGCGGCGAGATCTCTTGAATCGGCTCTTTGTAGCCCTTGTCGGCTTTCTTGTAGGCGCGCTGCGCCAGGAACCAGCCCACCACTGCCGCGCCCACCGAGGCGAACATCAACGTGTACTCCATCGGATCGGTGTGCTCGACCTGCTGCTCGCCGGCGGCCACTTGCGCCGCCTTTCCACCTTCTTCCAGGACCATCGCTTCTTGGGCGAACACCGGCTCGAGGAATTTCTCGAAGCGATTCGATCCACCCAGACTATGCGGCAGGCCCAAGAAGCCCGCGCCGATAGAGCAGATCGCGAGGATGACCAGCGGCACGGTCATCGTCTTGGGCGATTCATGGACGTGGTGCTCCACCTCGTGATTCATCCGGGGCTTGCCGAAGAACGTCAGATAGATCAGCCGGAACATGTAGAACGCGGTCATCAACGCGGTCAAAAATGCGATGTACCAGAGGTACCGATACGCGCCTGCCTCGCGCGACCACGTCTCCCACAGAATCGCGTCCTTGGAGAAGAATCCCGCGAACGGTGGGGCGCCGGCGATGGCCAGCGTCGCTATGAACATGGTGCCGAAGGTCGTCTTGATCTTTCCGTGTAGCGCACCCATGTGCTGCATTTCCTGCTCGCCGCTCATGGAGTGAATCACCGAGCCGGCGCCAAGGAAGAGCAGCGCCTTGAAGAATGCATGGGTGAAGACGTGGAAGACGCCCGCCGCGAACGCTCCCACGCCAAGCGCCAGGAACATATATCCCAACTGCGAAACCGTGGAGTACGCCAGCACGCGCTTAATGTCGTTCTGCACCAGGGCGATGGTCGCCGCGAAGATCGCCGTCAGCGCGCCGATGATCGCGACCGTCTTCATGGCGTTCGGCGCCAGCACGAACAGCGCGTTGGAGCGCGCCACCATGTACACGCCCGCCGTCACCATGGTCGCGGCATGGATAAGAGCGGAGACTGGCGTCGGGCCCTCCATCGCGTCGGGCAGCCAGACATATAGCGGGAACTGCGCCGACTTGCCGCAGGCTCCAACGAAAAGCAACAGGCAGGCGGCGGTGATCACTGGATCGCCAATGTGAAATTGTCCGCTACGCGCCAGCAGGTTGACCTTGGTGTACTGCATCGATCCGAAGTACCAGGCGATGGTAAACATCCCCAGGATGAATCCTGCATCGCCGATGCGGTTCACGATGAATGCCTTGTTGGCGGCGGTCGAGGCGGAGTGGCGCTGGAAGTAGAAGCCGATCAGCAGGTACGAGCACAGGCCCACGCCCTCCCAGCCCACGAACATCAGGGCGTAATTATTGGCGAGCACTAGCGTGAGCATCGAGAACATGAAGAGGTTCATGTATCCGAAGAACCGGTAATACCCGCCTTCATGCCCCATGTAGCCGATGGAGTAGATATGGATGAGCATGCCCACGCCGGTCACGAACAGCAGCCAGATGCTGGACAGCGGATCGAGCAGGAAGCCGGCATCGGCGCGGAACTCGGCCGTGCGGCCGCCGTGAGTCACATAGCTGAGGGACGCATCGCCGGTGCCCATCCAGGTGTACAGCACCTTCTCGAAGGGCTTGCCGGGGCTGGCGGCGCTGTAGCCCGTGTACTGCCACACGGCGACGCACGCCCATAGGAACGCCAGCACAACCAAGCCGACGCAGATGCCGTTCACCGCCTGCTTCGACAGCTTGCGTCCAAAGAAGAACATGCAAACGGCACCGAGGGCGGGAAACAGTGGAATCAACCAGATGTGGTCTAAGAACATAGCAATTAGCCGTTAGCAATTAGCAATTAGCAAAACCCAAAGCCTGTCATTCTGAGCGCAGGCGCGCCTCATTTGCGCGCCGGAGTCGAAGGACCCCTATCGTTACAAAGAACTGTTGGGTGCCCCATCCTTTCGCTTCTTTTGCGAAAGGGTGGGATTGCAACCCTCAAACATTTGTCATCCCGAGCGAGGACTTTAGTCCGAGTCGAGGGACCTGCTTTTTCTGCCGTCCCCGAGGGACTCGGTTCATCTGTCCACGCCCACCCAGCGCTGAAGCGCTGGGCTAAGCTCTTTCGTCCCGCTTCGCGGGACTGGAGCATTCGTCAGTGCAAGGATCGTCACAACCCGCAGCATTCATGCCGCATTCACTCGCGGGGCGAAAGGGGGTGTGTGAGAACCCCTGTCGTCCCTACGGGACTCGGATCTATTTCCCACTCTACCCAGCACTCCGCCTACGGCTCCGTGCTGGGCTAGACTATTCCGCGCCTACGGCGCTGGATTGTTGCGCAATCGTTCCACCGTGCCAACTCAAAATGAGTTCTCACACATGCTCTAAAGCCCCGATCAATATCGAGTCCCAATTGACGGACGCTAAAGCGCCGCACTACCCGTTCGTCGTCTGCTACCCGTTCCAAATGATTCTCAAAGAACAAATCGCTGGCACATCAGCCCAACCTGACAACTGACTACTGGCCACTGACGACTGCCTCTTCACCACTTCAGCAAATCCACTTCGTCCACGTTCACCGTCTCTTTGTTACGGAAGAAGGCGATGATGATGCCGAGTCCGACTGCTGCTTCGGCAGCCGCATCGGTGATCACGAAGATCGCGAACACCTGCCCATGCATTCCCCACAGCCGCGAGAACGCAACCAGGTTCAGGTTCACGGCGTTCAGGATCAATTCAATCGACATCAGGATGATGACCACGTTGCGCCGCGTCAGCACCCCGATGGTGCCAATGATGAACAGCGCCGCCGCAACCACGAGGTAATGCATGGTGGTGATCTCTGCCATGTCAGATCCTCTTCTTCGCCATGACCACCGCGCCCACGATGGCCACCAGCAGCAACAGCGACGCAATTTCAAACGGGAGCATGTAATTGCCGTAAAGCCAGATTCCAATCTGCTGCGTGTTGTCAGCCTCGAGCCCGCGATAACTCTGGTAGAAGGCCGACGGAAACGCGCCTCGACCGGTGCGATACACGAACAGCAGCAATCCACCGAGCGCCAGCGAGGCAATCGTTGCCACGATCCACTGCTTGTTGAACTGGTACTCGCGGATGTTCTGCTCCAGGTTCACCAGCATGATGACGAACAGGAACAACACCATGATCCCGCCGGCGTAGAGCACGATCTGCACGGCAGCCACGAATGGCGCATATAGCATCAGGTAAAAGCCAGCCAGCGAGAGCAGGGTCACGATCAGCGACAGGGCCGCGTGCACCGGATTCCGCCGCGTAATCACCGCGATCGCCGACACGATAGCCATGATCGCTAGAAAGTAGAAAAAGAACGGTGTCGCGACAGGATTCATTTGGTGCGCTTCTCTTTCATTGCTGACCTTTATCGTTTGTCATCCCGAGCGAGGACTTCAGTCCGAGTCGAGGGACCTGCTTTTCTGCCGTCCCCGGGGGACTCGAATTTCTTATCCACGCCACCCAGCACTGAAGCGCTGGGCTATCTTCTTTCGTCCCGCTTCGCGGGACTGGATCATCGTCAGTGCAAAGATCGTTTCAACACGCGGCATCTGCCGCGGCGAGCACAAACATCGAGCGATTGCACCCTTGCCATCCTGAGCGCAGGCGCGCCTCTTTTGCGCGCCGAAGTCGAAGGACCCCTATCTTCTGAAAGAACCGTCGGAGCTGAAGAGCATGTGTGGGAACTGTGCCGTCCCTAAAGGGACTCAAATCCAATTTCCACTTTACCCAGCACTCCGCCTGCGGCTCCGTGCTGGGCTAAACTGAGCCGCGCCTACGGCGCTGGATTTTCCGCCAGCAAATTCCACTGGCCAACACCAAGTTTGGTTCTCACACCCGCCCTAAAGTCCAGCTACTCAAACTGGCAACTGCCTACTGGTCACTGACTACTAAAGTACCGTCCCCAGGGGACTCGCTTTCTTCTTTCCCCCACCCAGCGCTGAAGCGCTGGGCTAAGCTCTTCCGTCCCGCTTCGCGGGACTGGATCATCGTGGTGCAAAGATCGTTTCAACACGCGGCATCGGCCGCGACGAGCACAAACATCGAGCGATTGCACCCTTGTCATCCTGCCGGAAGCGCAGGCGCGCCTATTTCGCGCGGTCGAAGAATCCCTGTCCTCTGAAAGAACCCTGGAGCCTAAAGAGCATGTGTAACTGTGCCGTCCCTAAAGGGACTCGAATCCAATTTCCACTTCACCCAGCACTCCGCCCGCGGCTCCGTGCTGGGCTAAGCTGTTTCGCGCCTACGGCGCTGGATTTTCCGCCAGCACATTTCACTGGCGAATACCAAGGTTCGTTCTCACACACGCTCTAAGGACCCAGCATTTATGCCGCTTGCGCCCTTTCAAACAACCCTTCACGAAACCTGCTCTACTTCTGTCTTGTGCCGACAACCGACTACTGACTACTGACTACTGACTACTGACTACTGACTACTGACTACTGACTACTGACTACTGACTACTGACTACTGACTACTGACTACTGACTACTGACTACTGACTACTGACTAC
>DATCCF010000231.1:0-29778 GCA_036511435.1 Terriglobales bacterium | reverse complement strand
GCAGGTGCCGCCGCCGAGCCCGCTGCAAGCCAAGGCTTACGAGTTACTGAACTTGTTGCCAGTAGCTGGAAACTGAATTTTGAATTATCTCTCGGCGAATCAGCAGAATACTGTCCGAAACGCTCTGGAACTTCGGACTAGTCAACACAGCGGTAGACGCCCTGGCCGCGCTCGCCCGAAAGGTGTTGTGCAATGAAGAAAGCGCTGTACCTGTTTCTTCTTCTCGTAATGATAACCGTGTCTTTCTGGGCAGGGAGACGTTACACGCGCACCAAAGCAGGTGGAAACGTCAGCGCGCGCCGGGTGCTCTATTACGTAGATCCGATGCATCCAGCCTACAAATCTGACAAGCCCGGCATTGCTCCTGATTGCGGCATGCAACTTGAACCGGTATACGCAGATGGCTTGGACGAAGCGAGTGACAGCACCGGCCATGCCAGCACGCCAGGGGGAGTCAACATCACCTTGGAACAGCAGCAATCGATCGGAGTCCGTGTCGCCCCATCGAGGGCTTCTCGGTATTCACCTCCTCAGGCGATGAAGGCCCGTCCGCTTGCTCCAGAAACTTCTCGGCGGGTGCGCAGTATGACGTTGCCAGTCTCGGCGTCACCGGATGGGGTGGGACCCCGTATGACGTATCCGTAGGTGGAACCGATTTCGAGGACGTGTATTTTGCCAAGTTCAACTCGATCCCGCTCAGCACCTACTGGAATTCGTCGAACTCCTCCAACTTCGGCTCCGCCAAGCAGTATGTTCCGGAGATTCCCTGGAACGACGCCTGCGCCAGTACCCTGATCGCTAACTATGTCGCCGGTACTTTCACAACGTATGGCGCCACTCCCGGTTTTTGCAACAACAGCCTCGGCAATGGGACCGCTAATTATTTGAGTACCGGTGCCGGCAGCGGAGGCGCGAGCAATTGCGCCTCGCGGGCGGCCTTTTTCGTACCCCGAGGAGTAGTACTTTGGGGCAAAGTTTCAGCCGGGCTTGGGCGCGCCGCACGGGACGAAATGTCTTCGTTTGTCGTCCGACTCAATTCCCCGGCAGCCAAGCCCGCAGTCGGCTTTTTACATTGTTGTGCTTGGACGTTCTCGGACGTCGAGACGCTAACTTGAAGAGGGACATCATGCGCTGAGAGACCACGTCACCGGGACCCGTGGGTGGCACCGCTGAGGCTGTTGTTCCCATCTCTATATAATCCCAGACGTAATACTCGTTACAGAAATTGAAAATTCGCATGTTAGTGGCTTGTTTTCAATATGATTAGGCTTATTTTGGGCGGGTTGGTCGGATTTTCTTGCAGGTGGAGGTTCAAAGCCTACATTGCACGGCTTGCCTCCACGGCCACCACGATAGTGCCGCTATTGAGGTTACTCTAGTTTAAAGTACGAAGGTGCTTGTGATGATCGTACTTGCCGCTTGTGATGATCAGAGTTCTCCTAAGCGTCATAGTTCAGATTTTGGAACCGAGAGGGTGTCCTGGGGAACAGTCAAAATGGGACTCTAATAGCGGAGCTATGTTCAACGTTAAACCAATAGCGACGACCACATCTTTTGTTGGCGGACCTCCCTCGACGGGCTGTCAAGACTGGTTTGCCTTGCAGACGAGGGCCCGCTTCGAACGGAAGATATGCAGCCATATTGAAGCGAAGAATCAGGTGGCGTACGTTCCTGTGACTCGCGAGCGCCACCGCTGGACCGACCGTTATCAGACGCTGGAGTCACCCTTGTTCGCGGGTTACGTTTTTGTGCGGGAGGTCTCGAATCTGGCCGATCGCCTGGCAATTTTACAGACCGGCGGAGTTTATGGTTTCGTGACATTCAGCGGAACTGTCGCCCGGATTCCGGACCAGCAGATCAATGACCTGCGGCGGATCGAGGAGCAAAACAGCTCATGGTCACCATATCCATTCCTGAGGACCGGGCAAAGAGTCCGAATTCGCGGTGGGTGCCTCGAGGGTCTGGAAGGCATTCTCGTTGCCGAACACGGCAACAAACTGGTCATCTCCATTGAGCCGATGCAGCGGTCGATTGCCCTCGATGTAGATTCGTACGACCTGCAGCTAGCCTGAAGCGCAGAGCGCTTGGCTGGCGTTCCGGACACTGTTTACACCTGCTGCTTCAGCATCTCGATTTGTTCGCCTCCAATTCAGCGTTCAATGACAGGGGTTTTTTAGGAGATAGCGATGTCTTGTCATTTTGGTAGTCAAATACGGTTTTGCCTGTGGAGCACGGCGATAGTCGCTTCTGTGGTACTCTGCGTCGCCGCCTCTGGGCAATCGGGCACTGCTGCCCTTGTTGCGTCCACGTCGAAAGTCTCAGGAGTACCCACCGGTTTGAGGGATTTTCGGAACTCCGACACCGACAGTGTCATCAGCCCAGACGATGTTCTGGACGTCTATGTCATGGACGTGGCAGAGCTTTCACGCCAGTACCGCGTCAGCCCCACGGGCAAGGTGATACTTCCCCTTCTGCCCAATCCGCTCGACGCGGCAGGCATGACGCCGGCCGAGTTCTCCGATGCTCTGGCCCAGCAACTGCGCACAAACGGACTGGTGATGGCACCGCACATAGTCGTTACCATCGTCAGCTCCCGCCTGAAATCGGTCTCCATCACGGGGGCCGTGAAGATGCCGCAAATCTATCCCGTGCTCGGGCGTACCACACTTCTCGATGTGTTGTCCCAGGCCCAGGGCTTGAGTGACGACGCCAGCAATGTGGCGGTCATTAGCAGGGGGGATCTGGGCGCTCAGGCGACGAATGCTGCGGAACGGGTGCAGACGGTTAATCTCAAGAAGCTTCTCGAGACCGGCGATGCAAAATACAACGTCGACATCTATCCCGGCGACCGGGTCACCGTACCTCATGCGGGCGTGGTGTATGTGGTCGGCGCTGTGCACAAACCCGGGGGCTTCGTTATCAGAGCTCCGGACAACGGCATGACGGTATTACAGGCGATCGCCATGGCCGAAGACGCGAAATCCACCGCCGTGCGCGACAAAGCCATGATCATTCGTCCGGACGCCAACCAGCCCAACGGGCATAAACAGGTGCCCCTCAATCTCAACTTGATTCTGGCAGGCAAAGAGCCAGATACCCTGTTGCTCGCAGACGATATTTTGTTTGTGCCAGATAGCACTTCCAAGCGAGCGTTTCAACGCGGCATGGAAGCGGTGTTGCAGGTTGCCACCGGTTTAGCGATCTATGGACGCTATTGAAAGGTAAGTATCCAATGAATACTAAGGGCCTTATCGCTCAGCACACCCAGCAGGAACTCCTGTCCCGAGACTTCACTGCGGCCCCGTCCACGGTGCGGGCCCTGCCTGCGGTCGAAGCCAGTTTAGCCAGCGCCCAAGACTACGTATCTCTGGCAGCCTACTGGCACACTCTACTAAAACGGCGTTGGACAATTGCAACCGTGGCGGTCATTGTAACGACGATTGTGGCGATTGTCTCCTTCAAGATGCAGCCTATTTTCAAGGCGACTGCCCGAGTTCAGGTGGAATCGGAAACACCGCTGATCCAGTCGATCGAAGAGATGTTTCAGAAGGCGAATGCCGACGATACCTTTGTCCAGACGCAAATCCAGGTTTTGAAGAGTGAAAACTTGGCATGGCGCACGATCGAAGAATTGGGTTTGAGCCAGCGCCTAATTAGTGCCAAAAAGCTAGCGAAAACTCCGGTAGACAAGCAGAAGGTGAGATTCATTGACGCGTTCAAGAAGAAGCTCACAGTCGAACTGACGCCGAAAACCCGTATGCTGGCAGTGAGTTATGAAGACCCTGACCCCCAGTTGGCGGCGCAAGTGGCAACCAGCCTGGTCAATAACTACATCGACTACAACTTCCGGCAGAAATACGATGCCACCCGCCAGGCCTCCGCCTGGATGGAGCAGCAGCTTGATGAGTTGAAGGCGAAGGTAGAGAGTTCGCAGCAGGCGCTGGTCGAATATGAACGAGAACATCAGATTGTTAACACCAGCGAGAAGGGGAGTATGCAAGAACAGATGCTCTCAGACTTTAGCCGCGACTTAACTGCTGCCGAGAGCGACCGCCTCCAAAAAGAGTCACTTTATCGCGAGGTGCAAACCAACCGAGAGCAGTTGGCTACGCTCGTCCACAACGATCTTCTACAGAAGCTTGAAGAAAAATCCGCAGACTTGCAGGACCAGTACACGGAGACGGTCGCGCAGTACGGTCCAAACTTTCCTAAGGCCATTCGCCTGAAAGAGGAGATAGAGGGCATTCGCAGCCAGATCGAAGCTGAACAGACCCGTGTGCTTGCGCGCATACGTAAAGACTACGCGGCCGCCGTAACTCGCGAGAAGCTGGCGGCGGGGGCAGTGGCGGTCCAAAAGGAAGTTGTAGGGGGGCAGAACCAGCTGCTAATCCAACACAACATTCTGCAACGCGACTTCGAAGGCAATCAGCAACTGTATCAAAGCCTGCTGCAGCGGCTGAAAAACGCAACCGTTTCAGCTGGCTTGCAATCCACCAACATTCACCTTGTCGATGCGGCCCTATGCCCCGACGAACCAGTCCGTCCCAAGAAGGCGCTCAACATAGCCTTGGGATTCCTGGCAGGGGTCGTTCTGGGCGTCATGGTTTCTTTTGCGCAAGAAGGCCTCGATCATTCGATAAAAACGGCTGAAGAAGTGGAGTCGTTGTTGATGGTTCCAGCTCTAGCGGTGGTGCCGCTGCAACGCAGTACCGACGCGGCGAGGTGGACTATCGCCGGGACGAAGCGCACGCGGAAATTACGCGATGGCGAGTCCCGCCACCCGGCGCCTCAGAACGTCGCTCTTGCTATTAGCGAAAGTCCGCAATCGGTACTGTCAGAAGCTTATCGGGCGCTGCGCACTTCCATATTGCTGTCCCTGGCGCCAAATCCACCCAAGCTAATTCTCATTACCAGTGCACAGGCGGGCGAAGGCAAGACAGCTACCGCCCTCAACTTGGCGCAATCCCTGGTCCAACGGAAAGGACGAGTGGTCATCGTGGATGGCGACCTCAGAAAGGGAGGCATCGCCAAGACCCTGGGCCTTGAAAACAGTAAGGGAATTAGTACGATACTGACGGGAGCCGACAAATTGGATGATGCGCTTCAGGTGTATGCGGCACAGCCCGATCTGTGGGTGCTGCCCTCGGGGCCAGTTCCGCCGAATCCAGCCGAACTGATCGGCTCCGAAGGAATGGCCGAGTTGTGCACGGAACTGGCGAAGCGTTTCGAGCACGTGATTATCGATTCACCCCCTGTCTTGGAAGTTACGGACGCAACCATCATGGCTGGCCTGGTCGATGGGGTCGTGCTAGTTGCGGAGAGCGGAAAAACTCACCGCGCCGGACTGATGCGAACCAGGGCCATCCTGGAGAATGCTGGCGCACGCATATTGGGTGTAGTTCTGAACAAACTCGACTTACGGCGGGAAGGCTACTACGGATATGGGTATGGGTACTATCATTACTCACGATACGGCAAGTATCCTTACGGCCGGGCAGCATCAGAATAGGTGGGGACTCTCTGGGGCGGTATCTGCTTGATTACCGTCCTTCGCGCGCGTGCAGTCTAACAGGTGAGTCAAAATTGTTGCCCGCGCGATCGCGAGCTGTATTCCTAGGTCGCAATTCTCCAGTCTAACTGACCGTGTTTCGCGCCAGCTTGGGACTCAAATGAATTTCGATTTCGAAATGAGAGCGACGGAAAGGCGCAGGTTGGATTCTGCTAGTCACGCGATACCTCTGCGTTCTCCACTTGTGTCCTTGATATTTCTGCTGGTCCTGGCTGTGCCGGTCTGCTTATTGGTTTTGGAAGCCCTGCGCATTGTGGTGGCTCAAAGCTGGGGCGATTCGCTCAGCGCTGAGACCGTGAGAGGCGCGATTACTTTGGATCCGGCCAATCCGGACTTGCATTACCAGCTTGGCAAGGTTCTTCTCCTGGAGGCTGAGCCGGGCACACAGGCGATGGCGGAGCAAGAGTTTCGGCAGGCAACCAACATGAATCCCAATTCGGCGACATACTGGTCCGCCCTGGGAAAAGGCTGCTACTCATCTGCAAACCAGTCCTGTGCCGATGCAGCTTTCCGGCGGGCCCAGGAATTAGCGCCGGGCAGGCCGCAGTTTGCATGGGAAGCGGCCATCAACGATGTAGTTTCCAATCAACCTGGTCCCGCGGTCAAGCAGATCAAGAAATTCCTTCGCATGCAGCCGGATGGATGGGAACAAGCGTTTCAACTACTAATGCGGGGGTTCGGCGACCCCAACATCATCTGGCGCGATCTGCTCGGTTCTTCCCACGATCTTGCGGCCAAGTTACAATTCCTCGATTACCTCGCCGACAACAACAAATTTGAACCGGCTGGTATCTACTGGTCGCAGTTGGCCGCAGACAAGACAGAGATCCCGATTGCTATCACAACTCCCTATATCGAGAGGCTCCTGGTTGCCGGCCATTATCACGAAGCCGCGGGTGTGTGGGCCTATCTGCTCGGCGAGAATGATCCTAGCGAAAAGCCAGTTTCCGGTGAACGTAACCTGGTCTTCAACGGGGGATTTGAGCGGGATCCGCTCAATGCAGGGTTCGACTGGCGATTCTGGCAGCAGCCGTATCTCACTACAGATTTCGCCGACCACTCAGTTCACAGCGGAGGACATGCCTTCCGAACCGATTTCACGGTACCGCGGAACTCAGAGTATGAACTGGCCTACCAACTGATTCCTGTTGCTCCCGGCCAAAAGTACGAGCTGACGGCATACGTCAAATCCGAAGCGATTACATCGGACACCGGTCCGCGCTTGCGCGTACTGGATGCCAAGTGTGTTGTGTGTCTGGACGCTGCAACTCCAGGAACCTCCGGTACTGCCGGCTGGCATCAAGTCACAACTCAGTTTACGACCGGAGCCAAGACTGACATGGTTCGGCTCTCACTTTGGCGGCCGCGCGGCCGTTCTTATCCGATGGAGATCAGCGGTCAAGTATGGTTCGACGATATTTCGTTGCGTCTGATCTCATCGTCAACTCAAAAGACGGTAGCCCGTGGAAATCGCTGAAAAAACGCTACGTGGGTGCGCGGTGACTTTAGCTCCCGATAAGCTGCAATCGCCTATTCTCGTCATCCCCCGCGGAAGTGAAGAGACCAGGACCGGCCTTTGGGACGCTTCCCGAGTGCTGCTCCTGGCACTGCTGATGGTGGCGCCTCTGTTGTTTGGAGCGGTGCAGCCCTGGGCGTGGGGGGGCCTTACGATCGTTGCCGCTTGTCTACTCTTGCTTTGGGGAGTGGGTTGCGTGCGTGCTGGCAGTGTGAGACTTACGTGGTCGCCTCTTTATCTCCCGCTGATGGCATTGCTTGTACTTGCCGCAGTGCAATTGTGGAGCGGACTTTCCATTGACCACGTGGGTACCCGGGAAGCGCTGATTAAACTGGTCACTTACGCCATTCTTTTTTTTGTTGGCCAGCTGCTTTACGCGTCGGCGTCAGCACGGGCCTGGCAAATCAGCGGCGCGACGGTGGCGATTTACGTGTTTCTCATGGCATTGTTTGCCATTGTCCAATTCTTCGCCAGTCCGGGGTTGCTCTACGGCGTCTTCCCTGCGGAGTCGACCGCCGTGTTTGGTCCGTATGTCAACCGCGGCAACTATGCGGGTTTGATGGAGATGTTAATCCCGGTGGCGATGACCCTTGCCATTAGCCTCCGGTGGAGACATCCGGCCAAACCATTCCTGCTATTCGTCGTTTTTGTTGCGCTCGTATCCGTGTTCCTGTCTGGATCACGGGCTGGGCTTATATCTTTAGCTGTGGAATTTGGACTTGTTGGCTTGGTGCTATTGTTCACCGGTTCCGAACAGAAACACGTTTTGGTGGTAGGAATTGTGGTCGCTGCCCTTGCCTTCGGGTTTTTCTACTGGCTGGATCCGGGAGACGTTTGGGGACGCTGGTGGCAAGTGGCCAGCAAGCCTGAGCTTGCGTTAGGAAGCCGCGATAAGATAGCGGCTGACTCGTTGCGCATGTCACGCGATCACCTGGCTTACGGTGTCGGCCTGGGTGCTTTCGAAACAGCCTACACTCCATACCAAACCGTGGTGACCGATCTCACGATTGACTACGCCCACAACGATTATGTTCAGTTCCTGGCGGAAGCTGGTATCTGGGGCTGGATACTGACGCCAATCTCGATTGCCATGTTCCTGGTTTTGTCTTTCCGTCATTTGCCTTCGCGACTTCGCCAGCAGAGCGGATGGCTCCAGTTTGGCGCTGCGGTCGGGGTCTGTGGACTATTGGTGCATAGCTTCTCGGAGTTCAACCTCCATATTCCCGCGAATGCAGCCTGGTTTACCTTTCTCGCGGCTCTGGCTACCTTGCCGGGTATGCGATTGCGGCGCGGCTGAATCCTACATGGCATCTCCCGATATCACGTGTTCTGCAACCGCGGCGCCGATTGCCGCACCTTCGCTGCGGACCACATTTGCCTGGGCCTTGGCGGGCAATGTCATCTATGCCCTTTGCCAGTGGGGAATGATTTCCGTTCTCGCCAAGCGCGGCACGACCGCGGCAGTAGGTCAATTTGCGCTGGCGCTGGCCATTACTGCGCCACTGTTCATGCTGACCAATCTCTTCCTGCGCGGCATTCAGGCCACCGACGCCCGTTCCGATTTTGCCTTTGCCGACTATTTCACCCTTCGTGCGGTGGGAACGAGCACGGGCCTGCTGATAGTTGGCGTTATTCTTCTGGCCAGCCGGCATGATTCAGCCACCTGGGGTGTGGTGATGTTCGTGGCTGCCGCCAAGGCAGTCGAGTCCTTCACCGACGTGATTGCCGGACTGTTGCAGAAGCACGAGCGCCTCGATCAGGTCGCGATCAGCATGATGTTGAAAGGCGGCTTCTCAGTGATCGCATTCACCGCGGCGTATCTGCGGTGGCATAGCGTTGTGGCGGCATCGGCTACCCTGTGCGTGACGTGGTTAGCGGTGTTCCTTGCATATGACCTGCGTGTAGCACGGAAACTTTTGGGGAACGAAAGCTACCTGGCATGGGATCGGAGTGTGCTCCTAAAACTTGCGAAACTGGCTGCTCCGGTTGGCATCGTAATGGCATTGGTCTCTTTGAATGGCAATGTTCCCCGTTATGCGGTTGCGCGATATGGAGGAAGCAGCGAACTGGGAATCTTTGCCGCATTAGCCTACTTGGTCGTGGTTGTCAGCCTGATTGTGAATGCATTGGGCCAGTCGGCCATCGTGCGGCTGTCGCGGAGTTTCGCCGCCGGCGACACGCGCCACTTCGCCAATCTGCTTAAGCGCATGTCGCTGGTAGGCATCGGCCTCTCGGGTGTGGGCATGGTGCTGGCTTCAGTGTTTGGGCGGACGGTGCTGCGATTGCTCTACGGACCCGAATACGCGGCGCATCTGGGGCTTCTGCTAATCCTGGTGGCTACCTCTGGAGTTACTGCGGTCGCATCGTTTCTGGGCTGCGGGATGTCGGCGGCGCGGCGCTTCCGCGAGCAATTGCCGGTGACGGCGGTGACAGTCACAACCTGCGCCACGGCCGCATACTTGCTAACGCCGCGCTGGGGCCTAGCGGGCGCTGCCGTTGCCATATTGCTGTCAGCCGTAGCCCAGGTTGCAGGAAGCCTGATTGTCCTGGCGAAAGCCATTCGGATGATGAATGCCAAGGGTCTGCCGCCGGAGCCCCTGCGGCAGATAGACGCGATTGAATCGCTGGCCGTGCTGAGGGGTGTGACCAATGAGTGACCAGCCGATGCACTGCGTGGTACCCAACGCGCCGCCCGGCAACACGAATCTGATCGAAGCCGACCAGTGGAACGCGAACTGGGCCGCCACCGCCGCGCCGATCCGCCTCCGTCCGTGGCGTGATTACGTGAGCTGGCGCTTCGCGCGCATCTTTCGCGAATACATCAAGCCCGGCGACCGCGTGCTGGAAGTTGGTTGCGGGGGATCGCGGCTACTACCCTACTTCGCCAAAGACCTGGGCGCCGAGGTGTGGGGATTCGATTTCGCTCCCGCCGGCGTGAACAACGCTAAGGCTGCCTTGGCACGGGCAGGCGTCGAGGGCAGGATCTATCAAGGAGACCTTTTCGGTAATGCAGGTGTTCCACCCGATTTTTTCGATGTCGTGTATTCCGGCGGTTTCATTGAGCACTTTACCGACACGACAGATGCAGTGCGGCGTATCGTTCGACTTGCCAAACCAGGGTCGGGTCTGGTCATTACGGAGGTCCCCAATGTGCGGGGATGGGTCGGAAAAGTCCAGAAGCGAATCGATCCCGAATTCTATGCGCAGCACGTCGGCCTCACACCGGCACTGATGGACTCGGCACATTGTCAGGCGGGCGCCCAACCGCTCCGGCCAGCCGAGTACTTCGGGACCATCAGTTTTGGAGTCGTCAACTATAACCGCGTACTGAGTCGATTCCCGCGTCCTTTAGCCATGATGGCGAGGCGTTCCCTCGAAATTCCGCAGTTCCTGGTCACCGCTCCTCTTTGGGCCTTGCGTGCGAAGTTCGAGACCGCCGCTATCTCCCCGTTCCTGCTCGGGGTCTATCGCAGAGGCGAAAACTGATGCGGATTCTTCATGTCTTGGGAAAGCTGGACCGGGGCGGAGTCGAAACCTGGCTGGTGCAGTTGCTCCGCCAGGTGGACCGCTCGCGATATCAGATGGACTTCCTTGTCCATACCTCGTCGGCGGGCGCGTACGATGACGAGGTGAAGGCGCTGGGCGCGAGGATCATCCCCTGCCTGCACCCTGACCGGCCCCTGGCGTACGCAAGGAATTTTCGTACCGTTCTGAAGACGTACGGACCCTATGATTGCGTTCACTCCCACGTGCACCATTACAGCGGGTATGTGCTGCTGCTGGCTCGCTTGTTCGGTGTGCCTATCCGCATCGCCCACAGCCACACGGGGAAGTTGGAATCGAAAGCCGGCCGGCCGCGCAAAACGTACCTTTTCTTGATGCGTAGGTTGTTGGCGCAAAATGCAACGGCTGCTATCGCCGTCAGCGAACTGGCGGGCAATTCGCTGACCAGCTCCTGGAAATCGAAGCGATGCTGGCACTTGTTGCCCTACGGCATCGACATGGGCAAGTTTAGCGACGGCAACAGCCAAACCAACCTGCGGCATTTACTGGGCATTCGATCGGCAGTGCCGGTTGTCGGACATGTAGGCCGCTTCGTAGATGTCAAGAACCATGGGAAGTTCGTCGAGATTGCAAAAGAGCTTTTCCGCATCGATCCCGATATTCACTTCCTGCTCGTGGGCGACGGTCCCTTGCGGCCTCAAGTGGAGGCGGAAATCGCATTCGCCGGGCTGACAGACCACTTTACCCTGACGGGAAACCGGGCCGACGTACCCGCAATACTGCAGCACGCCATGGACGTCTTTCTCTTCCCTTCGCAGTACGAGGGTTTGCCCATCGCGCTCATGGAAGCGCAACTCGCGGGTTTGCCCTGTATCGCCTCAGACGCCATTACTCCTGAAGCGGCTCTCGGGCCCGCAATGGTGACCTGGCTGCCCCTGACCGCATCGGCCGCGGATTGGGCAAATACCATACGCCAGGTAATCGCCCGCGCGGAACGCCATTCGGTTTCGCCTGAAGTGCGGGAACGGCTGTCGATCGAGTCCTGCTGTGGAGACCTAACGCAGCTTTATGATCGGCTCGCAAGCAATCAAGTATCCCAATCCACATATTCCGCTAAGGCGGTCCACTCGGCATGAATCGAGAATGAGGAGACGATGAACATTCTAATTACCGGCGGAGCTGGTTTTATCGGTTCCCACCTTTCTGACTATCTTTTGAGCGCGGGCCATCAGGTCGTAACTATCGACGACCTCTCCACGGGTAGTATCGAGAACATTCGAGGTGCGAAGAAGAGCGCCTGGTTCGAATATCACCTAGACACCATCTTCAACCGCCAGCTACTGGCCGAATTAATTGACGGCGCCGACCTGGTGTTCCACCTGGCCGCTGCGGTGGGCGTGCGGAATATCGTTGAATCGCCAGTGCGCACCATCGAAACCAATGTGCGCGGGTCGGAGTTGGTTTTGGAGTTGGCCGCCAAGAAGGGCAAGCGGGTCCTGATTACTTCGACCTCGGAGGTGTACGGCAAGGCAGCCAAGTTCCCCTTCTGCGAGGACGATGATCTGGTGCTGGGGCCTACCTCGAAAGCCCGTTGGAGTTATGCCTGCTCCAAGATGATTGACGAGTTCCTGGCCCTTGCCTACTACCGCGAGCATAAGCTGCCAGTCACGATTGTCCGGCTGTTTAATACCGTGGGTCCACGGCAGACTGGCCGGTATGGAATGGTGCTGCCCTGCTTTGTGCAGCAGGCGCTCGCAGGCAGTCCGGTTACGGTATTCGGCACCGGCGAGCAGTCCCGGTGTTTCAGCCATGTCGCGGACATCGTTCGGGGACTGGTCCAGTGCGCCCTGACGGATGCTACTGCCGGACAGGTCTTCAACCTGGGCAGCGTCGAGGAGGTCACGATGAATGCGCTGGCGGAGAAAGTCATTGCCGCGACAGGGTCCACTTCCACCATCAGGCATATCTCCTATGAAGACGCTTATGGCCCAGGCTTCGAAGACATGGACCGTCGCGTCCCAGACATATCCAAGGCGAAGCAGTCCTTTGGGTACACACCGACCCACTCTCTATCGGACATTGTGATGAGCGTCGTTGACTACTACCGCGAGAAGTCAGCATTGTCCACGCCGGCAGCAACCAGCAGGCAGACCCTCCCCATGGCCGGCGACCGGTTCCCGGCAGCGGACCTCACTTCGACGGGAGCGTAATTTGTTGCTGGCGATTTGTTGAACAAAAAGCCATGAGTACCATCGTCCAGAGTCCTCCATTTTTGTGGAACCCTTTCGCCCCAGGAGCGGACCGGGTAGCCACGAGTGTGCGCCTGGTCGATCCCGCGCGCGACCCGGCAAATGTGTTGCTGGCGAGTTGTCTATCGGCGCTGATCATTGTTGGCATGGTCGCCATGCGGGACGACATGCTCCATTGGTTCCTGCTGCCGGTGTTCCTATGCGGAGCGCTCATTGGCCCCGACATGGTTGGCTGGCTCCGGGGGAAAGTCGATATCTTCGATCCGGTGGGAATCCTGGGCGCCTACGGTTATTTCTTTTTTTTCATCGCTCCCCTGCTTACCGTGATGTGGAACTTTCACACACGCGAGTTGGTCGAGCCTCCGGATTGGATTGGCTGGATTGGGTGGATGTCGGTGATCAACGCCTTCGGACTGGTAATCTACCTGGCCGCCCGCAAAATCCTTCCGGCCAGCCGGCCACGTACCGTGTGGCGACTTCAACCTTCTTTGTTCTTTGCCGGCATTTCCATCGCACTCCCAGTAACCTTCGCATTTCAGATCTATGTGTTTAACAAGTTTGGGGGGGTGCTCGCTTTTATGGGAGCGTACTCAAATGGTAATGCTGATGACCTCGTCGGCATGGGTTGGCAATTTCTGATTGCAGAGTACTTCCCCATATTTTTAGGTCTCCTTTTCCTAGTCTGGAAACGAGACTTTCTGCGGCAACGGTCATGGGGATTCCTTGTCCTGTTGGTTATCGGTTTCTTTGTTGTGAAAATGCTGTTTGGCGGGCTGCGTGGTTCCCGTTCTAATACGGTCTGGGGAGTCTTCTGGCTGGTGGGCGCGATTCACTTGTGGGTGCGGCCGGTGCCTCGCAAAGCTATCGTAGTGGGAGTGCTGTTACTTGGAACTTTCATGTATTACTACGGATTTTACAAGGCAGAGGGAGTTCGCGCCTTCGACGCCATTGACGATCCCAGCAGAATCGGCGTAATGGAAGAGAAGAGCGGGCGGACCCTGGATGCCGCACTGCTGGGAGATATGGCGCGGACGGAGATCCAGTCTCAGTTGCTTTACCGGTTATGGAGTGTTGGGGACTACGACTATAGCTTCGGCGCCACCTACGCGGAAGCATTCGACATCCTGATTCCTAGGTCTATCTGGCCGGACCGGCCCGACGGTAAGGTCAGGAAAGGTACTGAGGCGCTGTACGGACGCGATGTCTATAATGCTCGCGTGTTCCGGGCCTCCCAGGTTTATGGCCTTGCCGGGGAGGCGATGTTGAACTTCCCCCCAATTTTCGCTCCCTTGTCCTTCTTCATACTGGCCTTGGTTGTTTTGAAGGCGCGCAATTTAATGCTGGCGGACGCCGATGACATCCGTTGGCTTTTGTTGCCGGTGTTGGCCAACCTAGTCGTGGTGGTGTTAGTCGGTGATGTAGATAACTTGCTCTGGTTTTTCTTCGAGGCGGTCCTCGGTCCCCTGGTGTTGCTTCGTGCCTCTTGCCGTCCTATGCCCCGAGTATCTGGACAGACATAGCACGCAAATTGTTGCGCACTGGTCATCATGAAACTTCTGGTCACACTAGAATTTCGGTTTACGCGAACTCCTGACGGACAGGTATGGAGTCGGACGACCTTCAGCCGGCCTTTTTGGGATAGATATATGAAGGTTTTCGATGGGGTCAAGATAGTCGCGCGAGCCGAACATAAAGACTCGGTTGACCAGCGCTATCGTCCCGTCCTTGGGCCGGGAATCGAGTTCTTCGAGGTGCCATACTACCTTGGACCTTGGCAATACGCCCGGGTCTGGAGGCGCGTTCGTAAGGCTGTCCGCTCTGCGGTCGCCGACGACGATGCGGTACTGTGCCGGGTGGGTTCGCGCCTAGCCACCGATTTACTTCCCATGCTTTGGAAGACCGGTCGCCCTTATGGCTTAGAAGTCGTCGGAGATCCCTCCGAGGGGTTCGCGCCCCGGGCCGTGAAGCATCCACTGCGGCCAGTCTTCCGCTATCTGTTTACGCGGTCTCTAAAGCAGGAATGTTCCCGCGCTTCGGCGGTCAGCTATGTGACCGAGCACGCATTGCAACAACATTATCCTGCACGAGACGCAGCAATTAGCTTCTCCGCTTCTGACGTTGAATTGTGCGATGACAGTTTCGTCCCTCTAGCACGGGTCTTCATCACTCCGCTTAGTGGTGGCTTCCCCCACGAGCATAAGCTTCAAACACCTGATAAGGGCACACGTCCTCGGCTTGTGTTTGTCGGTTCACTGGCTCAGATGTACAAGGCGCCAGACGTACTGATACGGGCTATCTCTTTACTACACAAAAAAGGATTTCCTGTATGGCTTTCGATTATAGGCGATGGTCGACATCGCCGTGAACTCGAGGATTTAACCCGATCGCTCTCTGTGGACAGTAGAGTGACGTTTTGTGGTCAATTACAAGCAGGGGCTGCGGTCCGCAAAAAACTGGACGAAGCGACACTGATGGTAATGCCATCTCGGACCGAAGGTCTGCCGAGAGCCTTGGTCGAGGCGATGGCGCGTGCTTTGCCTTGTGTAGGAACCAAGGTCGGAGGTATTCCTGAGCTGCTAGATGCGGAGGACCTGGTAACGCCGAACGATGCCGACGGGCTGGCCGATAAACTCCAGGAGGTACTCACCGATCCCGAGCGGCTTACCCGTATGTCAGCAAGTAATTTGGCAAAAGCGCAACGGTATCGAATCGAGGTTTTGGAAGAGAAGCGGAGAAAGTTTTATCGATATTTGCGGAACGCCACGGAAAAGCGGCTTGCAAACGGAAAATTCTCGTCAGACTTCTCGGATGCGCCACCCTTAGTTGATGAGGCTTTCCAATGAGTGTGGACCGCAAAATAAGTAACGCCAGACCTCGAATCGTGATGGGCGTTACCTCCCCGATGAGTGTGATGTTCTTCACCGGTCAGTTGGCTCACTTGAAGAGGGTGGGCTTCGATGTCACAGTCATCTCCTCCCCGGGTCAGGAACTGCAGTCCCTTGCGGCGCGAGAAGGCGTTTATTCGGCGGCAATTCCCATGCGGCGGGAGATCGCTCCCCTGGCAGATTGCGCGTCGCTGGTTCGGCTATTTCTGCTGTTGCGGCGTTTGCGGCCCGTCATCGCAGACTTCGGCACGCCGAAAGCGGGCTTGCTGGGACTAATTGCGTCGCTGCTCGCGAGGGTCCCGTGCCGCGTGTACACAATTCGAGGGTTGCGACTGGAGACAACAAAAGGCGCCAAGCGAGCTTTATTGTTCTCTGCTGAATGGATCGCTTGCCATTGCGCGCACCGGGTTCGCTGTGTCAGTCCCAGTTTGCGCGACAGAGTTGTTTCCCTGGGGCTAGCCTCCAGAGAGAAGACGATTGTCGTGGGCTTGGGAACGTGCAACGGAATCGATACAGAGCGTTTCCTGGCTCACCCGAAGAATGACACTCAGGTCCGGCAACTTCGCAGCGAACTTGCCATTCCTGATGGCGTTCCGGTGGTTGGCTTTGTTGGTCGATTCACGCGCGATAAGGGAATTTCTGAACTGATCGACGCTTATGATCGCTTACGGCCGCGATTCCCCGATTTGCGCATACTTCTAGTTGGCGATTTCGAGGATGGCGATCCCGTTCCTGCCTCAGTTCGTGCGCGCATTGTCCGGGATCCGAACATCATTCAAGCCGGGTTCGTTCGCGATACCGCGCCCTACTATCACCTGATGGATGTCCTCGCGTTCCCTACCTATCGCGAAGGCTTCCCCTCCGTCCCGCTGGAAGCAAATGCCTCGGGCAAACCGGTGGTGACCACCAATGCTACTGGAGCTATTGACTCGATCATAGATGGAGTGACGGGTTTGGTGGTTCCGGTTGGCGATTCACGGGCGCTGGCCTCGGCGCTGGAGCGGCTTTTGAGCGACCCCGCACTGCGCGAACGCATGGGAGCGGCCGGAAGAGAGCGCGCGATTCGGAAGTTTCAACCAGAGTCTGTGGTGGAAGCGCTGGTGAAAGAGTACGAAAGCCTGCTGCAGTTGAGACTTGCCAGGGCGGAATCTTCAACCGTTCAACGTGGCTGGCGGTTATCGGTCAAGCGGATTCTGGATGCGACCTTTGCATTGGGAGGGCTGATCGTTCTGTCCCCTGTTCTGTTACTGATATCCGTGCTGATCTTAATCACAATGGGGCGGCCGATCTTCTTCCGCCAGCGGCGTCCGGGGAAAAACCAGGCCCCGTTCACCCTACTCAAGTTTCGCACAATGCGCAGCGAAACCGATGAATCTGGCAAGCTGCTCCCGGATGGAGAGCGGCTCACCCGCTTGGGACGCCTGCTGCGGGCTACCAGCCTGGACGAGTTGCCACAACTCTGGAACGTGCTGCGGGGCGACTTGAGCCTGGTCGGGCCGCGTCCCCTCTTGACGGAGTATCTCGATCGCTACACGGCAGAGCAGATGCGGCGGCACGATGCCTTGCCCGGAATCACCGGGTGGGCGCAGATCAATGGCCGAAACGAGCTGAGCTGGCCGGAGAAGTTCGACCTCGACTTGTGGTACGTCGATCACTGGAACCTGAAGCTTGACTTTTACATCCTTGGCAAGACTTTGTGGCAGGTTGTGAAGCGCGACGGCATCTCGCAGCCCGGCCACGCCACCATGCCGGAATATCGGGGCGTCACCGGCAATACCGATCACGAGCACATCGCATGAAGCGACAACGAATTGCCATAATTGGCGCAGGTGGTATGGCCCGCGAGGTCGCTTCCGCGCTGCAGTGGATTAATAAGACAGAGGATAGCTTTGACTTTCTCGGGTATCTCGTGAGCGACACCTCACGGCTAGGCCCGCGGGACAGTTCCGATCAAGTCATCGGCAGTTTCGATTGGCTGGAGCGCCATGGTGACGATATTGACGCGCTTGCGATGGGAGTAGGGAGTCCGGCCCTCAGGCTGAAGCTGGCGGCGGAACTAAAGTCGCGATTCGGCCAGCTCGAATGGCCGGTACTCATACACCCCACGGCAGTCATTGACCTCGATTCCGCCCATCTTGGGGAGGGCTGCTTCATCGGCGCGCGAGTCACCGCGACCGTGAACATTACGCTGGAGCCTTTTGCACTATGTAATTTCGCCTCGACCTTGGGACACGAAGCTCACATCGGTCGAGGATCCGTCATCAGCCCTGGCGCCAATGTGAACGGTGGGGTGATTATTGGCGACGGTGTATTGATTGGCTCAGGGGCGCAGATCCTGCAATATCTTCAAGTCGGTGCGGGCGCAAGCGTGGGAGCGGGTGCCGTCGTCAATAAGGATGTTGAACCAGGCGCTACCGTGGTCGGTATCCCTGCCAAGCCAATTAACAAACGGCGTCCAGCCGAACCACCGGTTGCGGCGCCACAATCGATTCCCTAGCAATCCTGCCGTCTATTGGTAATCCGGATGCCCCCTATCTTAGCCAGTTCTGAACGTCAGTTGCCTCAAATCCCGCAACCAGACAAAGCCGCGGCGTACCTGGAGACATCTGCGCCCTGGCCTTATTTCGCCGCGGATGAGATTGAAGCTGTCGCCGCCGTCCTGCGATCCGGCAAGGTGAACTACTGGACGGGGGAAGAAGGCCACCTGTTTGAACGTGAGTTCGCCAACTATGTCGGGACCAGGCACGCCGTCTGCCTGGCAAATGGCACGGTCGCGCTGGAACTGGCGCTTTGGGCATTGGGAATAGGTCCGGGAGATGAGGTGATTACCACCTCGCGTACCTTCATCGCGTCGGCGAGTTGTGTGGTAATGCGCGGCGCCCGGCCGGTGTGCGTGGATGTCGATCGCAATAGCCAGAACATCACGGCCGACACCATTCGCCAGGCGATTACACCGCGAACCAAGGCCATCATCGCGGTCCACCTTGCGGGCTGGCCGTGCGATATGGATCCGATTCTGGCGTTCGCTGATGAGCACGGTCTAAAGGTAATCGAGGACTGCGCTCAGGCCCACGGCGCCACCTACAAAGGCGCGCAGGTGGGCTCATTGGGGCACATCGCGGCATTTTCCTTTTGCCAGGACAAAATTCTAACGACCGGCGGCGAAGGCGGCATGCTCACCACCAATGACGAAGAGTTGTGGAGCCGCGCCTGGAGCTACAAGGACCACGGCAAAAGCTATGACGCCGTGTACCGCCGCCAACACCCTCCCGGTTTTCGCTGGCTGCACGAGTCCTTTGGAACCAATTGGCGGCTCACCGAGATGCAGTCAGCCTTGGGCCGCGTCGTCCTGCGCAAGCTGCCAGGCTGGGTCGAAATCCGCCGTAAACACGCGGCGCAACTTGCCGAGTGTTTACGCTCAATTCCTGCACTACGGGTCACCGAACCGCCTCCCGGCGTCGGACACTCCTATTACAAATATTACGTGTTCGTAAGACCTGAAAGATTGCGCGCGGGCTGGACGCGAGACCGGATCATGTCAGAAATCACGGCTGCCGGCGTACCGTGCTTTTCTGGTAGTTGCAGTGAGATTTATCGGGAAAAGGCATTTCCACCCGAGATGCGCCCAGCGGGGTACTTGCCGGTCGCTCAAGAGCTGGGGGAGACCAGCTTGATGTTCCAGGTTCATCCTACCCTGAAGAGCACACACATCGGCTTCACTTGCGACACCGTGACCCGAATCATGGATCTCGCAGCCGCGTAATTGTTACCGCAAAGCAAAGCACAGTTACATAACTAAAACGATAAAATAAAGGGCCACTTCTAGCCCTCCTCGTTTTCATGTTTTCGTGACAACCCTCGAGACCGTCACGCATTCCACTTCGGTCTGTTCCTAAAACGAAACGAGTAATCATGCGTGCATCAAATGTTAATACAGATGTCCTGGTACGCGGGGCTGCTGACTTGATCGCTGTAAACGTCTGCCTGATTTTCAGCCTCGTGCCCGAAGCACTATTGCGCAACGTACGTCCTTCCGTCATTCTCCACTCTTGGCTGGTGTCGGCGATCTTACTCAGCACGATTAGTCCTTGCGTGTTCTACCTGATGGGTTTCTACACAAAAGGTCGTTCCTACCAGGGAAAATACAAAGCTCTGGTGGTGCTGCAGGGAGTCGCGATAGCATATCTGCTAATTGCCGTTGGTATGTACTTCTTCCGGCTGCGGCCATCCTTTCCACGGTCCTCTTTGATTCTAGGATGGGTAAGCTGCTCGCTGTGTCTCGTTGCCGCTCGTTTATGGGCAAAAGTGTGGAAGCTGCTGGTGATTCGCGAAACGCGACTGGACACTGTATACGTGACGGACCCACGCCGTGTCCTGGTGATCGGCGGTGGTGGCTACGTTGGATCTGCGTTAATCCCCAAATTGCTCGAAAGAGGATATCGAGTCCGCCTGCTGGATTGTTTTCTATATGGCAACGATCCGATTCGCAGCTTCATGGGGCACGCGAACCTCGAGATCCACCACGGTGATTTCCGGAATGTGGACACCGTGGTTGCAGCCATGAAAGACATGGGTTCGGTAGTTCACTTGGGTGGCTTAGTTGGCGATCCCGCTTGCGCGCTGGACGAGGAGCTCACTATTCAGGTTAACCTGATTGCAACCCGCATGATCGCACAGGTAGCGAAAGGCAATGGCGTTTCACGCTTTGTGTTCGCTAGCAGTTGTTCCGTCTACGGAGCCAGCGATCAACTGCTCAATGAGCGATCGGTACTGAAACCTGTATCGCTCTACGCTCGTAGCAAGATTGCCTCTGAAAATGTGCTGCTTTCTCTGGCCGACAAAGACTTTGAACCGGTCATCCTCCGATTCGGTACCATCTATGGTTTATCGGGCCGCACCCGCTTTGACTTGGTGGTCAATCTGCTGGTTGCAAAAGCCATGACCGATGGGGTCATTACTGTTCAGGGCAAAGATCAGTGGAGGCCGTTTGTACACGTTCATGATGCCGGACGGGCAGTGTTGCTGGCTCTAGAGGCTAGATCTGAGGCGGTAGCGCCGCAGATTTTCAACGTCGGAAGCGACGAGCAAAACCGCACTTTAGGCCAGGTCGGAGAGCTCATCAGGGACATGGTGCCAGGCTCTATCCTCAGCTGCACCGAGGAGAACGTCGATCGCCGCAACTATCGGGTGGAATTCCGAAGGATACGGTCTGCGCTTAAATTTCGGCCGGAGTGGAGCCTGGTTTCAGGGATCAACCAAGTCATGGTTGCGATCAGGACTGGAGAAGTCATGAACTATCAAGATCCACAATACAGTAACGTGAAATACCTGAGCGCGCCGGATACGCGGAAGCACTTCGGCGTCATTGAGGACTGGGTGCCGAAATTCATGCCGCATCCTTCCCTCGTGGCAGAGGCTGCTGTTGCCCCAGGTCAGCCGAACTGATTGTTAGCGTCGTGTGAGGTCCTGCAGTCCAGTCCGTGAAGACTTCCGTTCAGATTGAACTGTTTCCACCCGATCATTACATCAAGTAGAGGTAGCCATGTCGCAGCGTGTGCAACAAATGCGGTCTTCTCTTCTAGCAGGTACATCCAGCGATTGGCAGATGTTCCATCGAATGATTGCAGACCGCATTGTTCCCGGAATGAGAATATTGGAAGTCGGCTGCGGCAGGGGTTCGATTTGCCCGTTCCCCTGGGAAAAATATACAGATAGATACCTTGTGGGCATTGATCCTGATCCGACGGCGGCGGCCAATCCCTACCTTGATCGCTTCGTACTGCTGCGGGATAGCACAGACCTCAGACGCTGGCCGCTGGACGGCCAAACATTCGATTTGATTATTGCGCGTTATGTGCTGGAGCACGTGGAGACATCTGGGGAATTCCTGGCCAATATAAAGCGGGCTCTTAAACCCGGTGGCGAGTTTCTGTTTCTGACTCCCAACCTACTCCATCCCGCTGTTGCTGTGTCTCACATCCTTCCGGTTTCGCTCAAACATCTTATTCTGTCCGCTACCAAGCAAGTCGATTCCGCTGATGTGTTTCCTACGCATTACCGCCTGAACACACCTGGATTTCTGGGTCGGCAACTGCGCGCATGTGGCTTGCAGGTGAAAGACATCACAGTCTGTGAACCCCAGCCGGTGGGTTACCTCGACTTTTCCGTGCCCACATTCCTGGCAGCTTACTATTACTACAGGTGTCTCAAGTGGTCTGGGCTGGAGCATCGGTTTGGTGTATCGATTTTCGGCGTGGTTGGACAGGATTAACTCAGCCGGTTGTATTATTGCTCCGATCCCAAGAGCTCAAGTTTGGCAGCTACGGCGAGATTATGGTCATTGAAATGGGCGCGCCCATGGCGGGACGCTATTTCTGTAGCTCGCTACTTTGAGAGGTCCTAAGATGGACGACCCCATAACCCAGTTTGTACATCCACATCTACATAGGCATCATCATCATCATGGTGATGGCAGCCACGGACATTCGCGCCGCAAACATATGAATAAGATCGTGCAGCGGCTTGCCATCACAGGGTTCCTGCTTCTTGTTCTGTTAACGCTCTTGTATGTATGGACTAGTAGCGGATCCAGCGAGACAAGCGGCTTTGTTTCGCCTTCCTTGCCCGTCCCGATTCAGTCCGCTAATCGCGTGAAAGTGTCTTAGCGTTCTCGACCGTAATTTCCTGATGCTACTATGCTGACAAAGAATGCAAAAAGCCGATTGCTCGTCGCGCTGATAACCGTAACCACGGCGATTATGGGACTATGCTATCCACTCTCCGACACTACTTACCGGTGGCATGACTCTAGCCAATACACCCGTGTCATAGTCAATGCGCGGGAGGGAATCGAGACGCGGCCCAGGCAGTGGTTCGCGCAGGACAAGCTCATAACCGACTACACCATCGCGAACGCCGATCTAATTGGCCGGGACAAGGCGGTGCAGGAGTACAAGGCAGGGCGCGACCTCCTTAGCTCATACGGTCTGGCGGTGGGAACCTACATCTCCGGTACGACCGTAATGCCGGAGTCGAGGGAGACGCACTGGCCTTGGAGTGTAGTTCCGCTGGAATGGATGGCCGCTCCCTCGCGATACAACGGTAGCTGGCCGGACATGGATTATCGCAAACTGATTGATGTCACCGATCCGGCCACCCGCCATAGCTTCCAGCAAGGCATCAAGCGACTTTGGGAACAGACTCCGGCGCCGGTTCGCTTCATTGACAACGCCGCCATTCACCGCAGCGCCGGAAAGGGTCAGCCGTGGAGCAGTTACTGCGCGAACATTGAAGAGATCCGCAAGATCGGGGAGTCGATGGGATCCCTCCAGATCTTCAATCTGCCGCTCCATGTCGGCGAGATGTCGGACGAGGAAACCAGTCAGCTAATCAAAGCCGTGGGAAAGGGCGGGATTCTTCTGGAAATGCCTTGGCACGAGAATATCCGCAAAAATCCCGCGGCGACTGAACGAGCACGCCTTCGATATCGAGAGCTACTTGATGCGGGCATGGGAATCATCATGGCCACTCCAGGGACAGAACCGCCGCAGGAACTGGTGAACTGGGTAAGGACTTGGAGAAAGCCTACCGATCATCTGTACTTTGCCGGCGTATTTTGGAAGGCGCCCGATGCGAAGCTATATGGCGCCGGTGCTTTGCAGTAGTTCTTCAGTTGAGGCCAGGCGTGAGGCCCAGACGCGGACATACAGAAAAACATGACAGCGGACGTCAGTATCGTACTGGTAACATACAATCGTGCCAGTTTTCTCCGTAAGACACTCGACAGCATCCTAACGCAAACGTATCCCCATTTTGAACTTTTGATTTGCGACGATTGTTCCACCGATGATACGGAGGCGGTGTGCCAGGAATATGCCGATAAGGATCGACGCATCGTGTACTCCAAGAACCGCGGTAACCTGGGCATGCCGGGGAACCTCAATGCGGGCTTGCGGAATTGCCAGTACGAGTTCATTGCCGACCTTCACGATGGGGACATCTATGCGCCAACGCTGATCGAGAAATGGCGAGACGCCCTGATCAAACACCCCAGCGCGGGCTTTGTATTCAATCGATATCGGCATCTTGCGCCGGATGGAACCTGCGCGTGGGTTACACCTTCTTTTCCGGAATTGCTTTCCGGCACGGAGTTCCTCGATCTCTGTTTCGCCGATAATCGGGGATGTCCTGTTTGGGGCACTGTGATGGGGCGCCGATCGATCTACGAGCGTCTAGGATGGTTTGATGGCCGTTACCGCTTCTGGGCCGACATCGACATGTGGTTCCGAATTGCCGAGTCGTGCGATGTGGCGCACGTACCGGAGTTACTAATTGACTTGCCTGCCCGCGAGAAAATGCCGCGACTGTTCGCGAAGGGGATCGGTGGCTCCCTGGTGGGCAATGCAACCGTATTCAGGATCTACTGGAGAGCGAAATGCCGGCACTTTCGCCGGCGTCCATTTGTCCTGGCCTTTCACCTGGCGCGTCAGACTGTCGGCTATTGGTCAGTACGCGTATTTCGTCGCCTGGCTCAGAGGCTGCAAGCGACGTAGACAGCGTTGTGCGCGCACGGTTTCGTGACTGACGCTACAAGAAGGGTTGTTACATTTGTTAATGCAAACGTTGGCGCAGTATAAAAAGCGGCTTCCGCGAGATTCGCGGCAGCGCTTGCGCGAATTTCAGATTGGCAGGTTTAATTGGTTGGTGAACATTCCCTGCGCGCTTTTTTTCCGCAAGAATCTCAGAATGTTGGCGACCATCTATGGATCAGACAAGTGGAACTCACACTGGTATGCGCAGCACTATGAGCGCCAGTTTGCCGATATCCGACGCGATAAACTCAATATCCTGGAAATTGGTATCGGAGGATATGAGAGTCCGCGTGCTGGAGGCAATTCGTTACGCATGTGGCGAGCCTACTTCTCCCGCGCTCACATCTATGGCATTGATCTCTATGACAAATTGCCTCACAACGAGCGGCGGATTACAACATTGCGCGGCAGCCAGATCGATACAGCCTTTTTAGACTCGATCATTCAACAAATCGGCACGATCGACATCGTCGTTGATGACGGCAGCCATCTGAATCAGCACGTTATAACAACATTCAAGCATCTGTTTCCTCACGTCGCTGCTGGGGGATTTTATGTAGTGGAGGATACTCAGACGTCCTACTGGCCTGAAGATGGAAATGTCACAGATCGTAATGATATGCAGACCACCGTTGGTTTCTTCAAGGCGCTTGCTGACGGGCTTAACTATGAAGAGTTTCTAAATGAGCATCAGCCTACATACTTCGACCAAAACATCACAGGAATTTCGTTTTATTACAATCTGATCGTAATCAAGAAAGGTCTAAATCAAGAGGGCAGCAACATGCTTCATTCGCGTCAGGAGACTGTGGGCATGTCGGCCAGCTAGCGGTGGACACGCGCAACGCCACCCGCGAATCAACTAACCTCTTGTAGACTGCTGACCGTCAGGGCGGAGGAATAGCTCACTTCCATGTCTATCTATCTGATCACTGGAATTGCCGGATTCATCGGCTCATCCATTGCGCGAGAATTGGTTCGGCGGGGAAAGATGGTCCGCGGAATCGACAACTTCAGTACTGGCAAACCGGAGAACCTGGCTTCAATCAGCAGGGCCATCGACTTCAGGAAAGTCGACCTTCTCGATATGCGAGGCGTCATCGAGGCATGCGAAGGAGTGGACTACGTCATCCACCAGGCGGCAATCCCTTCGGTTCCGCGCTCGATTGCCGACCCGATATCCTGCAACGACTCGAATGTCGATGGAACCTTAAACCTGCTAGTGGCTGCGCGGGACGCCGGGGCGAGACGAGTAGTATACGCTTCTTCCTCCTCCCTGTACTGCGACACGCCTCATTTGCTCAAAACCGAGGACCTGGCACCGAATCCGATTTCACCGTATGCGGTATCGAAGCTGGCGGGTGAGTATTACATGAGGTCGTTTCATGCGGTATACGGTGTTGAGACAGTCTCCCTGCGCTATTTCAATGTGTTTGGTCCTTACCAGGATCCAGGTTCCATGTATACCGGGGTGATGGCCATCTTTATTCCCAAGATGTTGCGACAAGAACGGCCCACGATATATGGGGACGGCCAACAGAGCCGCGACTTTACCTATATAGACAATATTGTGGATGCGAATTTACTGGCTTGCCATGCCCCCGCCGACCAGGTGGCGGGAAGATACTTTAACATTGCTGGCGGCCGGCGAGTCACCGTCAACGAGATCTACGGGATTCTGCAGCGATTACTGGGCTATGCCGAGGCCGCCTTTTACGCACCAGAACGGCCAGGTGACATTAAGCACTCGCTCGCCGATATCCGCTTAGCCAAGGAGCACCTGGGTTATCGACCATCGGTTGAGTTCGAAGAAGGTCTGAACAGAACGGTCGAGTGGTATCGCTCACAGGCTCTTTCACCGGTGATGGCGTGACGAGTCGGGGAGTCGCGAAGCTAGCCGAAGCCTATTGGCAGATACGGAGAGGACTATAAACATTTCGGGCTCTGTTTGCCAGAACCACGCTGAGACAAACGGGAAGACAAAAGCCACAGCCCAGCTAATTCTAGCTGGGCTGTCGTGTGTTACGACCAAAGCCAATTTGGTAAGAGCCCAAGGCAAACAATCTCACGTGAGCCTTACAGCCTCCGGCAAGGGCACGGAGGATGACCTGAGACCGAAGGGAACCGTTTGCACAACCTGGCATTCTGGTCGGCGGCAGCCGACTGCAACCGTGCATTTGCTGCGAGCCCGGTCACGCCGGTCAAACGGATGGCTGCAAGTGGGACGTTCCTATTTACGGTTACTCCATTTCAGAAGCGAGAAACGACTGTGACCTTCGAAATGGGAGATCTGAAAGAGAAGCTGATCCGGTCGCAGATGTTTGCGCCATGAAATGAAACGAGTGTCGGAACAGTTCCAACGCGGCCTCGTTCGCGATGGCCCTACGTGTGTGAAACGGCTCTCAAACCTTCGGCTTCGCCGCGTCTCGACTTTCTATCACCCATGTGGCCAAAGTACATAAGAAAAGGGTTTCAGCGAAAAACAGCAGGCTGTGCGCTGTCACGGTTCCAAACACGTGAACTCCTGAGGGTCTCGCCAACTTCATCAAGACTCCAAGGGTCAAACAGACCACGCCAAGCCACCAAGACAAACTGACTACCAATTTGTAAGCACGTGCCATTTTGGCGGTCCTCCGTTTGGACCTTCGATGCAAGTAGAATATTCCGTTGTCGCCAAAAGACAAGTCAATTTCAAGGCCCGAACGGACGAAACTCCCAGCGGCGGCGGTCGCTAGCCTTTTGAATGGATGCGCGTGGCATTCGCCGCAGAGCGTGATCAGGTTCTGTTTCTCGTCTCCGCCCGCATGGCTGCGCACAAGCGTGCTCCGGAGCTGTCGCCAGCCCGTGGCATAATCTGGGGTGCTCAAGGGTTCCGGGTCCGACTCACTTACGGGCTCACTCGCACCACGAAATGAACGACCTCTGTGCCGACGCGCAACAACACTCTACGACAGGATCAACACCTGTTTCATCCCTGTGGGTCGGCTTCGCCGGTGAATGGCTCACTTGGAAGACTTCAGCGCCGCCAACAGGATCGGTTTCGTCCATTCGGGAGCTGTCGTGAGATCGCATGAATTGACGACCTTGCCCTTGTCCAGATGAAGCATCAATATTGGTTTCGGAAGGGCGCCGGTGTGAGGGTCTGCTTCTTCGCTGTTGTCATAAACGCGAAGCTCCGTCAATTTCCGAATCAGTCGGACCAGATTGAGACGACTCCGGTGATACCGTTCACGAATCTTGACCTCGGGAATGTCGTGTCCACCCCTCTCAACTCTGGAGCGCACGCGTGTAACGTGGAGCTCAGGTGTATTGAGGCCAACATACCAAACACGAACCTCAATTCCAGACTCCAACGCTCTCTCCAGCAGAGCTGGGATTGTGTTGCCCCCAAGGGTCGTCTCGAATGCGAAGTTCAGTCGTTCAGTGATTGCACGTTCCAGCAATCGCTTGCCTTCATGCCATGCGGCACTGTTGGCGTCTTCTTGGATAATGGTTGGATTCGCAGCAAGAATGCGCCTGGCAGCCTCGTCTGGATTGAAATATTCAACTCCATGCTGCAACAAGGCAGCGCCGCCAATGCTGCTTTTGCCGGCGCCGTTTGCCCCGGCTAGAACATAGATGCAGGGTGGCTGACTTGTACTAGCCATGCTTGCGGGCCGCCAGCACTGCTGCTTTCCCCAACTGCTGCGGTGATGAACTAAAGGCAGCCTTCATCGCAGGGCGCGCCTTGGAGATCTGCATTCGGGCGAGGAGCGCGTCGAATTCGCCGCTGAGCGTGTCAAGCTTGAATTCAGGAGCGTGCTTGAGGGCGTTGAACTGGTCCACCGAGATCAGAACTGCCTTAGGGCTGTCGTGCTTCGTTATTACAACCGTTTCTCCCTGAATTGCTTTTTCCAGGATGCGGCCAAATTCGTTCTTGACCTCGGTCGCTGTAAATGAAGCAGGCTCCCTATATTCGCGGTGATGTCGATCCAGGGAAACGGATGACGTGTTTTTTTCTTGACGGACGAATCGACGCTTGGGACGCTGGGTATACTTCATAAGAACCTTTTTCCCCAATAGTAGCTATTTTAGCTATTTTGTCCGATACGGGTCAACAGCGCGGCCCTGAACCTGGATTATTCACTTTCTCACTAGCCAAAAAACAACGGATGCTCTACAAGAGGCATGAACACTGGATTTTCATCGAATCCAGAACCCCTTTGGAGAGCATCCGCCAATGACAGACTGTATTGAATCACAACGGCACTTCTCTTTCTACCCCAAACAGAAATTGCTGCTGTGCTTTGACGGCGGCCAGATTACCTCCGACGCCGGACTGCTGCTGTTGCGCCAGTTCGACCAGCGCCACGGGCTGACCGCCGCCCTGGCCGAGGGACTGGCCGATGAGCGTCGCTCGGCCAGCGTCGACCACTTGCTGCCGGCCCTGCTGCGCCAGCGTATCTACCAAATCGTGGCCGGTTACGAAGACGGCAACGACGCCAATCGCTTGCGCCATGACGCCACCTTTCAGCTGCTGGCCGAGCGCCCACCGGGCGAGCTGCTGGCCTCACAGCCCACGCTCAGCCGCTGGGAAAACCGCTTCACCATGCGCGATTGGGTGGCCATGAATGGTTATTTGTGCCGCGGCTTTGCGCAACGGTGCCGCGCCCGCGTGGCCGCCACCGGCGAGATTGTGCTGGACATCGACTCCACCGCCGATCCCACCTACGGCCAGCAGGAAATTCAGCTTCTACAATGGCGCTTATGATCGTCGCGTCTATCATCCCCTGCTCGTCTTCGAGCGGCACACCGGATACCTGCTGGCGGCGCATCTGCGCCGCGGCGAAGTGGGCAGCTCGCGCGGTTGCGTGGCGGTATTGCGGCGCCTGGTGCGCTGGCTGCAGCGGGAGTTTCCGGGTGTGCCCATCCGCCTGGTGGGCGATGCCGGCTTTGCCATTCCCGACCTGTACAAGTTTTGCGAGCGCGGGAAAATCGAGTACAGCTTCGGCATCGGCAGCAATCCCGCCTTTCAACGCGAGAGTCAAGCCCTGGTTGAAAAAGTTGCGCGCCGCTGGTTGCGGCGAGGCCAGCGGCAGTGTCTGTACAGCAGCTTCCGGCATCGCAGCAAGCGCTGGCGACAGCGCTCGCGCCGCATCTGCTGCAAAGCCGAACACGGCTCCGGCGGCAGCAGCCTGCGTTACGTGATCACCAACCGCCCGGGCACCGCCGCGCAAGTCTTCGACTTCTATCAGCACCGCGGAGAATGCGAAAACCGTATCGGCGAACTGAAGAACGGATTTGCCGCCGACCGTTTGAGCTGCCAGCGTTTTCTGGCCAACGTCTTTCGTCTGCTGCTGCATGCCAGCGCCTACAATCTGGTGGCGCTGTTTCGGCACCGCCTGCCCTCGTCGCTGCGCCAGGCGCAAATCCAGACCTTGCGGGTACGCTTGTTCAAACTGGGAGCGCTGATCACCCGCTCGGT
>DATCCF010000230.1:0-7790 GCA_036511435.1 Terriglobales bacterium | reverse complement strand
CGCCAACTCCCCCAGGGTCCCTTGGCCCTGCTCATAGGCCTGCAAAAACTTTCGCCGCAAATCATTCGCGTAGGGTCGTGCCATCGGGTGGAGCGGAGAATCGCCACCAACAGTCTACACTATCGCTGGAAACGCTCTAGTAGCGCTTCCATGCGTCGCCACTCATCTCCCTTCGTCGCTCCCTCGTCCGGCTATTATAAAGAGCCATACCGACAGTGCATCGCAATCATGTTCACTGTATTGGTGAAGGCTTTCGAAAATAGTCAGCGCCTAGTTGTAGCCCGCGGTCGGTGTCTGGTAACGATCTGTCGGCTGCTCCACGCCCAGCGAACACCTATCCTGCCTTCTCCATGATGGGCAGGTTCACATTACGCTTCTGGACCATCTCAGCCGTGACCTCAAACTCCTTGACACGTTTTTGGCCGGGCAGGTTGTACATCAGGTCAAGCATTAGTTCTTCCAGGATCATGCGCAGGCCGCGAGCGCCGACCTTGCGCAACATGGCTTCCTTGGAGATGCAGCGCAGAGCTTCATCGGTGAAGCGCAGCTTGACGTTCTCGAACTCGAACAGTCGCTGGTACTGCTTCACGATGGCATTCTTCGGCTTGATGAGGATCTCGATCAGGGCGTCCTCGTCGAGATCGCTCAACACGCCAACCACCGGCAGGCGGCCGACGAACTCGGGGATCAGTCCGAACTTGATCAGGTCCTGGGGTTGCACTTGCGCCAGTAGTTCGGTATCGCGCTTGTTGCTCTCGGTGAATGCGGCTTCTTTGGCCTCGTCGGTGCGGAAGCCCATGGAGCGCTTGCCCAGCCGCCTCCCGATGGTGCGCTCCAGTCCGACGAATGCTCCACCGCAGATAAACAGTATGTTGGTGGTGTCCACGGGAGTGAATTCCTGGTGCGGGTGCTTGCGCCCGCCCTGAGGAGGAACATTGGCTACGGTGCCTTCCAGGATCTTCAGCAACGCCTGCTGTACGCCTTCGCCAGAAACGTCGCGGGTAATGGAAGGGTTCTCGTCCTTGCGGCCGATCTTGTCGACCTCGTCAATGTAGATGATGCCGGTCTGGGCGCGCGCCACGTCTCCATCGGCGGCCTGGAGCAGCTTGAGGATGATGTTCTCGACATCCTCGCCGACGTAACCGGCTTCCGTCAGGGTGGTGGCATCCACGATGGCGAAAGGAACGTCGAGCATCTTGGCCAGGGTTTGCGCCAGCAACGTCTTGCCCGTTCCGGTGGGGCCAATCAACATGATGTTCGATTTGGCCAGTTCCACGTCACCACCGCGCTGCCGGTTCATGTAAACCCGCTTGTAGTGGTTGTAAACCGCCACGGCGAGTTTCTTCTTGGTTTGCTGTTGCCCGATAACGTATTCGTCGAGGAAGGCCTTCACCTCGACTGGCTTGGGAAGCTGGTTAGGAGCGGCGGTAGGCTGAGCTTCCGAGCGGTCGTCTTCCAGAATGGAGTTGCAAACGGCGACGCATTCATCGCAGATGTAAGCGCGCGGATAATCGGTGGGAGACGAAATCAGCTTGGCGACGGCGTCCTGCGACTTGTGGCAAAACGAGCAGCGCAACACTTCATCGGAACCAGTCCTGGTTCTCACGAAAAAAACTCCTTTGCCTCACACACTGTCAGCCGGGGCCTCCGCTTCCCCGCGCTGCATTTCCCGTCCCTTCGAAACGGCAGGAGCCGTGTTGCTCCTGGAAGAAGTCCGCCCCTATCGGCCATGGGCAGCCTTCCTGTGATCCCATTCAGTGCTGCTGCAGCACTTACGCTTATTCAACCACAATTTGCCGCGCTACAAGGCACTGCTGGTGCCAGATCGCATACAACTTTCGAAGCAGTGTGGGGCAAATTTCTCCCTAAGCAATTACTACGTCGCACACCTTACTTGTGCTTGAAGATAATGTCGTCTATTAAGCCATACTCCTTCGACTGCTGCGCATTCATGATGAAATCGCGCTCCACGTCGCGCTCCACTTTTTCCAGGCGCTGGCCGGTGTGCTTCGACAGCAACTGACTGGTGATCTCGCGCATGCGCAGAATTTCGCGCGCGTGAATGTCAATATCGGTGGCCTGACCCGAAAGGCCCGACATCAGGGGCTGGTGAATCAACATGCGCGAAGTTGGCAGGGCAAAGCGTTTCTTCGGCGCACCCGCAGCCAGCAGCAGCGCAGCCATGCTGGCCGCCTGGCCGATGCAGATGGTGGTCACGTCCGGACGGATGAATTGCATGGTGTCGTAGATGGCCATGCCCGCCGTAATCGAACCGCCGGGCGAATTAACGTACAGCGAAATGTCTTTCTCCGGATCTTCGGCCTCGAGAAACAGCATTTGGGCAATGATCAAGTTTGCGACATTGTCATCAATAGGAGTGCCGAGAAAAACAATATTGTCCCGCAACAGGCGGGAATAAATGTCGTAAGCCCGCTCGCCCCTGCTGGTCTGCTCAATCACCATGGGCACAAGCATTGTTTGCGGCTCCCTTCACGCTACCCGGCCACACTTCTTCCCCAAGGTCGAAGTTGGGGGTGGAACGCAGCCCGCCCTATGCGGAGCTGCGGTACAGAGAATCCAAGGTCTTCTCGTTGCGGATGCGATGCCGAATTCTATCCAGCCCTCCATCCTGCGTCAAACGGGCGCGGACCTGTTCGAGAGTCTGTTTCGACTGGGTCGCCAGCGCTTCCAATTCGCGGTTGAACTCCGCGTCACCGACTTCGATCTTTTCCTGGTCAGCAATCTGCTCCAGGATCAAAGATGCCTTCACCTCGCGCAGAGCACCCTCGCGCTGTCCGGCGCGCAGGCGGGCAAAGTCCATGCGCTTCATGTCTTCCGTGCGCATGCCCTGTGCCGCCAGAGCACGCAACCCGCGCTCCAGGCGGAGATCGATCTGCTGATCTAACATCGCTTCGGGAACCGGGAAATCGTTGCGTTTCACCAGTTCCTCAACGATTTGGTCCTTACCCTGATGTTCGGCTTCATGTAGCTTTTCCGCCTTCATGTTCTCCCGAAGCCGGTTGCGAAGCTCATCCAGCGAGTTGAAGTCGGCGCTGAGCTCTTTGGCGAATTCGTCGTTCAGTTCGGGAATGCTGCGGCTCTTGATGCCTTTCACGTCCACTTCGTAAGTCATGGCTTTACCGGCGAGTCGCTTGTCGGAAAAGTCGTCGGCGTACTTGACTTCGAAGCTGCGCTGCTCGCCCGATTTGGCGCCGCGCAGGTTCTCGCTGAATTCTGGAATCGTAGTCTTTCCGCCAATCTCCACCATTACCTCGTCCACTTCGACGGGCTTGGAATCGGCGTTCTGCTCGCTTTCCTTGGGCGTGCCCTTAAAGCTGACGACGGCAAAGTCGCCGTCCGCCAGGGGCCGCTCTTCGTCGACAGCACTGTAGGTGGCGTGCTGTTCACGCAAGTTGTTGAGAGCGTTTTCCACGTCTTCCTCGCTCACATCGGTGTCAAGCCTTGAAATGTGGATATCCTCGTAAGGAGCGACTTTGAAATCGGGCAGCACCTCGAAGGACGCCGTAAACTTTAGCGGCTCGCCCTCATGCAGGTGAAGGTCAGTGACTCGCGGCTGCGAAACCGGCAACAGGTTCTGCTGCTGGGTCTCTTGGCGGAAATAACGAGGGACCAGGGCCTCGACGATTTCGTTCTTAATCTCTTCGGCGAAACGCTGGCGCACGATGGATGCCGGAACCTTGCCCTTGCGGAAACCGGGAATTCTCGCCAGCTTCTGATAGCGCTGCACGACGCTCTCGGATTCTGCGTTGACGATGCCGGCAGGGATCTTGATCGTGAGTTCGCGCTTGCAAGGATTGGACGGTTCGGAGGAGGAGGTGGCGTCCGTCGCGGTTGTCTCGCTCGTATTGGATTCAGTCGTCAAAGGAATCGCCTTCATCAGTTAATGTGGCCGTGTTCGACCCCGGAATGCAACCGGCGACGGGGGCGTGGAACGGACTCGGTGCCCGCGAGTACCTTCCGCCTGGGCAGCAACCAGCGCTCTCCCGGCAATTGCCACTAAGCTTAAGTGTATGAGAGCGGTGCAGGGCGGTCAAACGGCACGAGAGCGGGGGTATAAGGTTTTGCCTCCCGGTCGGGGATTCGCCGAGACCCCACAGAGCAGCGACTCGGATCGGGAGCGAATCATTCCATACAGGGCTGAGTGGCTGAATCTGCCGGCAGCATCGACATTTGAGTCGTTGTCGTAGGTTGCGCCGGGCCCGGCAGACCGAGCAACTCGGCCGCGCGTACCTGGGTTAGTTCGATCCAGGTTTTTCGCCAGCGTTGAACAACGCATTTGTCAATGCGCGTACCCGGCTTGGGGAAACCGAATCCCTCATAAAACTCCAGGATGTTATCCCGCAACGCCACATCTATGTGGTTGAAATGGTCGTAGGCCAGCTCGTCGAGCAGCTCCCGGTAGGTCGCGTCGGCCAGAGGATATTCGCCGCGCTGGGTCGGTTTACCCGTGTCGAGATCGATGTTGACCGTCTGCAGATTGTGATTCTTGACTTCGCCGAGGGCCTTGCCGAAGCGATCAATCGTCTGGTCCACGCTCTTGAAATAAAGGTCCTCGGTTTGGGGCGTCGGCTGCTTGAAGTCCATGGTGCGGAGCGGCCCTACTTTGGGCGCAACCTTGAAGAGGACAGCGAGAAAATGCGCGCCCGGCCCCGGATTCTGGTATCCCGATCCCCACGACTTGTTGTAGTCGGCCTTCGACAGACGATAGAGAAAGTGCTGCCGGTTAAAGCTGGGGATTTCGCGTTTCAGCTCGTCTCCCTTGATCAACAGCGCCACCTTGGTCATTTCCGGGAGGATCTGGCTGATGCTTCGGCGATAGGTTCCGATGGCAAGTTGTTCGTTCGGCATCACATCGGTCAGCTTCAATCCGTAGGTGTCGTAAAAGGCCCTCTCCAGCAGAGAGGCGGAGACCTCAAACCCGATGAAGTTGTGATAATTCTCGGGTGCATAGCGGCCCTTCGCGATCTGTAAAACATCAAAGCCGAACTCAGTTTTCAGATGGGCCTTGTGGTCGACGTCGAAGGGCACTGCGGGCCCGTACTGTCTCGCCAGCGCGGGGTATTCGATGCCAACCGACAAATTGATGTAGGGATGTCCGTTGATGTCGGAAATGTAGTGGGAGAGGGCTCCCAGAGCGAAAGCGTACTCATCGAGGTCCTGCGCATCGCTGAGCATCGCCAGAACGAAATCACCAGTGCGGACATAGTGTGTCAGATCGCTGAAGACGTGATTACCGAAGGGATAGTAGCCAATGTCCTGGACGACGCTGCCGCCGTAGGCATAGGCATGGGCTTTTACCAGGTTCTGCGGCGAGGCATCGGGGAATCGTGCCAGCAGCAATGGCTGGATCTGCTGGTTCCAGAGCAGGTCGATAATCTCTTCGTGAGTTAGCACCGAGTAACCCGCGCAAAGCGGTGCGAATGCAAATACGCAAATCATCAGCGTGATGCAGAACATCGCTGTGAGCGGGCGCGGAGTTGCCTGTCTCATTGTGAACTTGCAAATCTATCAGATACGGCCGAGCAGTAACAGAACGACCAGAATCAGCACGATCAAGCCCAGACCGCCAGATGGATAATAGCCCCACCCGCGGCTATATGGCCAGGACGGAAACGACCCGACCGACAATAGCAAGAGAATAACCAGCAGGATAATCAACATTCGTCAGTGTCTCCTTAAGGTCGCTACTTGCGAATGGTTTTCAAAATGCGACTCGAAGCGTGTAGTTGGAAGCGGTTTGTTGGGTCGTAGGATGCCTTGCCAGGAGATTGGAAAGCTTCACCTCGTCTGGAGGACTCTCACTTGTTCTCCATCCGGTCGCTACAATGAGAAGAATGGCTTCTGCCCTCGCCGTGCTGAACCAAGAAGTTGTGACCTGTACCCGGTGTCCGCGTCTGGTGACCTATCGTGAACAGATTGGCCGTGAGAGGCGTCGCGCCTATCGCGATTGTGAATATTGGGCGCGACCGGTACCGGGATTCGGCGATCCCGATGCCTGCGTGCTGGTGTTGGGATTGGCGCCGGGAGCCCACGGTTCCAACCGTACCGGCCGCCCCTTTACGGGGGATGCGTCGGGAAAATTCATGTATCCCATTTTGTACAAGGTTGGCTTCGCATCGCAGCCCAGTGCCGAGCATCGCGATGACGGATTGAAGCTGATGGACTGCTACATTACCGCAGCCGTGCGCTGCGCGCCGCCCGACAACAAGCCCCTGCCGTCGGAACTCGCTAACTGTGCGCCCTTTCTCGATCGCGAACTGGGAACACTGAAGAGCGTGAAAGTTGTTGTCGCGCTGGGCAGAATCGGTTTCGATGCCTATCTCAATTACCTGAAGCGGAACGACATCGTGCGGAGCAAGGCGGGATATAGCTTCGCGCATGCCGCGTGCTATTCATTGGCGAATGGCGTGACGCTGCTGGCGTCGTACCACCCTTCGAACCAGAACACCGCGACGGGAAAGCTGACTGCCGCGATGTTCGAGGCAATATTTCGCGAAGCCAAGAAGATGGCGGTCAGCGGCTCTTGATCGGCTCTTGTATTATTGACAACATGGATTGCGGCGTCACGATTCCCACGCAATTCACCCGGTTCGGGACACACATTTCAAATCATGGAGGAAACTACGATGCCAAGAAGAATCGCCGCGGTGGTACGCGTGGGGGCGTGCCTGCTTCTCGTTATGGCGGCGAGCGCTTTCGCTGCCGATACAAACTCGAAAAACTCCGCGGTCGGGACCTGGATACTGAACCCGACGAAGTCGCATTTTCAGAATATGCCGGCGCCGAAGATGGAGAGGTTGCGAGTCGTGAAGGATGACGAGAAGGGCCTGGCTTGGAGCTTGACCGGAGCGGGCGCGGACGGCAAGGGCTATCACCATGAGTACGACGGACCCACCGATGGATCCTACCACCCCATAAAGGGTGCTGAGAATCCCAGCACTGTGGCCTACACCAGGGCCAATTCCGTAACTAGCTGGGTCGTTAAGGATGAGACGGGAGCAATCATAGAGACGGGCTCGGGTAGCGTTTCACCGGACGGTCGTACCCTGACTTTGAAGGGGACTATGAAGACGTCTCAGGGAGAATCGCAATTCACGTCGGTTTACGACAGGAGATAATGAGCGTCCGTCAAATCCTACCTCTGGAGATTAGCTAGCCTTGAAGAATGCATTCTGAACGGATAGAGACAGCGGCGATTCCGTCCATTTCCCTTTGAGGAGGTCCGTCCCCACTTTAGTGGGTAGCAGAGCGATGAGCATTTTCAAGGATGCTCGCTCTGTTCGTGCGACGACCATCCTCCATTTCGTTTTGGGATTAGGCTAGCAGCACTTTGGTGCTTGATTTCCCGTCCCTCGTCCCGTTGATCGGGCCTCCACTCGGTATGAGAGGAGAGTCTCTGAGTGGAACGCCCTAGGTACATTGTTGCAAAAATTTGCACTTAGCCCATAATAAAATTGCGATTTCCAACGGAAACTTACGGAACTCCGATTGCAAGATTGTAATAGATTACGAGGTTCTGGCCGGAGGGCATACGTTCCCACTGCAGTGGAGAGGTTTCCCTCAACCTGTTGCATGGCGTTTCCTCCCCGTGGCGGTGGGCTTCGAAATATGCACCTTGGGAGGCCTGACTAGGAGTCTGTCGGGAATAGGTAAGCACAAGCGCGGCCTTGCGGTTGGAGGTAGGTTGAGCAGCGCCAAAATCGGAAGCGGGAAACTGGGTTTACCTCGTTTGGTTGCCTGCGTACGCCCGCAAGTCCATTTTTCGCAGC
>DATCCF010000229.1:0-23940 GCA_036511435.1 Terriglobales bacterium | reverse complement strand
AGCGGTTTAGTTATTTGTGTAGTCTAGGTGCCGCCGGCTGAAGCCGGCTCGGAGGTGAAGGATCAGCGGGAACGCGGCGCTGAAGCGCCGCTCTACCCGTGCTCGCTCGACTACAGTAATTCTTAAACTGCTCTAAAGCGCGTGATCTGAGCCGAACTCTTCCCCGGAGCGCTGAAGCGCTCCTTCCCCCGCATAAATGCGGGGGCTCCCACCAGGAAGTACACTCCCTGTATTATGAGGACGTGGCAATGAGAACGCTGCCGACTTTTCCCCGGAGCACGCCCTGTACTGATCCCTATGCCCAGCAAACTCGGTAAGTCGCTTTGTCTGTTCCTCTTCTGCATTTTTACGTTCTGCCAGGCCCTGGCGCAGACTCCTCAGTTCGTTTCCTTTGCAGCGGCACAGCCTGTGCTTGAGGCCATGCGAAGCTCGTTGCCGCCCGAGTTGAAAGCGTCACTCACTGCCGGCACCTGGGGCAAGTGGGTCCACACTTCGGACAAGGAAATTCGCAGCCGGATCGAAGAGGGCGAGGAAAATACCCTCACGAATTTGTTGCGTATGGGCGTGACCTTCACCAAGGAAGACCCCATTACCTACGAGGACCTGGGCAAGTATGGACGAAGCAGTGCCGTCGATTCCATCGCCGAAAAGCGCGCCAACGATCTGGTCCGGGCGCTGGCCACCCCGCATCCCAGCGAAGGTATGCTGGAAATGCGGGCCTTGCTGGAGAGGAAAGGCTTCACTCTGAAGACTCCCGAGGGGCAGAAGAAAGTCAAGGCCTACCTGCTGGCAAATCTAGCGCGCTGGCGGGACGATGTGGCCCGTGCCCAGGCACAGACGAAGACCAACCCCTATCAAGCCTTCAAGGACCGCGGCATCTCTACCGACAGCAACCTCTACCCCGACTACACGATCCAACTGCACCTCAAGCACATGATGGACCAGGGGCTGCTGAAGCCGGGCAGCGTGCACCGCATCGCGATCGTCGGTCCCGGCCTTGATTTCGTAAACAAGAAATCCGGCTCCGACTTTTATCCTCCACAATCCACCCAGCCCTTCGCGGTGATCGACTCGCTGGCCCGACTGGGTCTTGCCGACCCCGCTGTGATCGAGGTTTACACCTTCGACATTAGTTCTCGGGTGAACCGGCACCTGGAGCGTGCCCGAAAGGACGCTGCTGCCGGTAAGCCGTACACCATCCAATTGATATCGAGCCTATCGGACCAATGGAGCCAGGAGTACCACACCGGCTTCATCGAATATTGGCAAAAGTTGGGAGACAAGATTGGAAAACCGGGTGTGCGAATTCCGGTTCCGGAGAGTGCGGGAAACATTTGGAATCGCGCCGTTAGCGTGCGGCCCGCCGTTGTGCTGAGGGTCATTCCGGTGGATATGAATGTTGTGTTCCAGACTCTGCCGCTGCCGCCCGATAAGCAATTCGATCTGGTGATCGGGACCAACATCTTCGTCTATTACGGCGGCCTCGAACAGTCACTGGCCCGCGCCAACCTTGGAACCATGATCAAACCCGGCGGCTTTCTCCTCACCAACGAAGCTTTGCCGGGTACCGCTCCCACCAAGCTGGCGGACTCGCTCAAAACCTCGGTGCCGATCGCAAAGTCTCCGGCCATCACGGACTACATGTACAGCTACGTGCGGCAGAAGTGAGGAGTGTTCGCAAGGGTGCCCGCCCTTCGACTTGGCTCCGGCAGGCTCCAAGCTGGTTTTGCTTGGGTGGGGATTTTCCTCCCTACCCGCGCGTCTCGATGCGGAGGATATAAGACTTAAGTGCCATACAATGCGGTAACTTATGTAAGACTTAGGTGATTAGTGAAAAACCACCATTAGGCTACTGCGTAGAATGCCATTTAAGCGCCTTTACAGGCCTGTGGGCGAGCTTTTGTGGCTGCGGACGATCTTAAAGTACCTCCCGACGTACAGCGTCGCTGTAAAGGCCATTTAAAGACAAAATCCGAGGATGTCGCAATTTGGACGTTATTCCCGATTTGGGATTGAATTCGCAAGGTCGAGGCCTGGGGCCTAGTGCTGGTACCCCAGGTTCGCCCCTCTGTTGGGCTAACCTGGGGTCGCTGCGGACTGGTGATGCACCCAGGAGACTGGAAGTGGGGCAGTTTCCGGCATTATGCTTTCCGGGAGAACGGAGCGGTGGAGATCGAATCGGAGTGGACGGCCAGAGATCGTGAGTTGAAAATGCTCGGTGGGCTGGCCCGAACCTTCCTCTGCCGAGGTTAGCGTCCAAAGGACGGACGCAAACCTGGGGCACGAAGCGTCCGAAAAACGGACGCGAACCTGGGGCACCGGGCAAGGGACTTTTCGGGATTGTTTGCTTGATACAGCATCCCTGATAGGCTGGGAGGGTGAAGCCTTCCAAGAAGTGCGCATTCTGCCCAAACACAGCCGACATAACGGGCGAGCACATCTGGAGCGATTGGATTAACCGAATAGTGCCAACCGGCCGATTCCGATTTACAGAAAAGAGCCGTGCTGGAACGCCGCGGACTTTCGTGACGGCATCGTTAAACCGCAAGCTCCCAGTTGTGTGCAGAGCCTGCAACAACGGCTGGATGAGCGATCTTGAACACAAGCACGCAAAGCCAGCGATGGCGGAGTTGATTGTGAGCGACAAGGCGGTGTTGCTCGACCCGGAGCGCCTGAAATCAATAGCCAGCTTTGCCTTTAAGAGTACAGTCATCGCGGACCATGTAAGAGTCCCAGACACGATTCTAGGAACGCATCCGCCGTTCTTTACCACGCAAGAGAGACATGCGTTTAGGAAGTCTCTTGCCATCCCCGGCAATGTCCAGATGTGGCTTGCTGCTTTTGAAGAAAGCCGATACGGCATCTTCCGGGCTATTTACTACCCAAGTCCCGCCAACACCGTACCCGCGTTCGAGAGTTACGCTCTGACGTTCGGCGTGGGCTTTCTTCTCATTCAAGTCGTCGCGTCCCGATTGCTCGGAACGGGAACGCGCAGGTTTGGTTTTGATGTTACACAAGGCGAGGGGTGGGACAAGTTTTCGGTTTCGTCTTGGCCCGCCGATGGACGTTCCCTTTCCTGGCCTCCGGGTCAGCGGCTCAGTCTCGCATTGGCCAACCGATTCGCCGACAGATGGCTTGGCACCAAGATCGATACCGATTGGCACAATGCGAATTGATCCGACGAGATCGTGGCGCACTCGTTTTGACACGCCCCTGCCTTCCGCCCGTCGTGATACACTTCGGGCTGGAAAGGCCGGAACGCTCGCAATCTGCCAAGGCTGGAAGCGAATCGGCTGCTGGTGTTATTGAATTACGTTGTGGGTTGGGCAGTAGTGCCAAATAGTTGGATCTGGACCAAACCACATCCAGCAAAATTCCGTGTCGAGTTTTTCCCCGAATGGGTCTGTGTGCCTAGTGAAGCCCAGAAAGACAATGAAACCCTTATTGATGTAGGGCCGCTGCAAGTTCTTAACGTCGTCATCAGAGAGCGGGATGGGCAATTCATTGGAGAAAAAGTAGGACGCCTCTGGGGCAACATCTTGCCTGGGGACAATGCCCCCGCCCTTATTCGCGCTGACTCTCAAGTCGGCGAATATCCTGTCGATTTCGTTGAACGGGTTATAGCTCTGTTGATTGGCCGGAAACTTGACATACCTCATCCGAGCGAAGCCCTCAGCGGATTGAGCTGGAGTGTGCCCGACATTCCAGAGTGTCGCGCTCGCTCTAGCGACGCCCTTGACTGGAATATGAACAAATGCTGCCGTGCTCCCAGATTTGGGGACGAGATATGGCCGTTGTTGGAGAATAGAAAATCTTCGAGAATCCTGCAATGTGGAAAAGGCAGTATCGGCGGCGCTCTTAGCAGCCTCAGCGGCCTTCTTGTTGGCACAGTACATCAACCCAGTGAAGATGGTATAGGCAATCAAGACGAGCAGACCTATTCCCGCCATTCCAGCTCCCAGGTAATCAAGCCAGTGCTTTTGTTTATCGCCGGACTGGTTGCAACTCTGGGAGGATGGTTTCGTTTCCGGTTCAGTCGCCCCTATTGTTGGCGAGACTTCTGGGTTGGTTTCGGCGGCATTGTGATCGGCTTTGTCGTCAGCGTTTGGAGCGGGATGATCTTGTTCAGTAGGATTTCCTGATGTCATCGGGTTACACTCAGCGCATGAAAGCAGAATACAAAGAAGGCCCGTCGTTAAGGAGTCATCTTGGAATCGGCGGGTGGCCCAGCCAACCATCAGGGTGCCCCACCCAAGCTGATTTTGCTTGGGTGGGGACTTTGTCTTCCGATCACAACCCTACACCCGCGCCAGGTGCACCCCGAACCATTTCTTTCTGTCGCACCAGGTGTGCTCCAGGGTGAAGCCGCTTTCGCACAAGATCGATTCGATCATGTCGTCGGTGTACTTATAGCTGTTCTCGGTGTGGATGCGTTCTCCCGGCGCAAACGACAGGTCCAGGTCGAGCGCCGGGATGAACACCGTTTGAGAGGTGGTGCTCTCCAGGTAGATCTCCATACGCGACAGCCTGCGATTCCATAGCGCGACGTGCCGGAAGAGATCGACCTCGAAGTCAGTATCCAACTCGCGATTCAAGCGCGCCAGAATGTTCTTGTTAAACCTCGCCGTCACTCCCTGCGAATCGTCGTAGGCGGGCAGAAGAATCTTCGGACTCTTGGCGAAGTCGGCGCCCAGCAGCAAAGCGTCGCCCGCTCGCAGCGTCCTGCGAATGCGGCGCAAAATCCGTACTGAGTCGTCGGGCTCGAAGTTCCCAATACTCGATCCGATGTAGAGCACCAGCTTGCGCCCGTTGATGCGACTCAGCGCCGACACACCTCCGGTGTAGTCCGCGACGATGGGATTGACCCGCAACTCAGGAAATTGCCGGCCGAGTTGCGCTACCGCTTCCTGCAAAGCCGAAGGCGAAACGTCAATGGGATAAAACAGGGCGCGGCTCTGCCGTCTCAGTAGTTCCTCAATCAGAATGCAGGTCTTGGTGGCTGTGCCGGCCCCGAGTTCGACGAGAGTCAATGACGTTCCGGCGTGTTCCAGGATCTCGCCAGCGTAGCTCTCAAAGATCGACCGCTCGGTGCGCGTGAGGTAGTACTCCGGCAACTCGGTGATCTGCTCGAAGAGGTCCGAGCCAATCTGGTCGTAAAACAGTTTCGACGGAAGCCGCTTGGGGGTCGCACTAAGACCCTCAAGTACATCCAGCGCAATCGCGTCATTCGCCAGGAACTGGAGTTGTTTGCTAGTTGCCATTGGCTAACCGTATGCCCATAAATTGCCAGCGCACATGGGGCGGAAAGAAGTTGCGATAGGTCGCTCGAATATGCGACTGCGGCGTGGCGCAGGATCCGCCGCGCAATACCATCTGATTGCACATGAACTTGCCGTTGTATTCGCCGACGGCTCCCGCGGCGGGCTTGAAACCGGGATAGGGCACGTACGCGCTTGCCGTCCATTCCCAAACATCGCCGAACATCTGCGACAACGGTTCCGCCGCCACCTCCACCGCGCGCGGATGCAGATGCCCGCTCTCCAGCAGATTTCCCGCCACTCGGCAAGATCTCGCCGCAACTTCCCACTCGAATTCGGTGGGGAGCCGCGCACCCGCGCAGCGAGCGAAGGCGTCGGCCTCGTAATAGCTGACGTGACAAACCGGTCCGCTCAATTCCAATGGCTTCATGCCTTCGATGGTGTAATGCCACCAGTCGCCATCGCGCTGCTCCCAATACAACGGCGCGCTCCACTGATTGTTTCGAACGCAGTCCCAGCCATCCGAAAGCCACAGCTCGGCTGTGCCGTAGCCGTTGTCGCGCATGAATTCCAGATACTCGCCGTTGGTAACCAGCCGGGAGGCCAGGCGAAATCCTTCGAGATACACATTGTGCCGCGGACCCTCGTTGTCGAACGCGAAGCCCTCGCCCGCAAAACCTACGCTGTATATCCCTTCGTCAAACCTGCGCCACTCCACGGGCTGGACGGGGGCAGATGCACTCTGTGCACGGTGACTTTCTTGCGTTGGGCGAAACGCCGGTCGAAGTGGGTTCGTCCACAGCCCGTTCTTTACGTCGGTGACAATCAGCTCCTGATGCTGCTGCTCGTGGTTGATTCCGAGCGTCACCAGCGCAACCAACTCAGGCGCAGCCTCGGTTGTAAGCATATGCACGACGGCATCGTCCACATAGGAGCGGTAGGCATGCACCTCGTCCAATCCGGGACGCGACAAGGTGTGCCGCAAGGCCCGCAACGGCCGATCGCCCACGGCGTTGTAATACGAATTAAACAGGCTGCGAAATGCGGGATGGAAGGGACGATAGCCGTTCTGTGCGCTGAGAAGGAAAGTTTCGAGGAACCAGGTGGTGTGCGCCAAGTGCCACTTTGCCGGGCTGGCGTCGGGCATCGACTGCAAACTGTGATCTTCAATGCTTAGGGGAGCGCAAATCCGCACAGAAGTCTCCCGCACCGCCAGGTATTTCTCCAGCACAGAGGCTTCACCTTGAGTCGCCGCAGACATCGGCAGATCGCGAATTGGGCTTGTACTGTGCATGACACGCTGGAATCGTGAGTCATCTATGAGATGCAGAAATCGAGTGTTGCGGCTAGCCCCACCTCGGAGCAGGGGTGCCTTTCTTGCCGCTCCAAGAGCAGATGCGGAGATCGCAAGAAGGCTACAAAATTTAGCACGGGGGAATTGTGCCCAGGCCAGTGGTTTAACCCGGAACGCAGTGGGCTGTTTATCAAATCTGAAACACAGTCAGACTTTATGAACTCGTTCTAGTTCAAGGCCGGGGGATCGCTGGTTGGATCGAATGTAATCTTGAAGTGCTCGAAGAACCCAACCCGGCCTAGCAAACCCGCTATGGGGAGCGTCTTGGCAAAAGCCGCATTGATGTGAAGCGCGTGTTCCCCAACGTAAAGTATTATGGGATGTATCCACACGTCTTGCATCCCGCCAATCCCGTTTCTGGAGTCCTTCTTGCCTGATTCGATGTTTATGCCGATTGCAGAAGCGATGGACTCCGGGAACATGCAGTCCGCCGCCCCTGAGTCCACCATTGCCTCAAAAAATCGGGTCGTCCGTCCGCGCTTTTTACCCACCCTTACACGGATAAGGGGATAATAAAGGATGCTTCCGTCCGGGCCAGGAAACGTGCGATACGCAGCCCTCATCAAACCGCCAGCGGGAACCAGCGAGGGGGCGTCTTGAGGATCACGGCACTGTTATCGCCAAGTCGGTCAAGTTCGTCGGCCACCTCCTGATATGTCAGGCCCTGAGCTACAACGCGAGTTTCATCATCCGATAATGCAATCCAAGAATCTAAAGGGGCATTGCGGAGAGCTTCGCTGCGTGGGTCTTTTTTCACAATAGTCCACCTTGTAATTAGACGCTTGACAGTAGCGCCGGGGTGCGCCTTCGGTCAATAACTCTCTTATCGTACAGGCGCTAACTTCGTTTGTTACCAAACATCATCAGATACAGGTTGTACCGGGTCCGGCGAAAAAACAGCCTACCACCAACCGGAATGGGTTTTATCTCTTACTTTGCGATTTCGGCGGGGGCCACCGGCTGAATATGGGGCTCTTCGATGGGCATCGAAGGGTGCTCGTACAGCCGCCGCAGATCGTTCCAGCGGACATCCAGCATCTCCAATCCCATCTTCAACCCGTCGCGAATGGGGCTGATCTTCGAACGGTGATCGTGTGCCCACTCCACCGGGACTTCAACTGTGCGCAACTTGAATTTGTTGGCCAGAAACAGCAGCTCCGGATCGAATCCCCAGCGCTCCACTCGTTGCCGGGAGAACACGGTCTGGGCCGCTGCCCGGGAAAACGCCTTGAAGCCGCATTGCGTGTCGCGATACTTCAATCCCAGGACAATCCGTAGTGCGAGATTGAAAAGCCGTCCGTACAACTGCCGATACCAAGGCTGGCGTTCAGTTTGCAGTGCAGCCTGCAGCCAGCGCGAGCCGATGGCGACGTCGGCGCCCTGTTCTATGGCTGCAAATAGCTTGGTCGCTTCGTAAATCGGCGAGGACAAGTCCGCATCCGTAAACAGCAGAACGTCGCCGTTGGCGTGCAGCATGCCGTTACGCACACTGTAACCCTTGCCCCGATTACCCGGATTCTCCAGCAATCGAATCTCCGGATATTTGCTGGCAAAGCTGCGCGTGACTTCGGCAGTGCTGTCGCTGGAACCGTCATTCACGACGATCACTTCCGCCTGCAGTTGCCGTTCACGGATGTAGGCGAAGACTTTGGGAAGCGAAGTAGCGAGTCGCTCGCTTTCGTTGTAAGCCGGGATTATGAAGCTGTAATACATCTGCAACTTAGACGCTTGCTTATTGTATTCCAGTTGTCAGGAAGCAGATGTTTGTTCGGAGGAGGCGGTGCACGGTAAACCGGCGAAAGAGGCTGCGGAAAAGGTTGCCAAAGACCCGTGGAGTGTAGATCTGGGTGGAAGCCCCCGTATTTATGCGGGGGAGGAGCGCCTCAGCGCTCCGGGAAAAGTTCGACTTTGATCATGCGCTTTAGCGCTGGGCATCGAGAATATCCGGGGACTACAGAGCGTGTGTGAGAACGGCTGTTGTCCCTACGGGACTGCTATCCATTTTCCCACTTTGCCCAGCACTCCGCCTGCGGCTGCGTGCTGGGCTAAACTGAGCCGCGCCTACGGCGCTGGATCATCAGCGATTAAATTCCACTGGCAAACACCGCCTTTGGCTCTCACACAGTCCCTAAAAGCCCATTTCAAATCGACTCCTTATTCCGCTGGACTAAAGTCCAGCTCCCTCCTGCTGAAGCAGGGGGCTCCCACCAAAAGCCTTCCCCCAGAGTTATTCCGCCGCCTGTAAAGAGGTTACCCGTTCGCTCGGTCAGGTCGCCGGTGGGGACTTGCAGCGGGTGCAAGCCGGGACTAGCCTTCTAGTAGCAATGCGCACTGTTCACGTTCTCGTCGTCCTAGTGTTGTTGAATATCGCGATCAGCGCCGCTTCCAAACCCCACGTTGTAAGCCTCGGAAAGCCGCAGCCGGTCAAGCTGTTCATCGGCGCTTCGGAAACGAAAACGATGGATGTCACAGTCTGCCCCCTCTTCGTGGATGCGAAGCTGAAAGAGTACACGACGGGTAAGCAACATGACGTCACCGACCGGCAGTTCGTAATACGCCGGGCTTTTCGCATTAATGACGCGCTGCCTGACGAGGCACGCAAGGCTCCGAAGTGGCTTTGGCAACTTGGTGGGTGGCTGCTGGTAGACCGTAGTTCCGGCAAAATCACGCCAATCAAGTTGCCCGATTTCGACCCGTTCTACTCGGAGGTAAGTTGGTACCGTGACTATGCGGCGTACTGCGGAACCACGGCTAATGGTGAAAAGCTCGACGCCGTAGTCATGCAGATTGGCGTCAAGAAGCCGCTGTATCGCAAAGATCTGGGGAAGGCGAATGGCGGAGAACAACCCGACTCCGATTGCTCCGCCCCGCGCTGGGAGCGTCAACCTGCGCGTGTGACCTTTCTCCCCAAGGTTGGCGACAAGCTCAGTGTGACGGTCAGGGGCCGCTTTGTGGACGAAGTGCCCGACGACGATTCAGACGAGCCATAAGACGGAGTGCAAGTTTCCATTGAAGATTATTCATGAGGATCTCACGCTTTGAAGGGGCACGGCTTCCAGCCGTGCCGTAAACTGCTGTCATTATGATGGCTTTAGCCACTGAGGGAATTCGGTGTTGAGACGAAGTGCGAGCCCCCTCAGGGGCTGAAGCCCAACTTTCCACGCACGTAACGGCGCGGCTGAAGCCGCGCCCCCTTCAAGGCTTGCTGTCATCAGCGGCCGAAGCGGGTGAATAATCCGGGTAAAGACCCTTGACGAACTGCTGCGCGACGCCGAGATAGCCCATGGACATCTCTGTGCCGGGCAGGTGCTGGGCGTTCGTCTCGCCATGCTCGGACTGGAACTATTGGGCATCGACGACCCGCGCGGGAAAGATCGCAAACGCCTCATCACGTTTGTGGAGATTGATCGCTGCGCCACCGACGCGGTTGCCGTCGTAACCGGCTGCCGGTTGGGCAAGCGGGCACTCAAGTTCCGTGACTGGGGTAAAGTGGCCGCGACCTTTGTCGATCTCGCGTCGGAGCGAGCGGTGCGGGTCTGCGCCCGGGAAAGCTCGAAAACGCTGGCGCGGCAAATGCATCCCGAAGTCGAGAACAAGAACCAGCAACAGATGCTGGCCTATCGCGAGATATCGAATGACGACCTGTTTACGGTGCAGTGGGTAAAGGTCGCGCTGCCGCCCGAGGAGCTGCCCGGCTACAGAGGCGAACGCATCGTGTGCGCGCAATGCGGCGAAGGCATCAACTTCCAGCGCGAAGTACGGCGTGACGGAAATGTCCTGTGCCGTGCTTGCGCCGGAGAACGCTATTACGAAGAGATCTCGTAGGGGAAGATGCCGCGGGATCGCGGCGTGGCGGATTGGCGCCGCAACGGCAACAATTTACTTGACGTTCATAATGTCGGACGCGAGAATTCCTGAGAGTGGTGCTCAGGAGAATAACAGGATGGATGCACCGGACACGTTCACGGACGAAGTAATTCTCCCAGAGACAGTTGAGGAGCTGGTAGCGCGCCTCCAGTGTCTGTTTGAGGTTAGGAGAAAGCAACACAAGAAGCACCGAGCCGGACACATCCGTCGGAAAGCTCCCCGTGGCAAAGCGCGCGAAGATGTGCTCAATAAAACGGGTGACGAGAGAACCGGCAGGCGGTGTCACATCTGCGGAGGTTTGATAGACAAACGGTGGCAAGCCGATCACGTCTTAGCGCACAGCGGGGGCGGCCAGGACTCACCTGAGAACTATCTTCCGGCGCACAGCCTCTGCAACCACTATCGCTCGGACTACTTATCGGAGGAGTTCCAGTGGATTCTCAAGATGGGCGTTTGGGCTCGAACACTCATGCAGAACAGTTCCTCCAAGGGCGGTCTCGGGCAGGACATGGTCCAGAGATTCTTTCGGCACGAAAAGGACAGAATCAGCCGACGAAAGTCTGTCCCATTGTCATTCGCTCAAGATAACGCAGCCACCGCCATCAAGTCTTAGTATCGCGAATTACGGAATCAGTCCCATGCGGGTGGTTCGAGCGGTTCGCGGTGGCTCTCGATGGCTGCCTCGACATCCCTGGCGAAGTCGGCATCCATGACCGCTGTCGAGTCCTCGGGCAGCAACGCGATGCACTCGGAGATGGTGCGGCGGAGCGCCACCGGCGCATGGATCACCGCCACGGGCAGCTTGCCGCCCTCGCTCTCGATGACGACTTCCGCGCCTGCACGCACGCGGGCCAGCACCGAAGCGAAGTCGCTAGCGGCTTCCGCTTCCGAGATGTGGATAACATGGTCGGCCATGGCGTAATTATACCGTCATCATTTTGCTTTGGCTCGGATGGTTGGCGACCTTACATCAACTCGCGACGCTTGAGCGAATTACTCATGAGCATCTCAGGCTTTGAAGGGGCACGGCTTCAGCCGTGCCGTACCCTGCTGTCATTTATGATGGCTTTAGCCACTGAGGGACTTCGTTGTTGCAGCGAATTGCAAGTTACCTCAGGGGCTGAAGCCCAACTCTCCACAATCCCCAACGGCAGGCTGAAGCCGTGCCCCTCCAAAGCCACGAACAGATGACGGCTTCTGAACAGCAACCAAAATCGTCCCTAGCCCTCCACCGTCCCCGCCAGCGCATGTTCCACCACATGACCCACGCGCAACACCATTGGCTCATCGAAATACTTCCCCAGTATCTGCATTCCAATCGGCAAACCCTCTTTGCTCTTGCCGCACGGAATAGAAATTCCGGGAATGCCGGCCAGATTCGCCGTCACCGTGAAGATGTCCGCCAGATACATGGCGAGTGGATCGTCGGTCTTCTCGCCGAGTTTGAATGCCGGCGTCGGCGTGGTGGGTGTGACAATCGCATCTACCTTGGCGAATGCCTGGTCGAAGTCGCTCGCCAGCAAACGGCGTACACGTTGCGCCTTCAGGTAATAGGCATCGTAGTATCCGGCACTAAGAACGTAGGTGCCCAGCATGATGCGCCGCTTGACTTCCGCCCCAAAACCCGCGTCGCGCGTGCGCCGGTACATTTCAGCCAGCGTCTTGCCATCCGTCGCGCGGACACCGTAACGCACGCCGTCGTAGCGCGCCAGGTTCGAGGAGGCTTCAGCCGTAGCGACAACGTAGTACGTCGGGATAGCGTACTTCGTGTTGGGCAGCGATATTGGGACGATCTCGCACCCGGCCTTGGCTAACTCTTGTATGCCGGCTTCTATCGCGCTGCGAACCTCCGGATCGAGTCCCTCGCCGAAATATTCCTCCGGAACTCCGATTCGCAAGCCTCGCACCGGCTTTTCAATCTGGTCGAGATAGTTGGGCACAGGAACATCGGCCGATGTCGAATCGAGTGGCTCACGGCCGGCCATGTACTGCAACATCAAAGCCGTATCTTTCACGCTCTTGCCGAAAGGCCCCACGTGATCGAGTGACGATGCGAAGGCGATCAGCCCGTAGCGGGATACCCGCCCGTAGGTGGGCTTCAGACCAACGACACCGCAGAACGCCGCCGGCTGCCGAATCGAGCCGCCAGTGTCGGAACCAATCGAAGCCACCGCGGTTCCAGCGGCGACCACCGCAGCCGATCCACCCGAGGAGCCGCCCGGAACGCGCGACCGGTCGCGTGGATTGTGCACCGGATGGAATCCGGAATTCTCGTTCGACGAGCCCATGGCGAACTCGTCGCAATTGGTTTTTCCAAGAATGATGGCGCCCGCTGCTTCGAGTCGCGCCACCACCGTGGCATTGTACGGGGAGATGAAGTTCGCCAGAATCTTCGAACCTGCGGTCGTCCGCACGCCGTTCGTGGCGAAGACATCCTTCACCGCGATGGGAACGCCAGCCAGGGGCGGCAAAGCGTCCCCTTTGTCGGCCAGCGCGTCAACGCGCGCGGCCTGCTGATATGCCCGCTCCTTGCACAATGTGAGATAGGCGCCAATGGCGGCATCTTCCGTATCGATCTTCTTGTAAAAGGCGTCCACCAGCGCAGTGGCCGTGGTCTGCTTTTCCAGAACCGCCGTTCGCGCCGAATCAACCGTCAATAAATCGATGTTCATGTAGAGGTTCGAGTGTATGCAGGTTCCGTTAGCTTCGCCTACCGCTCAATCACCTTGGGCACTTTGAAGAAGACGCCGTCCGAAACGGGCGCATTGCGCATCGCTTCCTCGTGCGGCAGCGAAGGACGCGGTTCATCGGCCCGCATGGCGTAAGCGTATCCCTCGGTGCCGCTGGTCTCGCCGCCCCGCCGCGGCGGGCGACTGGCGACTTGCGCCATAGGCTCGACGTTGGCCGTGTCCAACTCGTTCAGCCGGTCAATGTAGCCGAGGATGGAGTTCAGGTCCTTCAGCATGCGTACGCGCTCATCCTCGGTAAGTTCGAGATGCGCGAGGTCGGCGACATAGGAAACGTCCTTATCGGTAACCATGTGTGCCTTGTAGAGCCGTTCCAGAATTCTTGTATCCAGTGATGGGTGGAGCACGCCTTTCAGGCGTGCATAACTGCCGCCAGTTCCTGGATCGCGCTTTAGCGCCTGAGGTAATGTTTCCGTCACCTCAGCGGCTAAAGCCGGCTCATTTCCGAATCTTAACTGCACCGCTGAAGCGGTGCTCCACCCTATACACCAACTCTGAATCTGCTCTAACGATCTGCTTTCTAGCGCGACCGGCGTTCGGTTTGGTTCCTCACCACAAACTTGATCGCGTTCACCGGCTGCGCGCTAATCTGCTTCAGGGCCGCCAGATATTGCCGCTCGAAACTCTGCAGCTGCTGTCGCCAGGTCGCGTCCGATACTTCTATCGTGAGCACGCCCTCCGCATAACTTAAAGCGTTAGTCTTCGCGGCCGTTGCCGATCCGCACACCAGCGGCCAAGCCAGCAGAGGCGCGCTGTCTCCGCCCTCTCGACGCAAAGTGTCGGCAAAGATCTTCTTCAAGGTCGAGCTGGCATGTCGCATAGCGTCAGAGCTTCGATTGTAGAACAGCTCTTCGCTTTGCGCTTTTCGCCGGTCGCTTGAATCGTTGTGTGCCGACCCAAAGTCATCCCCCTCTCCGCTGTCATCCCGACCGAGGACTTGAGAGTCTGTGTGACGACCATCTGGGTCTTTGCCAGTGGAATTGCCGGCCTAAAATCCAGCGCCGTAGGCGCGCCATAGTCTAGCCCAGCACGGAGCGCAGGCGGAGTGCTGGGTAAAGTAGGAAATAGATCCGGAGTCCCGTAGGGATGGCAGAGGTTTTCACGCAGACTCTTCAGTCCTGGCGGAACCTGCTTGTCTCAGCTGGCGTGGCTGAGTTCCTCGCGGATGACGCGGCGCAGCGTCGCTTCCAGCGGCTCCTGGGTGCGGCGAACGTGCTGCCGAAGAGCATCGTTGATCAAGCTCTGATAGTTGCCGCCGCCGGCCCGCTCCACCTGCTGCCGAAACCAGTCGAGAAGGTCGTCATCGAGCCGGATCGTGATTCTGGTCTTGCCCTTGGGTACTTGCACGACGGGTGCGCGCTTTGCGTGGCTGAAGTCATATTCACGTTTCATTGTTCGAAGTCCACGGCGTTTATTGTATGCACATCTGTACACCGATGTAAAGATCAGCCCGTCTGCGGAAATTCGCGCCGCACAAACTCCAGCGCGTCTTCCCGGCTCTTGAGCGTCCCTTCCAACTGCGCGTCCTCAATCGCCGCCAGCATCAAGCGAAACTGGGGACCGGGCTGGTAGCCGAGGGCGATCAGGTCCCCTCCGGTCAGCAATGGTTGCGGCCTGATCTCCTCCGCCGGAGTCTGCCGCAGACGTTCGCGAACGAAGTCATAGAGCGACAGGTCGCCATGACTGCTCAGGCAATCCATGCGATGTAATTCCAGGTGCTCGTCGAACTTCGGCAATCGGAGGAAGCGTTTCAGCGTCGATTCCTTCATCCGCTCCGCATCGGCAAAGCGCATATGGTTGGCCACCAGGGCCGCGATCTGCCGCGTGTCTTCGTTGGAGAAATGCAAGCGGCGGCAAATCTCCTCCGCCATGCGCACTCCCACCTCGACGTGCCCGTCGAAACGGATGCGGTCAGGCGCCACGCGAAAGGTCGGCGGCTTGCCAACATCGTGCAACAGCATGCCCCAAGCCAGCGTGCGCGAACACCTCGCTGGCAATTTCTCCAGCAGCAGCAAGGTGTGAATCCACACGTCGCCCTCAGGATGGAACTGCGGCGGCTGTTCGACGCCATGCATGCGGTCCACCTCGGGCAGCACTTCCTTCAGCAGGCCCGTGCTGTCGAGCAGCTCGAACGCCGGCCGCGCACTGCCTTCGGTGAGCATCTTGGTCAATTCGTCGCGCACCCGTTCGCGGCTCACTTGCTCGATCAATGGCGCCAGTCGCTGAATTGCCGCAAACGTTGCGGGATCGATGGTGTAGCGGAAACGCGCTGCAAAGCGCACCGCCCGCAACATGCGCAACTTGTCTTCCCGGAAACGGAGTTCCGGATCGCCAATGGCGCGGACCACTCCAGCCTGCAAGTCGTCGCGACCGCCGACGAAATCGAGCACTCGATTGCCGTCCAGCGGATCCATCAGAAGACCGTTGATGGTGAAGTCGCGGCGCTGTACATCTTCTTTGGGATCGGTCGAGTATCGCACCTGGTCAGGATGGCGCCCATCGGAGTACGTTCCATCGTTACGAAAGGTGGCGACCTCGACGAAGTTGGGATGCTCGGAAGGGCCGGCCTCACGCGGCGGCGGTTCGCCAGAGAGCGGCACCAGCACCACCCCGAACTGCGCTCCCACGGCGTAGGTCTCCGGAAAGATGCGCATCACCTGCGGGGGCGTGGCATCGGTGGCAACGTCGTAATCGGTGGGTGCGAGTCCCAGCAGCATGTCGCGTACGCAGCCTCCGGCGAAATACGCCTGGAAGCCGCGGTCGCGCAGCTCGCGAACGATGTTGGTGGCATGCTGCCTCATCGATCGATACCTGAACGATTGTAGCGGCTGGACCGCCGGCTAGAGCGATTCCGAAGTTACTGTACCCTGCAAGTAAGGGTGGAAGCGCTTTACAGGGTAAAGGCGCTTTACTTGGGTTGTTCATGAGGAATCTCACGCTTTGAAGGGGCACGGCTTCAGCCGTGCCGTAACCTGCCGTCGCCTATGGTGACTTTAGCCACTGAGGGACTTCGGTGTTGAAACGAATTGCGAGTTGCCTCAGGGGCTGAAGCCCAATTCTCCACGCGCGTAACGGCACGGCTGAAGCCGTGCCCCTTCAAACCTTGTTGTCTTCAGCTAACGAAACAGGTGAATAATCAAGCTCTAGCGCCACGCTGGCCTGAGTATCTGCGATTGCTCGGCCTCTGCTCTGGCTGACTGCTGACCGCTGAGTGCTGACTGCTTTCACGCTTTACAATGGTCTCGTGACCGACGCTTACATTCTCGGCATCGAGAGCTCGTGCGACGAAACCGCCGCCGCGGTCGTGCGCTCGGGCGAGGAGCTGATCTCGAATGTCGTGTATTCGCAGTTCGCCACTCACCAGCCGTACGGCGGCGTGGTACCCGAACTGGCCTCTCGCGAGCATCTGCGGGCCATCGTTCCCGTCGTCCGCAAAGCGCTCGACGACGCAGGCCGGTCTTACCGGACCATCGATGCCATCGCGGTCACCAAGGGTCCCGGGCTCGCCGGATCGCTGCTGGTTGGTCTGAGTTACGCGAAGGCGCTCGCCTATGCGGTGGAGAAACCGCTCATCGCAGTCAATCATCTCGAAGGGCACATCCACGCCGTTCTGCTGGAAGAGCGCCAGAAAGGTAATCGCGACTTGCAATTCCCGGTGCTCGCGCTGGTGGTAAGCGGAGGTCACACCCATCTTTTTCTGGTCGAGGGAAAATCAGGCGCATGGAGGTACCACGATGTGGGACACACGCGCGACGACGCCGCCGGTGAGGCTTTCGACAAGGTTGCCAAGCTGCTCGAACTCGGATACCCGGGCGGCCCGGCCATCGATTTCCTGGCGAAGCATGGCAATGCGCAGGCGGTAAAGTTTCCGTTCGCCCAGATCAAGCACCATGATCGCAACCCGCAAAATCGCCACTCCGATGACGAGTTGCGCGTGGACTTCTCTTACAGCGGAATCAAGACAGCGGTCCTCCGCTACGTAGAGACCCACGACATGCGCGAGGACATCAGCCGCCGTCGCCGGGCCCTGACAGAACTGGCAAGTCCGTCGCGAGAAGATTACCTTGCCGCCTGCGACCGGGCCACGCTCGATTTGGTCGCGTCCTTCCAGCACGCGATGGTGAACGACCTGATCAGCAAAACGCTGTTGGCCGCGCGCGAACACGAGGTGGCCACGTTGCTGGTGACGGGTGGTGTCGCCGCGAACAGCGAGTTGCGAACCTCATTCGAACAGCGCGCCTCGGAGGAAGGCTTTGCGGTCTACTTCCCTTCCCGAAGGCTTTCCACCGACAACGCCGCCATGATTGCAGCGGCTGCCTATCCACGATTCCTGGCAGGTGAGTTCGCTGCGCCAGAATTGTCTGCCGACGCGGCCCTGCGCCTGCGATAGCCGACTAGAACAATTCCAGAGTGGTTGTATCTTGGGTAGTGCGGGCCTTTAGAGAATTTTCACACTTGGTGTGTAGGGTGGAGCACCGCTTCAGCGGTGCAGTTAAGATCCGGTAATGAGACGGCTTTAGCCGCTGAGGTGACGGAAACATTACCTCAGGCGCTAAAGCGCGATCCAAGAACTGACGACAGTTATGCACGCCTGAAGGCGTGCTCCACCCATCGCCTATACACCAGATGTGAATCTGCTTTAGAGCGTGTGTGAGAACACGTGTCGTCCCTCCTCCACCCCAACAAGCGCAAAACCGGCGCTCGTTGGGGACCCGGCTACGGGACTCGGATCTCTTTCCCACTTTACCCAGCACTCCGCCTGCGGCTGCGTGCTGGGCTAGACTGAGCAGCGCCTACCTCCACCCCAGTTCGCCCGCCGCGGCGGGGCGCGAACGGGGGACCCCGGCTACGGCGTTGGATTTTCGCCTAGTAAATTCCACTGGCAAATACCAAGTTGGGTTCTCACATACACCTTAAAGGCCCGTACTACTCGTGCTTGCGGGTACACCAATGCTGGAACCGCTTTAGAGACACCTCTGCACGCTCGCGCACATGAAGCGTTGTTCGAGCTTCGTGCCTATTCGTCTTGGGGAGGGATTTTCGACTCGATATCCATGTCGCGGAATTCACTCGATTCGAAGACCTCGCGGCATTCCATGCATTCGACGTATTCCGCGTCTTCATCTCGAGCGATAACCTGGACACGGGGATGCCGACACGTCTGGTCCATGGCATTGCTCTGCGGGAAGTTGGGAGCTCTATTGGCCGGCTGGCTACCGTTCATGACTTCCGCCCTGCCTGCAAGGGCATTAGTGAAATTTCCCGGTATTTTAGACCGGAACCATCCGTTGTCAAAGCTTTTCTGGCGGACGGGGTGTTAAATCTCGATACATCCGTCCGCCGGCTCAGCCTGTGTCGCAATCTCGCATCAGTTTGCCACGTGGAAGCAAGCACACAAAAACCAGCCCCGAATGGGGCGTACAGAGCTTAGCCCAGCGCTTTAGCGCTGGGTAGAGTGGGAAATTATGACGGAGTCCCGTAGGGACGACAGCGGTTGCCACACAGGTTCTTTCAGGCCCGCACTACCCGAGCCCAGTCAAGCTCTTCCCTTCTCTCACGGCAGACCGAACCTCTGCAATGAATATGCGACTCTTTTCATCGGCACTCCTTAAACCGTTCCCTGCCCGTTAGTTACCGATAAATGCAGCGGCGCGCCTTTCGCTGCCAAGGCTTGCGCGATGTCCTCCGCCCAGCGTAGAATTGAATTGCGACCGAATTGGTCGCATATTTATCTCACAGGGGTGTAGGGCTGGCTATGATGAAGCTGACCAAGAAGGCTGACTACGGACTGATCGCCATGCGGCATTTGGCCGAGCACGCTGACTTGGGGGCCCGCAGCGCCAAGGACCTGGCCGAGATGTATAGCATTCCGCAGGAAGCCTTGGCGAAAATTCTGCAGCGCTTGACCAAGGCTGGCCTGCTGCTGTCGCAGTACGGCACGAATGGTGGTTACACCCTGGCCCGCAATCCGCGGCAGATCAGCGCCTTTGAGGTAATCCGGGCCATCGATGGGCCTTTGTTCATCACCTCGTGCAGCTCGGCCACAAATGACTGTGACCAGAGTGATCGCTGCACGGTGCGCGAGCCGCTTCGCAAGGTAAGCCGCAGCATTGAAGAAGTTTTGAACCGCCTGACGATTTGGGAGATGACCGAGCCGGAGCATGAATCAGCACCGGACCTGGTCACCCTGGGCTGGACGCCCAACAAGATTGAGCACGTTTAGGAGATGGCACAAGCAATGAGCACCAATGTGATTTCGGGCAATGGGAACAAGGACGTGAAACTGCCCATCTACATGGACAACCATGCCACGACGCGCACCGATCCGCGAGTGGTGGAAGAGATGCTGCCGTACTTCACGGAGAAGTTTGGCAATGCGGCCAGCCGCAACCACGAATTCGGCTGGGTGGCCGAGCAGGCCGTAGAGCAGGGGCGTGAACGCATCGCCAAGCTGATCGGCGCGACCTCCAAGGAAATCATCTTTACGTCGGGCGCGACCGAGAGCAACAACCTTGCCATCAAGGGCGTCGCCGAGATGTACAAGGAAAAAGGTAATCACATCATTACCCAGGCCATTGAGCACAAGGCTGTGCTCGACACTTGCAAGCGCCTGGAGAAGTACGGTTTTCGCGTCACCTATCTGCCAGTGCAGAAGGACGGGCGCATCGATCTTGACGATCTGAAGCGGGCGATGGATGACAAGACCATTCTGGTGACCATCATGACCGCCAACAACGAGATTGGTGCGTTGCAGCCGATCCGCGAAATCGGCGCGCTTTGTCACGAGCGTGGCGTGCTGTTCCACACCGATGCGGTGCAGGCGATCGGCAAGGTCCCATTCAACGTGATTCAGGACAACGTTGACCTAGCGTCCCTCACAGCGCACAAGCTGTATGGCCCCAAGGGCGTTGGCGCGTTGTATGTTCGGCGCAAGAATCCGCGCGTGCAACTGGTGGCGCAGATCGATGGCGGCGGCCATGAACGTGGCATGCGCTCGGGCACGCTGAATGTTCCGGGAATCGTGGGTTTCGGCAAGGCATGCGCGCTCGCGAGCGAGGGTATGGCCGAAGAAGCGGTTAAGCTCGCCGCGTTGCGCGACCGCCTGAAGGACGCCATCATGAGCCAGCTCGACGAGGTTTACATTAACGGCTCCGTCGAGCACCGGCTGCCGGGCAACTTGAATATCAGTTTTGCCTACGTGGAAGGCGAGTCGCTGCTGATGGGCATCAACGATATTGCGGTGTCGAGCGGATCGGCATGCACCTCGGCGACGCTGGAACCATCTTATGTATTGAAGGGACTGGGCGCGGGCGATGACCTGGCGCATAGCTCGATCCGGTTTGGCATTGGCCGCTTTAACACCCAGACCGAAGTGGATTACGTGGCCGAGCGTGTGATTGAAACGGTGAAGCGCTTGCGTGAGTTGTCGCCGTTGTACGAGATGGCGAAAGAAGGAATTGATCTGACCAAGGTCCAATGGGCGGCCGAGCCGACGCATTAATGCGGGTTGCAAGAGCGGCGCTTCAATTGGATTGTTCATTTGTTTTGGAAACCGAAGCAGCAAGCTTTGAAAGGGCACGGCTTCAGCCGTGCCGTTACGGGTGATGGGAGTTGGGCTTTAGCCCCTGAGGGAATTCGCACTTCGTCTCGAACACCGAAGTCCCTCAGTGGCTAAAGCCAGCATAAAGACAGCAGCTTACGGCACGGCTGAAGCCGTGCCCCTTCAAAGCGTGAAGGGAATGATGCAACTTCAGCACCGCGTTCCGGGTTGAATTTGTTTTGAAAGGGCGCAGCTTTAGCTGCGCCGAAAGGTTCAGTTTTTCATCTGGAGCCGGCTTCAGCCGGCGGCAGAGTTTCGCAACTTAGGAGATAACGCATGGCTTACAGTGACAAGGTTTTGGACCACTATTCGAATCCCCGCAACGTGGGTTCGCTCGACAAGAACAGCGCTGAAGTGGGTACCGGTTTGGTGGGCGCACCGGAGTGCGGTGACGTGATGAAGCTGCAGATCAAGGTGAATCCCGCAACCAACATCATCGAAGACGCCAAGTTCAAGACGTTTGGGTGCGGCTCGGCGATCGCCTCGTCTTCCCTGGCCACCGAGTGGGTGAAAGGCAAGACCGTGGACGAAGCGCTCACGATCAGGAACACCGACATCGTGAAGGAGCTGTCGCTGCCTCCGGTGAAGATCCACTGCTCGGTGCTGGCGGAAGACGCAATTCGCGCCGCCATCGGCGACTGGAAAAAGAAGAATGGGCAGCACAGCCAGCCCCAGCCCGAGGCCCAGCCGGTTGAGCAGCGGGCGTAAACTGTTTTTGAGGACCGGTGTGTCGCATCGTCTCTCGATCGGGAACACCGGAACACAACCATGAGCACGGTCAACATTGAAAATCCGGTCCAGGCGCCCGCCTCCGCTGCCAAAGGCATCCAGGTGACGGACAAGGCGCTGGCCCGCATTCGCTTGGCGATGGCAAAGGAAAACATCTCGCCAACCGAGGGCGGACTGCGTCTGGGTGTGCAAGGTGGTGGTTGTTCGGGACTGAGTTACAACATCCGTTTCGACACGCAGCCGCGCGAACGCGATCGCGTCTTTCAGTTTGAAGACGTTCGCGTCTTTGTCGATCCGAAGTCCTTCATTTACCTGCACGGCATGATTCTCGATTACGAAGAGAGCCTGATGCATCAGGGCTTCTCCTTCCAGAACCCGAATGCGAAGAAGGCTTGCGGCTGCGGCACTTCGTTCTCCTGAGAAATGGTAGCGGCGCCCGAATGCGACCGGCTGAAGGCTGGGGATTCCGCGGCTGTGGAATTCCGGGTTGATTGGTTCGTCCTGTTATGTTGCGATTTATTTGTCCCGCGCGGTTTCGGAGTTGGCGTAACCGGGAGGCACGGGTAGAGCGGCGCTTCAGGGATTGTCTGGCGACCTTGTGTAGCTTTGCATACAGTAGAAGGTGGTGCAGAAGCAGCCCCGAATGGGGCGAAAGAGCTTAGCCCAGCGCTTCAGCGCTGGGTGTAGTGGAAAATAAGACCGAGTCCTGTAGGGACCGGCAGAGGTTCGCGGCGCGGCGGACTCTTAAGAGGCGAGCAGGCTCTTAGAGCGTGTGTGAGAACTCGTTTTGAGTTGGCGCGGTGGGTGATCGCACAGAGTCCAGCCCCGCAGGGCGACATTGCTGTTAGCCCAGGGCGGAAGCCCTGGGTAAAGTTGGAAAAATCAATGAGTCCCTTCAGGGACGGCACAAGTTTGTTGACAAGGTATAGGGGTCCTTCGACTCCTCGCTTCGCTCGTCGCTCAGGATGACAAGGTGGCGGCTAAGAGCCAAGAGCGAACTTGGTATTCGCCAGTGGAACTTGCTCGCTGAACGCCAGTGCCGTAGGCGCGGCTTAGTTTAGCCCAGCACGGAGCCGCAGGTGGAGTGCTGGGTAGAGTGGGAAATAGATCCGAGTCCCTTCAGGGACGGCACAGTTTTCATGCACCCTTTGTGACCGGCGGCCCGGCCACACAAATAACGGAAGCGCTTTCAGAAAGTAAGGATTAGATGGCCCGGACTGACCACAAGAAACCTGAGCAACCAGACAGCGGCATTCTAGTTGTGAACCAAAGCCGGCCGACCAAAGCGAATTGCTGGTCGTGCGGCGCCATGCGCGCAGCACATTTCTGTCTAGAGTGCGGCAAAGTCCAGCCGCCAACCCCGGTGGACTATTTCACTTTCTTCGGGCTTCCCTTCAGGCTCAACCTGGAGCCGGAAAAACTGGAAGGCGAGTTCTACGCTTTGAGCCGGCACTTGCATCCCGACATCAACGCCATCAACAGCGATCGCGAACAGCAGTGGAGCCTGGAAAAGAGTTCACAACTCAACAACGCGTATCGCACCCTGAAGGACCCCATCACCCGCACCGAGTACCTGCTGCGATTGCAGGGCGTGCAATTGGAAGAACAATCCAAAGCCGCAACTGAAGAGGCGCGCCGCACCGGCCAGCTTAAGAAACAGGTGGTTCCTCCCGACCTGCTGGAGCAGGTTTTTGAACTGAATATGCAGCTCGAAGAGATGCGGATGAACAAGAAAATGGGAGAGCCTGACCGCACCCTCGAGCGTGAGCTACAGGACTCCAAAAAGCAGTTGCAGGACAGGTACAACGGTCTGCTGCAAGAACTGCACGCAGCATGGAACGAATGGGATGCCTTGATCGACCGCGCCGAGCAAGGCGGAAGCGTTCTGGACGAAGATCGCGTAGCAGTGCGCGACAAGATGGTGGACGTGCTGAATCGCCGCAGCTACCTGCGCAATCTGCTGCGCGACATCGACGAAGTGCTGGAGAGCTGAGGAAACAGTTGCCAGTAGCCGGTGGTCAGTAGCCAGTTCGCTCTTCGCAACTCGCTCTTCGCTAACACACTCCGGCTGGCGCAGTTCGGCTTGGCGAAGAGCGAAAGGCGAACAGCGCGATTGCTAAGAGCTAAAGGCTAAAGGCTAAAAGCTAACTGCTAAATGCTAAGTGCTAAATGCTGGAAATGTCACACGAACGCATCGTCGGAATCGATCTCGGCACCACCAACTCGCTGGTGGCTTACATGGAGGGCGACCGTCCCGTCGTGATTCCCGGCGAGGACGGGCTGAACCTGGTACCTTCGGTCGTCGCGTTGGACGAGAACGCCCAGATCGTCGTGGGCAGCGCCGCGCGCAAGTATCTGATCGAGACGTCCGAGCGCGCCGTGTAC
>DATCCF010000228.1:0-2933 GCA_036511435.1 Terriglobales bacterium | reverse complement strand
GCCCATCTTGATTCGAAAGATCTGCGACCGCTCGGGTATAGCGGCAGCAAGGCTCGAGCGATCATTGAAGTGGCGCGGGCAATTGTCGAGGGGCGACTCGATCTGGAAGGGCTTGTCCAACTGGACAATCGGCAATGTGTTGAACGCCTGGTCGCAATACGCGGGGTAGGACGCTGGACGGCGGAGTACGTGTTGCTTCGTGGCCTGGGAAGGACCACTGTATTTCCGGGTGATGACGTCGGCGCCCGAAACAACCTGGAACGTTGGCTGCGCCTCAGAAACAGGCTCGATTACGAGCGTGTACAGAAAGTTCTGCACAAGTGGAATGGTTATGGTGGCCTAATCTTTCTCCACTTGCTGCTCAAAAACCTCGACGAAGCCGGATGCCTAGGTTTACCACGCCTCCTGTCGCAACCGATCACGGGCAGGTCAGTTTGAAACCACTTTGCCCGGAGACTCAACTTGCGAAATCCGCTGAGCTTTTAGTGTTAGCATTCTATCGCGGCGTCCGCGAATCTGCACCCGTGCCGTTGAACGATCCCTATCTGGGAGCGAGCCTCCACTATTACCATGCCTGAATCCGCACCAGCCTGTGAGCATCTCCGCAAGGACCATCGAGTCATCGAGGAGCGCCTGGACGTCCTCTTAGCCGCGCTTCTGCGACTCACTCCCGAGCTCATCCCCGAAATCCAAGCGACCGTTCGCGCGCTTCAGGACCTTGCCGCCATCCATTTCGAGAAGGAGGAGACGATCTTCTACCCGAAGGTCCGGCCGCTGCTTTCCGATCTACTGGATCGCATGGACGTGCAACATGAGGAGGTTCGCGAGGTGGAGCGGTATCTCGCGGAGTTGCTGGCGGAGCCGCCGCAACCGCCGGATTCCCGCTGGCTGAACGAAGTGCGCTCGTTTGGCATCGAGTTTCACGACCGGATCCAGCACCACATCGTGGACGAAGAAGACCAACTCCTACGGTTGGCCGAGGACCGGCTCACCGCGGAAGAGCAGGAGAGCCTGGCTGCCGCCATGAGCGCGGTGCAGGGCCGGATCACCTCGATTTGATCGTTGGGGTGGCCGCTCCCGCACCGCGTCTGGCCGCCATTTCGACGCCCACGGCCTCACGGTCGGATGCAGCGAGAATGCTCGCGGCGAAGGGGAAGACCTCTGTGTCTTCGATGGCGATGTGATTGCGATACAGCTTTGCCAACTGGTCAAGCACGGTGGAGAGCCGGGATGCGTCTTCGGGTGAAAGCCGGCCACTGGTGAGCCAACGTTGTCCCAATCGGTCCACCTCGTCGTGGGCCTTCCCGGCACATTCGTGATCCTGCTCCAGGGAATCGACTCGCGCCAGTATGGCTTGCGTTTTGGCAAGGTCGATTCGGCGGAGGCGCGGGAACAGGCTCTCTTCCTCATCCGCGGTGTGCTTTGGGGCGGCTTCGCGGAAGTAGCGCAGGCTGGTCTCCAAAGCTGCCCTGTGCTCTTCGGTGAGAGGGCCGCCCTTCTCCCGGGTGGCCAGGGTCACCTGCACATTCAGAAACCGTTCGATTCGACGGTGGCAGTCCCCCAGCATCCCGATCGGATCTGTAAAATCGCTCTCCCGTTTGGCGCCGATCGTTATTGGCATTGCTCGCCTCCCTTCCAAAATCATTCGGCCGGATGAGGATAGGCATCGGGCTCCTCCCCGGCGCGCGTCAAGCAGCGAAAGTCCTTCTCTATCGCAATTCTCAGGGCTCCGTCTTGCGCATACAGTCCAACTTCGTCGCCGGACGCCCAAACCCGCACTGTCTCGGTTGGTACAAGTACGGTAATTGCCCCGCCACTGAAGTCGGCATGGAGTGGCTCGGTGCCGGTGCGGCTCTGAATCCTGTAAGTGAGCCTGCCGCCGGACCCGAACGAGGCGGCTTCCTCCACCGTACCGTGGCCGTCCAGTCGCACTACTTCGGATCGGGTAAGGCGAAGGCGCAACGAGTTGCCCTGTAGTCTCAGTTTCATCTCAGTGAGCCCGCAATCAATGACTACTACCGGCGAGCACGGTTTCCGGTTGAGGCGTTGCCGAGATCGCAACCCGGGAGATCCTAATCCGAAACTCGTGCGGACCCTGCACCTCGTATTCCCATGAGAGTTCGCCGGGGCGTAGTTGTTCCATCTGGGCATGCAGGGGCTTCGGGTCGTGATCGTTGACGAGCAAGAACGACTCGCCAACAGCCAGGCGATCGAAAGCATAAAAGATCGTGCTGTGCCTGCGCTCGCGCGGCGTCTGCCGCAGATCGATGGTCCGCCCTTGCGGGGCCAGCGCGGTCCAGGCAGCGGCGTCGCTCGGTTTGATCATGGTCACCAGCAGGCGTGAATCCTGCATCGCGTCCAGACGGTGCGGCCGGCCCGGCGCCAGCCCGATCAACTTTCCCGGAACCATGTCGCAGGACTCGTCACCCTCAAAGAAAAGGACGTGCCCACTCACTGCGTAGACCGTCACCAAGCCATTCGCCGCGTGTTCGGGGAGTTTCTGGCCGGCGCGCATGGACACCAGCACCACGCGCATTACGGGATCCTCCATCAGTATCCGCCGGGAGATCTCATCGCCGCTGAAATCGTGGAAGGTCTCAATATCCAGTTGCTTCATACCTCCAGAATGGCGCACCCCCCCAGCCGTGCCTGTGACTGAAGTCACGCCCTTGGAAAATAACGGCTGCGCTCGGTGACTGCGGCTGAGGCTCCGCTTTGCTCCGCCAATTGTTTTGGCTTGACATCCACAACCCGAGTTGTATACTTCTTCATAAACAACTCTTCTATGCTATCCACGACGGCCGAACATGCACTGCGAGCGTTAACTGAAATGGCGGCACTTGGCGAAACGGAGTCGATACTGGGCAAGGACTTGGCGCTCCGTGCGGGAATCCCCGCGAACTACCTCTCGAAGGTGCTGTGGGTGCTTGGCA
>DATCCF010000227.1:0-3907 GCA_036511435.1 Terriglobales bacterium | reverse complement strand
TAGAGCGGTTTAGTTATTTGTGTAGTCTAGGTGCCGCCGGCTGAAGCCGGCTCGGAGGTGAAGGATCAGCGGGAACGCGGCGCTGAAGCGCCGCTCTACCCGTGCTCGCTCGACTACAGTAATTCTTAAACTGCTCTAGCGGTGACTCGGGCTATCGGGAATTGACCCGTCGCGCGGAGCGGGACTGGAGGGTCGGTGATTCCACGGGCTGAAGGCTGACAGCTGATGGCTGACAACTGAAGCTAGATTCCGAGCTTCTTCACTTCTTCGTTGTAGTACTTGCGGTAGAGGATGTCCCACTCCTGGGAGCCTTCGAGGATGGTGCGGCGCTGGCTTTCGATCTTCTGCCGGGCGGCAGCGTCGATCTTCGCTTCCTTGGCCATCAAGTTTTCGAGAACGCGGCGAGCTTCCAGGCGGATGCTATTGCGGTCCTCCACGAAGTCCACGTTGTCCATCTCGGCGAGGGTGTCGGCCACGGCGTGCGCGAGCTTATTGATCTTTTCGCGGCTGAGCCTCATAGCACCGCCTTGTACTTCCGTACCAGCTCGTTCTTGATCTTCTTGAACATCTCCTGGTAATTGGCGCCACTGCGGTTCATTTCGTCGGCGTAGGTCTCGAGGATGATGCGGACTTCGTCGTTGATGCGGTCTTCCAGCGTGAGTTCCTCGAGCAGCGCGGCGTTGACGCGGGCAGTCACCTGCGGCTTCTCGGAGGTTTCGATGAACTCGCCCTCGATGAGCTTGTTGGTGACTTCGCGGGCGAGATAGCCCACATATTCTTTGGAGAAGAGCATGTTAGTTGGAATCAGGTAGCAAAACAGCTAAGTTTAACACAGGATTTCGGGGGCGCTGGACGGGGGAGTCGTGGCGTCGACGCGGCTCGCGCGGGGCGTGCAACAACCTCCTCGCAGCTTAAGGAGGCTGCCAGGAAATTCGTCGCGATGAAAAGAACCGCACATTCCTCGGGGCTGAAGCCCGTCGGAATGACAAATAAATAGATGGCCAGTGACGGCGTGGCTGAAGCCACGCCCCTTCGAGAAAACAGAACTGCGACGCAGGTCTGAAGAGACTGTCTGGCAACCTCTGCCGTCCCTACGGGACTCGGATCTATTTCCCGCTCTACCCAGCACTCCGCCTGCGGCTCCGTGCTGGGCTAGAATGAGCCGCGCCTACCTCCACCCCAGTTCGCCCGCCGCGGCGGGGTGCGAACTGGGGGCCCCGGCTACGGCGCTGGACTTTCGCCCATCCAGTCCACCGGCAAATACCGAGTTTGGTTCTCACACACGCTCTGAAGCCCCTCGGAATGACAAGAGTAAAGCGCTTACAACGGCGCACCCTTCGGCAGGCTCTGAAGGCCCGCCCCTTCAAATCAGAGTATGATGTTTTCGCCGCCGTCCATTTTGAGCGCCGGCGCGCGAGACATTGCTATGCCAGACGATTTATCCAGCCTCAAAGACGACATGAACGCCTTCATCCTGGGGCACGGGTTGAGCCGCTTCCAGGGATACGTCACGGAAGATGTACACAGCGTCATGTGGGACCCGCGAGACAATCCTGAAAGCTGGAAGGATTTTGTCGAGCTAGCGAAAAAAGCTAGTTGCGAGTTCCTCTCCATGGATGAGGAGATGCTTCAGCGCGACGAACTCGATTACCTCATCCAGCGCCTTCAGCACACCCAATATCCCAGCGATGAAGACCTGGAAGAAGCGCGCTGGTTGCGCAACTACGTGGGCAAGACCGGCTTCATCCAACTCGGCTGGCCGCACCAGGGCATCATGTTTCTGTACGAAGTCTCCACCGAGTGGTACGAGCGTTATCAGCATCTGCTGGACTTGGTGGAGGATTTCGGCAGCATGGCCATCGACGAGACCGACTCGGACGACGAACGCTGACGTGCGCTGGGCCCTCCGCAATGCCGAATCGCAAGACGTGCAGCGGCTGGCGCTGGAGACCGGGCTGCCCGTCTCCACGGCCCGGCTGCTGGCCGTTCGCGGCATACAGACAGCCGAGCAGGCGCACAAATTTCTGACACCTTCCTTGCAAGACCTGCACTCGCCCAGCCTGATGACTGGCCTCCGCGTTGCCGTCGAGCGATTGCGCGCAGCGATCGAGCGCGGCGAAACCGTCCTGATCTACGGCGACTACGACGTGGACGGCACCACCGCAATCGTGATTCTCAAGACCGCCATCGAACTTTGCGGGGGACAAGCGGAGTACCACGTGCCTCATCGCATCCGTGAAGGCTACGGGATGCGCGATGAGGTCATCGAGCAGGCCGCCGATCGCGGCATTCGCATCATCATCAGCGTGGACACGGGTATCCGGGCGTTCGCGGCCGGCGAAACCGCGCAGCGCCGGGGCATCGATCTCATCGTCACCGATCACCACCTGCCGCAAGCCAACGGCGTGCCGAAAGCGCTGGCGGTGGTGAACCCGAATCAGGATGGTTGTGACTACCCGTGCAAGTCGCTGTGCGGCGCGGGAGTGGCATTCAAGATTGCGCAAGCCCTGTTGGAAGAGACCGGACGCGAGCGATTGCTGCCGTCCTTTCTGAAGATGGTCGCCATCGCGACCATCGCCGACGCGGTGCCGCTGATTGGCGAGAATCGCGTCTTCGCCAAATTAGGTTTGGAGGGACTGCGGAAACCAGTCAACGCGGGCCTGCGCGCTTTGTTGACGAATTGCCAACTGGACGGCTCGCGCCCTCTGAGCGCCAGCGACATCGCTTTCCGAGTAGCGCCGCGCTTAAACGCCGCCGGGCGGATGGACGTGGCCGAGCACGTCATTCAGTTGTTCACGGAGAAGGATGCAACCAAAGCGGCGGACATAGCCCTTCGGCTCAACCAACTCAACGGCGACCGGCAGCAGGAAGAGCAACGCATCCTGGAAGAGATTCAACGCAAGATTGAGGCGTCTCCCGAGATGCGAGAGGCTTACTGCCTGGTCCTGGAAGGCGAAGGTTGGCATCGCGGTGTGATTGGCATTTGCGCTACTCGCGTCGTGGAGCGATATCGGCGTCCGACGCTCATCTTCTCCTGCGAGGAAGGCGAAGCGCATGGCTCGGGCCGCTCTATCGAAGCGTTCCACTTGCTGCAAGCGCTGGAGTCATGTCCTGAGTTGTTCAGCCGTTTTGGCGGACACGCGCACGCGGTAGGTTGTTCGCTGCCAGTGGATAAGATTCCCGAGTTGCGATCGCGGCTCGAGGCTTTCGCCCGGGAGCGGCTGACGCCGCAGGATTTCATCCCCATCCTCCACTACGACGCCGAGATCTCGCTGGACGACGTCAAACACGACTTCTGGCTGCTCTTGCAGAAGTTGGAGCCGTTCGGCGCAGGCAATCCCGTGCCAGTTTTCGTTGCCCGGAACGCCAAGCTAGTTCAGCCACCTCGGGTGCTGAAAGAGAAACATCTCAAGCTTCGCGTCGTAGCCAGCGACCAGAACTCCAACGGCAGCCAATTCCAGCGTGCCTACGATGCCTTGGGCTGGCGCATGGCCGAGCGCGTCACGCAAGAGTCGCTGCTGCTGGGCAGTGTGCTCGATTTGGCCTTCACCGTGGATTACAACGAGCATCCGGAATTCGGGGGAGTGCAGCTCAACCTGCTGGATTTTGCGGGTGCCGCCGCAGCCGCGAGAGCGGTGCGTGCCGCAGAAGGATAGCAGAGGCGGACGCAAGGCTGAATAGCGTATGTAAGAACTATGCCGTCCCTGAAGGGACTCGGATCTAATTCTCACTTTACCCAGCACTCCGCCTGCGGCTCCGTGCTGGGCTAGACCGAAGTTCCAGAGCGTTTCGGACAGTATTCTGCTGATTCGCCGAGAGATAATTCAAAATTCAGTTTCCAGCTACTGGCAACAAGTTCAGTAACTCGTAAGCCTTGGCTTGCAGCGGGCTCGGCGGCGGCACCTGC
>DATCCF010000226.1:0-4389 GCA_036511435.1 Terriglobales bacterium | reverse complement strand
GCAGGTGCCGCCGCCGAGCCCGCTGCAAGCCAAGGCTTACGAGTTACTGAACTTGTTGCCAGTAGCTGGAAACTGAATTTTGAATTATCTCTCGGCGAATCAGCAGAATACTGTCCGAAACGCTCTGGAACTTCGGTTTAGGAGATCGCGGCTTACCTGCCCTGCCGAAGCGTAAAGGTTTAGGTGACACAATCCGGCTGTTTCATGTATGATGATAGTGCGTATGTACGAGCGGCGTGTCTAGCAGCCATCCCTCCTCTCTGTTGAGCGATTTCTGCCTGCAACCTTCCGATCCTTCAGCGCAACATCAACAACAAGGATATACAAAGAAACAAATGGAACAAGGAACAGTTAAGTGGTTTAACGATGCCAAAGGTTTTGGTTTTATTTCACGTCAGAATGGCGAAGATGTATTCGTCCACTTCTCGGCCATCCAGTCGAACGGTTTCCGTTCGCTGCAAGAAGGTCAGGCCGTCAGCTTCGACGTGAAGCGTGGAGCTAAGGGTTGGCAGGCTGAAAACGTTCAGGTGCTCTAAACAAAAATGCAACAGAGGGGCGGCAGATGCTGCCCTTCCGTTTTTACGCGGCTAGAAGTCAGTTGAGTCTTTGGTCGTGAACACCCCAACCGGAGTCCGCCCGCGCGATCGATGTTCGATCCAGCAAGCGGCATACTAAAAGTGAGGATCCAATGAAGAACATCTACGTGGGGAATTTAACTTTCGATGCGACTGAAGACCAAGTGCGCGGGCTGTTCGAAGCCTATGGCCCAGTCGACAAGGTCAGCATCGTTACGGACCGCGATACGGGACAGCCGCGCGGATTCGCCTTCGTCGAAATGGCCGACGACGACTCAGCCGGCAAGGCGATGGAAGCTCTGAACGGCACCAATCTCGGAGGCCGCAACTTGACCGTGAACGAGGCGCGTCCCAAGACCGACCGTCCTCGGGGCGGCGGCGGGGGCGGAGGCCGTGGCGGCTTTGGCGGCGGCGGCGGCGGCGGACGCGGCGGCGGTGGTGGTGGCCGTGGGCGCTCGGGCGGCGGTGGTGGCGGCGGCGGCGGCTGGGGACGTTAAGAGTCGGCTCGCCTGTACGCTGATTGGCTGACGCTGTACAAATTTAGAAATCATGCCGAAGCTTGCCCTGCGGGGTAGCTTCGGCATTGTTTTTTGACAGCCTGCCGGAAAGACTTGGGGGAGCAGATTACTTTGCCGGTAGAAACTCGACCTTGATAGCCGTCCCAACACTCTTGAAGTCATAATCGGCAGTTACCAGCGTGAGCTTCTCGCGGCGGGCCAGAGCACCGGCGAAGGCATCCGCATAGGGAACCTTGAACTGCTCTTTGAACCAGGCAGCTTCTTCGGCGTGCGACGCGTCAACGCTCACAATTTTCAAGGGAAGACTGGCTAGGCTATCGACCACAGGTCGGGCTTTCTCGGGACCGTGTGCCCGCGCCAAGATGTAGACCACCACTCCCCAATCGATCGCTGAAAGCAGCAGTGCATTTCCACCTAGCCGCGCTTTGTTGAGCAGATCCTCGATCCGCCCGGCGCCCGCTTCGTCGTCGAGAAACCGCAGCAGACTGCTGGCATCGAGCACGTACGTCATCGTTCTCGCCTGTGTTCCTGTTCACGGATTTGTCCCAGCGATTTTCCCTTTCCGAAATAGCCGCGCAGATTGCGAATGAACCCAGCAGTCACCGGGCGCAGGATAATGACGTCCCCTTCACGATGCATGGCCACCTGCGTGCCAGGTCCGATCTGCAAGGCTTCTCGGAGCTCGGAGGGAATGACGATCTGACCCTTGGTGCTGACTTGGGAATAACTTTGCTTCATTCTTACAATATAGCATAGGTAAGAAATAAATAACATTGTAGGTCGTAAGATTAAGTGTAGGAATCATCTCTTTTAGGAGAGAACTGCGTTCTCGTTGTTAGCGCCTACCGAGCCACGACTCTGATACGCTGTAGCGGCAATCGCGGGCCTGGTGAGATGAACGACGCGGCCGCTATCACGATCGAGTTCAAGAATGTGCAGTTTTGCGTCGCGGGAGGTAAGGTGCTGTTGTCCGGCGTGAACCTTTCCGTCCGCCGGGGTGAGACCCTGACGCTGCTTGGTCGGAGCGGGTCGGGGAAGACCACGTGTCTGAAGATGATCAATCGCCTGCTTGCGCCGACGCAAGGCGAAGTGCGCGTGGACGGAACTCCGGTCGCGCAGTGGGATGCGATTAAGCTGCGACGAAGAATCGGCTATGCCATCCAGGAGGTCGGCTTATTTCCGCATTACACGGTACGGCAAAACGTGGCGTTAGTGCCGAAGCTGGAGCGGTGGGACCGGCAAAAAATCGAGCCGCGTGTTAACGAGGTGCTGGACTTGGTGGGCCTGCCGAGTCCGGAGTTCGCGGACCGCTATCCCCACCAGCTTTCGGGGGGACAGCGCCAGCGCGTCGGTCTGGCCCGTTCCCTGGCCGCCGACCCTCCCATCCTTCTGATGGACGAACCCTTCGGTGCGCTCGATCCCATCACCCGTGCCGAGTTGCAGATGGAGTTCAGGAAACTCCAGCACAAGCTGGGAAAGACCATCGTATTTGTGACCCATGACGTCGGCGAAGCCTTGCTGCTGGGTAACCGAATTGGGTTGATGGAAAGCGGCAGTCTGCGCGGAATCTATACTCCAGATGAGTTCCTGCGCGCCACCGACGCTGCCGTGAAAGCTTACGTGGATGTATTCCGCGCCGGGCAGCAGATGTTTCAGAACTGAGAGAGATTACGAGGCGCCTGGGTGCCCTGTACCACCAGCAAACAAAAAGGGAGCAACTTTCGCTGCTCCCTCGTCGTTTGTGCAGTCAACCTCTGACTTACTGCGATTTCTTGTGTGTCGCCGGATGGTGCACGGGTGCCGCAGTGGTGACTGGATTACCGCTCTTGTCCAACAGGGCACCTTCCGTCATCGTGAGCATGAAGGGGCTTGCAGAGTAGCTGCTGGCCGTGCCCCGGAACTCCATCATGCTTCCAACCGCGGGAATCAGTTTCGCTGGCAGCGGTTTCTCCATGGTCAACGTGATGTCGGCCGTCTTGGTGTCGATATCGTCACTACTCCCGGCCAGCATAATCTTCGACGCGGACGCAGTAATGACCTGCGCACCCAACCGCACAGGCTTATCCTTGATGGTATTCCATACCTGGTCAGCGGCGGCTTGGTTGCCAGAAGAAAGCACCAGTTCCCATTCTGCGAAGTTCATCTGCTTCGGGTTCTTGCTCTTCACCAGATCGGCTGCCTGCTCGGCGGGAGACGGTGGCGGCGGCGCTGCGGCCACCGTGAAGCCAGCCGGCGGCATGATGCTCTGGGACGCTTGCGCTTGCTTTACCAGGTCATTCCAGCCATCCTCCAAGCCATGATAACGGATGTACTTTTTGCGGCCATAATCCAGGATCTGCGCCTGGCCAGCTCCCTGGGCCAATTGTGAAGCCTTCACGATGAACCAGAAGCCTTCCGGGTTCATCGGCTTGGCCTCAAGGTCGGCCGTAGCCAGTTGATAGATGTCCATGATGTTCGGCTGCGATTCTTCCGCTACCGCGTCACGGAGGTTCTTTTGCGCCGTGGGATAATCCTTCTGCTGTAATGCCGCAAATCCCACCGCGCCTTCGAAGATCGCGCCCGTCTGGTTATGGAGCTTGGTGAAATCGGTGTCGCTCATGCCGTCGGGTTTGGGCATATTAGTCAGCGCCTGCAATCCCTTCTGGCCATATTGCTGCGCCTGCTGCAGGTTTTGCTGCATCTGCGGCCCGCCTTGGGAGCCCGCGGCGCGGTAGTTGTAAGCCAGCAGCGCCAGCGCCCGGATGTTATTCGGGTTGACTTGCAGCAGCCGGTTGGCGGCGTCGATGGTCTTCTTGGCGTCGTTGGCCTGCTGGTAGGCCACCATCAACTGCTCCAAAGCGTCTTCCTTCATCACGCTATTGGGATACGTCTGCAGAAACGCTTCCAGTCCTTGCGGTTTAAACTGTGGGTTGGTCTGCTGCGCCGCGTTCACGTAGGAGTTATATTCAGCCGGATCTTTGATTTCTTTCTTCTGCGTCGGTTGAGCGGGCTGACCGGCTTGCACGGGCTGCGCCGGTTGAGCTGGCTGACCGGTTTGCGCGGGCTGCGCCGCCCCCTGAGCTGCCGATTGCTGGACCAGCGCTGCGGTAGCGAGCACCAGCAACATGGTGACTAGCGACTTTTTCATTCTCTTGGCTCCTTCGTTCTGGCGTTCTGGCAACTGCCGACGTTCATCCAGACACGTTCCCTTATGCGCAGGGATTTCAGCCCGACGTATGCTCTCGGGCTGCATAATAACGGTGCATCTTTCCGCATTACCGCCCCGGAACGTCGAATCGAAATGCAAATCATGCGGA
>DATCCF010000225.1:0-11172 GCA_036511435.1 Terriglobales bacterium | reverse complement strand
TATAGCATATAAGTAAAGAACAATAATGTTAATTACATGGGAACATATTGCCACTGATTATGGCTGATACTTGCGCGCTACAGGCTTGAAAATGAGGCAGTTGCCGGAAAATTTAGTCCTAATTCTTAGCGGAACTTCGGCTTAAAGCGGACTACTTAACTTCTGTCGCCAACTCCTGCAAAGCGGCAGCGCATTCTTGCGCCATACGTGAATATGAAACACTTCCACATAGCCAGTTAGCGTCCTTCAAGCCAGGGTATTTATTCCTTGTCTCTGGTTTGAGTAGATCCCCGGGTAGTTGTACTTTCAGACTGACAGCAGCTTCTTGAATGGCCGTATTTATTTGTGGCAGTAAGCGTTTATAAAATTGGGCTTCAGTTTCTCCGCTTGTTATAACTGACTCCTTCCACTCCTCCTGCATCGACTGTTCAGTAGGCGGACTCTTCCGGTTTCTGATGGCATTATGCTCAATCGTAGTACGTTCTGCCGCAAACTGATACACCATGGTAGAGAGTTGGTTAAGTCTGTCACGCAGCGGGGAGTTAGGCTCACTTTTTGTTATAGGTACTGGAGTCTTCGGAATCACAGCCATAAGCGCCGCTACTATCTGCTTTGGATCGGAAGTTCCAGCAAGACCATGAAGTACTGCGGTCATAGTCTCTAATTGACCCTCAACGAACTTGATATTTCCTTCGTTTCTTATCTGTTCTTCCTGATGCTTACTTACTAGCTCCCTGGAGTATCTATCCGCTCTCTCAGATTGCATATAGCTAAGGGCAATAAATGTCATTCCCAGCAGTCCGAACGCGATTCTGTAACTCCACTTACGATCCGACGCTTTGCGATCTGCTGTCATTTCTAAACCTAGTCCAGTCATACCTAATCCTGAAAGCCAGAGCCCAGTCGAAATCATCAGGTCAACATTAACCATTGAAGACACCTCCGCCGCCTGCGTTAACAGGTTGATTGAGGCAGCGTATCGTGTTGAGCCACCTTGAGTAAAGGAACAATCCTCGTTGCTAATTGCTAATGGCTAGCTGCTAATTGCTAAGTGCTAACCACCGACCCGCCCTTCCCGATTTGATCTTCCCGCACATTTTCCTTCCCCAAACAGGAAACCGTCGAAACCCCTGATTTGACGGGCACTTGGAGTCCTATTCGGACAGGACCGGGTTTCATTGTGGAACGGAAGCGACGGCAGCCGTGATTCCAGTCTAGCCGCGATCGGAAAATTCCCAAAAGAATCAACACTTAAGCGCGATTGGAGTTTTGGCAGCAGCCGTGCTCTATACGAGTGCGTCTGCAAACTGAAACAAAGCGAACCTGGGTCATGAACATGGCCAGCCACAACCCGAGCGGCAGCCCAAGGCAAATCGAACCCTCGGCGAACCGACTTGATCGCCTTGCGGTCCCAAGCGATGACGAAATCACACAGATGTCCTCCGCCGGGCACGGGCGCGAGGAGCGCGATTCGGAAAACCCGCGCTCCTCGCGCGCCTTCAACGACGATCGCGCCGACCTGGTGCACGAGCTGGCCAACACCACCACCGCCGTGCTGATGAATGCACAAGTTCTGCGCTGGAAGCTGCCTCCCTACAGCCATCTCAAGCGGCCGCTGCGGGAAATCGAGCGCAACGCGCAGCGTGGCGGAGAGTTGATGAGACAGCTGTTGGGCCGGCTGGCCCTCACGGACGATACAAAAGATACAACCGCACCGACCAGCCCAGACAGCCCCTGCGGGCAGAGCCACGGATTGGGGTTGAGCGATACATTGACGGCCCAGGAGCCGGGCGTTGACTCCCGGAGTGCGGAGAACCTGCCGCCCTGGAGAACTTCCCGCCCGGCTCCTGGTCTGTCCTCATCCGGCATCGCACACGGAATCCACTCCTCGCCTTCGGTCGAGCCGGCTGGGATGTCGATTGCAGGTCGGGAAACTGAACTCACATCGCCATGTGATGCTTGTACTAGCACGTTTCCCAAAAAGGGATGATGGTAATGAGTACTGATGAGTACCAAAGCCCAAATCAATCCGGCGCCGCCACTTGGGGGCGGGCCGCCGCAGAAGGGATGTCCCACGTGCATGCCGTAGAAACCGTGGCAGTTAGCGACCCGAGTTGCGAAACCAATGGACTGAACCTGTTGATCGTCGACGATGAGCGCTCGATGCGCGACTCCTGCCGGGAAGTCGCGCAATCGCTGGGCTTTAACAGCCGGACGGCGGAGACCCCGGAACAAGCCTATCAGGTCCTCGAAACCAGCAGTACGGATGTGGTGCTGCTCGATCTTCGTCTGCCGGGCAACGGCGGGCTGGAGGTTTTGCGCGAGATCAAGCAGCGCCGTCCCGAGACCCTGGCGATTGTCATGACCGGCTTTGCCACGGTGCAGTCGGCGGTGCAGGCGATGAAGATGGGCGCCTATGACTACATTACCAAACCGTTCAACTTCGAAGAGCTGCGCCTGCTGTTGGAGCGGGCGGCGGCCCACCTGAAGCTCACCGCCGAGAACCGCTTGTTGCGGGAACAGGTGAAGTCGAAACACGGCTTCGGTTCGTTGGTGGGACACGCGCCGGAGATGGAAAAGCTGTACCGTATTATCGCCAAGGCGGCGCACAGCACCCATCCTGTCCTGATTCTGGGGGAGAGCGGGACCGGCAAGGAACTGGTGGCGCGCTCCATTCACTACTCCGGGCCCTTCCGCGACCGTCCCTTTATTCCCGTGGATTGCGGCTCGCTGGTGCCGACCCTGATCGAGAGCGAGTTGTTCGGTTATGTGCGCGGCGCCTTCACTGGCGCGGTGCGGGCCAAGGACGGATTGCTGACCACGGCCGAGGGCGGCACCATCTTTCTCGATGAAGTGGGCGAGCTGCCGGTGGACCTGCAAGCCAAGCTGTTGCGCGCCATCCAGGAAAAGGAAGTGCGTCCGGTAGGCGGCACCCGCGCCATACCCATCAACGTGCGTATCCTGGCGGCCACCAACCGCGACCTGGATGTGGCGGTGCAGCAGGGGACCTTCCGCCGCGACCTCTACTTCCGCCTGAATGTGCTTACCTTGCGCATCCCTCCGCTGCGCGAGCGCAAGCAGGACATTCCTCTGCTGATCGGCAACGTACTGGAGCGGATCAACGGGGCGGCCCAGATACAGCACAGCTTGGGGGACGACGCTCTGCGGCTGATGATCAACTACGATTGGCCGGGCAATGTGCGCGAACTGGAGAATTCGATGGAACGCGCCTGCACGACCTGCTCTCTACCCACCATTCACATTGCCGATCTGCCGACGCAGTTGCGCAACTTCCAGGCGCCGGCCAAAACCACGGGCCCGGTTTCCGATGGGGAGAGCATCACCCCCATCGCCGAACTGGAGAAACAAGCCATCCTGCACGCCATCGAAGCGCTGCAGGGCGACAAGCTGGAAGCCGCGCGCCAGTTGGGCATCGGCAAGACCACGCTCTATCGCAAACTGAAGGAATACGGCTCGGCGCTCTGATTTTCATCGCGCTACGCGCCAACGCGGCGCGCATGGCGGGACCCGAAAAAAGTCCCGGGCCGGGGCGGTTGGACCGATAAGCGCCGCTCGCCGGCGGCACTGGCGAAGTGTGCCGGGCGAAGGGCGGCAAGGAGGAACGTATGATCCTGTTGGTGACCACATCTTCTCGCGCCCAGGAATGCGCTGCCGCACTGCAACAGGGCACCGGGCAGCAAACTCAGGTGGCCAACTCGGTGCCGCACGCGGTCCGGCGGCTGCAGACCGCGGAATACGACGCTCTGGCGATCGATCAATCGCTGCTGGAGGCCGATTTCCGCGCGCTGGATACTCTGTTGAATCACGCCGGCACGGCCCTGCCGATTTACCTCAACCTGGCGCTGCATGGTTGCGACCGGGTGGTGCGCGAAGCGCAGGTTGCCCTGCGCCGGGCCGAGAAAGAAAAGCAATGGGCCATGGGCTTGGCGGAGCGGATGTTGCGCAACCAGTTGCGCGGCGAGGTGACTGGCATCCTGCTCACTTCGGAGCTGGCGTTGCGGCAGCCGGCCATCCCCGCCGAGGTGGTGGCCAAGATTCGCCTGGTGCAGGACATGGCCGAGAAGATGCGCTCGCGGCTGCACGTCTTCTAGGGCCCCTGCGTGTCTAGGGCCCTGTGTGTCGGAATCATTCACCACAGAGACACAGAGAAGAAGAACGTTCTTACCACGGAGGACACGGAGATCACGGAGTTAATTCCTGTTTCTCTTTCTTTAGTTCTTGTTTCCCCTCCGTGCTCTCGGTGGTGAATAATTCCGACGTGACCAAGCGAGGGATGGTGCGCGGCTATGGAAAAAAGAATTCTTTTTTCATCACGAACACACAGAGGGCACGGGGTTTTGTTTTCTATCGTTTTTTCTCTGTGATCTCTGTGTCTCTGTGGTTAATTTGCATTTCCTCCTACCGCACTGCCATTACCAGCAGCCTGCGTTCGGTCATGTCTTCAATCGAGTAGCGCAGCCCTTCGCGGCCCAGGCCTGAGTCCTTCACCCCTCCATACGGCATCTGGTCGACGCGGAAGCTGGGCACGTCGCCCGCGATCACGCCGCCCACCTCGAGTTCCTCGAACGCCATCTGGATGAGACCGGCATCGCGCGTGAACACGCCCGCTTGCAGACCGTAAACCGAGTCGTTGATCTGGCGCAGCGCCTCGGAAAAGAACTCGTAAGGCTCGACCGTCACCAGCGGCGCGAAAACTTCGGCGCAGTTGACCCGCATCTCGGGGCTGGTGCCGGTGAGCACCGCGGGCTCGAGCATGGCCCCGTTGCGTTTGCCGCCGCACAGCAGTTTGGCGCCGCCCTTCACCGCCTCGTCAATCCATTCGACGGCGCGCACCGCGTCCTGCTCGCGGATCAGGGGAGGAACGTCGGTGCTCTCCTGCATGGGATCGCCCAACTTCAACTTGCGGACGCCCTGCAGCAGCAACTCGGTAAATTTCTGGAAAACCGGTTGGTGTACCAGGATGCGCTGCACCGAAATGCATGTCTGTCCTGCATACGAGAAGCCGCCAGCCACGCAGCGCTGCGCCGCGTGCTCCAGGTCGGCATCGCTGTGCACGATGACCCCGGCATTCCCGCCGAGTTCCAGGGTGACGCGCTTCTTGCCGGCGCGCGACTTCAGTTGCCAGCCCACCGCCGCACTCCCCGTAAACGTGAGCAGCTTGATGCGGCCATCGGCCACCAGCAGGGCAGCGTTTTCGTTGGACAGCGGCAGCACCGCGAACGCGCCCTCGGGCCATCCCGACTCCTGCACGATCTCGGCCAGCAGCAGCGACGAGATGGGCGTCTGCGGCGCCGGTTTCAGGATGAGCGGACAACCGGCGGCCATCGCGGGAGCCACTTTGTGCGCCACCAGGTTCAGCGGAAAATTGAACGGGGTGATGGCGAACACCGGCCCCAGCGGGAAACGCCGCACCAGGCCCCATCGTCCGCCGGTCGATTCCAGCGTGTCCAGCGGGATGTACTCGCCGTAGATGCGCCCGCTTTCCTCGGCGGCAATCTGGAAGGTATTGATGGCGCGCTCCACCTCGATGCGCGAAGTCTTGATGGGCTTGCCCGCTTCCTGGCAGATGGTGCGGGCAAATTCCTCGCGCCGCGCCGCGATGCCGTCGGCGACCTTGCGCAGAACGCCGGCGCGCTGATGCGACGTCATCTTGCGCGTGACCTCGAAGGCCCGCACCGCCGATTCGACGGCCATCTCGACGTCTTCGCGCTCCGCCTCCGACACTACCGCCAGCACACTGCGATCGAAGGGCGAGATTACCACTACCTCGCGTCCGTGCGTGCTCCAGTTCCCGTTCAGAAAAAATCCGAAGCTGCGAGTGGGGGTTATGGTCTGGCTCATGTTCGATCCCTCCGGCGCCCCTGTGTGTCCCTCCGCAAAGATTACGCAACCGGGGCGACGAATTCAATGCGGAGCAAAAGGAAGGAGCGGGGCTTCCGCCAGGCCGTTTAATTTCCTCTATTTTTGTCATCCGACCAAGGACGCCGCGGTGACCAAGCGGCGTGGCTTGGGGACCCCGGTACGCCGTGGGCTAACTCATAGCCGCCGCTTCGCCGCCAGAGCGGCTTGGCTTTAGCGGCTGTCGGGGAGGTGGTCCGGGAATTGGAGGGGCGCCACTATCGAATCGTAGGTTCTGCCGTCCTCTTGGCCTCAGGTCGCCCTCTGCCGTCTCTTTCGAACATTCTCGCGTCGCACACGCTGATTCATACGGCGGAAGGCGAATTCTTTCGCAATGCCGTCAGGAGAGCTTGTGAACACTTGAAAATTTCTGTCACGGCAATTAGGGAGCGAGAACTTGATGAGCGGGCTATGACGGCATTCGAGAATGCAGCGAGCCGAGTGCGGCACAGGATCTCATGCCTGGGAAGTTCTACCGGCCCACCTTGGACCACGGATCACAAAACTGCGGCACTTGCCGCTTCCATGGTTCTGGCCCGCGAGGCGACGGTTGCATCTCCCCGTACCGCTCAGAAGAGTGGACCACTCAGCAAAGCAGTTAAGGTCGACGGGCCATGACTACCGCCGATAGTACATCGCGGTCAACAACATCATACTTCTCATCTTGCGGCGACAGGAAAAGACTGGGGCTTGACATTACGCGGCAGACGCAGCACTATGCTGTCGCAGATTTGGTGCAATCCCAGTACCCAGGAAGGGTAAGCATATGGCGTCTTCCGTTTGGTCTGGATATCTAACCTTTGGCCTCATCTCCATGCCGGTAAAATTATTTTCCGGCGCGCGTAGCAATCACATCTCCTTCAACATGCTGCACCGCGATGACAACACGCGTGTCAAACAGCAGCTCTGGTGCCCGCATGACGAGCGCGTCGTCGAACGCAACGAGATCGTCAAGGGCTACGAGTACCGCAAAGGCGAGTACGTCATCATCGAGCCGGAAGAGATCAAGAAGATCGAGCCCAAAACCGCGAAGGCGATGGAGATCCTGGAGTTCGTCGAGTACAAGGAAGTAGATCCTATCTATTTCGAATCGTCGTATTACCTGGTGCCGGATGAAGCGGGCCGTAGGCCCTACGCGCTGCTGACAAAGGCGATGGAAGAAACCGGCTATGTAGCGATCGCCAAGCTCACCATGCACAACCGCGAATACACGGTATTTCTGCGGCCTCATGCAGGCGGGCTCATGCTGCACACCATGTACTACAGCGATGAAGTTCGGCAGTTAGAGAACTTCGGCCCGGTCGACGTCGAACTCAAAGATGCCGAGGTCAAGGTCGCCCATCAATTGATCGAAGCGCTCGCCGGCAAATTTGAGCCGGAGAAGTATCACGACAGCTTCGAGGAAAACCTGAAGCAGCTCATCAAGGCGCATCTGGAAGGGACTGAGGTCACTGCAGTCGAGAAACCTCGCAAGCTTGCTCCAGTGGTTGACCTTATGGCGGCACTCAAGGAAAGCCTGGCGCAAATGCCGAAGAAACCGCCGCAACGCGTAGCCGCAGCGGAAAGGGAGTCGGAGGTGAAAGTAGTGAAGAAGTCCGCCAAGGGTCCACGCCGAAGATCGGCTGCATGATGCCGTCAGCCGCGTCGTGATTAGCGGCAGGCCCAAGTGGACCCTGCTTGCTAAATAGCACTGTTAGGCCATTTGGTATGCACCAAGGTTGCCATGCGGTATTCTACGGGCATCTTGAGTGCCCGAATGAAACCGCCGCCTAAGACCACCATCCGCATTGCCGTGGTGGAAAGTGACCCGCTTCGCTTCCTTGGATTTCGGGCGATATTCTCCTCGGAGGACGACTTTGAGATACGCGCTTCCAGCATCCCGTCGATCTTGAGTTCGCCTGACGACGACATCATCCTGATGACCCCCAACGGCGGAGCCGCATTCTACGCGGCGATGTCCGCGCTCAAGGCCGTGCGTCCTACCATACGCATTATTGTCACTGGGGCAGGCACGAGCGATGAAGAAATTCTGCGGGCCATTGCGGCAGGCGCAAAAGGTTATATCGCCGAGGATGCGACGCCCAGCGAATTCAAACACGCCATCCGCGTCGTGCACAGCGGTTCGGTGTGGGCGCCCAGGCGGGTGCTGAGCACGTTCATCGAACGCGCAACCGCATCGCCTCGCAGGGTGCCACCGCAAGGGGAAGATAAGATCAGCGAACGTGAGCGGGAAGTGTTGAAGTTGCTGGTCGCGGGCCGATCCAACCGGGAAATCGGGGACGCGCTCGGTATCGAAGAGCGCACGGTTAAGGCACATGTCAGTCAGCTCATGCGCAAGGTCGGAGTGCAGAACCGGATCGCTTTGTCAGTCCACGCCATCACTCATTCGCTGCTTTCGTCTGGTCGGTAATTCAGTTCGCCAACGGCCAAGCAAAAGGCAGGCAACTTGTTCATGCGGACGAGCCATCCGCCGTTTTGTTTCACGTGGGAACAATCCAAGTTCCAGGGACGAGTTACCTGCACCTCCGATTGTTACTAAAGTCCTATTACCCCGTGTGGCCTTCCGTTACTTGACCGAATCCAGCGACGACTGCATACTGCATTCACCTACCACAGAACCTGGGAGATAGGGTTGGAAGAGGTTACGAGGGTCTCCTCTTCCAGCCCTTAGTTTTTGGAACCAACCCCATCTGAACTGGCCAGAACCATCCGGACCGGCTGCGTTTTCCTTTTCGCCCTTCGACCTCAGGACACTAAAGAGTAACCCGTCATCAGTTTTCTTCAGGCTCAATATTCCCTCGAACCCTCGTAAGATGAGTGCATCCGGCACAGGCTGGCAAAGCATACCATTTTCTGATCGGAGTCGAGCCATGAAGAAGATTGTCGCGGCAGTATTGTTGATATTTTCGATGACCACCTGGGCATGGGGCCAGCACCGGGACGCGCAAGTGGATCGCGTCCAGACTGCGAGCACGGTGCTCAGCCAGATCATGTCTGCTCCCGATCGGGCCATTCCCGATGGAATCATGTCGGGAGCCAAGTGCATCGCGATTGTGCCCTCCATGCTGAAGGCAAGTTTCATAGTCGGGGCAAACTATGGCAAGGGCGTAGCCACTTGCCGCACCGATCATGGCTGGAGCGCGCCGGTGTTTTTCAAGGTGACCGGCGGCAGTTTCGGATTCCAGGCGGGCGGTCAGGCTTCCGATCTCGTCCTGATCGTCCGCACCGACGACGGCATGCAGCACCTGCTGCAAAGCAAGTTCAAGTTGGGAGCGGACGCTTCCGCGGCTGCCGGGCCGGTGGGCCGCGATGCTCAGGCTTCCACCGACCTTACGTTGCGCGCCCAGGTGCTGACCTATTCGCGTTCGCGCGGATTGTTTCTTGGGGTCTCGTTGAGCGGCGGCGTCATTCGCCAGGACGACAGCGACACTCGCGCCTTCTATGGGGGCAAAGACTGGACATTCTACGCGCTGCTCAACGGACAGGTTCCGGCCCCGCAGGATTCCCTGGTCCTCCTGAACACGGTTGAGAAGTACGCTCCCACGCCCAAGGTTCGCGCACAGGCTGCACCCCCACCCGTCGTAACATCGCCGGCGCCGGTCGAGACGCCTACGACAGCCTCACCGGCAGCTCCTGCTGAAGCGCCGGCAGCGACTTCGGATTCGACGACAGACGAAGAACCGGCTGCCGCCCCGGCTGCCACCCCAAGCACACCCGTTGCGCCGCCCGTCGCGGCCACGCCGGCCAGCAGCGGAAGTGTCAATCCTTAAAAGCAGGGACGGAGGAGAGCGGTGGCTGCGGCCACAGGTTTGACCTCGTTTTTTCGCGGTGCTACCGTCAAACCGATACTCCTGATGCGCCATAGGTTGCAGTACGTTCCAGTCGCGTTGCTGGTGCGCCTGATCGGCGCCTTGCCGCGCCCGCTGGCCCGTGGATGCGGCATCCTGCTGGGCGGAGCCGTGTACCATCTGCACCGCCGATTGCGTCGGGTTGGGCTGCGCAATCTCGCACTGGCCTTTCCGGAAAAATCCACGAAAGAACGCCGCCAGATTCTGCGTGGAGTCTACGTCTCGTTGGGACGCTTGCTCGGCGAAGCTTGCCTTTTCCCCGGCTACACCAGGAAAAACGTCTCGCAGGTTGCCGTGTACCAGGGCTTCGAGAATTTCGAAGCCGCCGAGAAGCGCGGCAAGGGTGTGCTCTTCCTCACCGGCCATTTCGGAGGCTGGGAGATCGGTTCGTTTTTCCATTCGCTCCAGGGACACCCCATGAAGATCGTGGTGCGGCCGCTCGACAATCCTTACGTGGATGCCCTGGTTGCGCGCTATCGCGGTCTGCACGGCAACGTGATGATCGGCAAAGATGAATTTGCCCGCAGCTTGATTGCAGCCATGCGCCAGAACGAGACCGTGGGCGTCCTGATGGACACCAACATGACCCCGCCGCAGGGCGTCTTCGTGAATTTCTTCGGGATTCCCGCCTGCACCGCCAGTGGCGTGGCCCGGGTGGCGTTGCATACCGGCGCAGCGGTGGTTCCGGCGTTCACTATTTGGGACCCGGCGCTGCGCAAATACCGGGTGGAGTTCGACCGCGCGGTTGACCTGGTACGCACCGGCGACCAGGAAGCCGACGCCGTTACCAATACCGCGCTCTTCAATAAAATCATTGAAGACTACGTGCGCCACTACCCCGACCAGTGGCTCTGGGTGCATCGGCGATGGAAGACGCGGCCGACGGGGGAGCCGGGGCTGTACTGAAGCAGAGGCTAGGGCCTAGGGGTTAGGGGCTAGCGGCTAGGGCTACCAAACTGGTGCTTTCTCCTTCGCACGACACGAATGCCGCGGACGTGAACCGCAGATCCCTCGACTCCTCGCCCGCGGCGGGCTCGTCACTCCCAATGATAAAGACGCAAACCCAATAGAATCAATATGCGTTTTGACCTTGGTCATTCCTGTTTCAACCTGCCCCAGCAGGTCCGTTGCTCGGGATGACAGCCGAGAAAAGACCGAAACTAGAAACTAGCCCCTGACCCCTGACCCCTGACGGGCTGGCCCGCACTTCTCACTTAGGAGACGGCGTAGCGCTTGCCACCAGGAAGGCGTTCGGCGCCGCCACGCGCACTAGGGCGTGTTAACACTACTTAGATACCTGAGCGCTTCGACGATAAGAGCAAAGTGGAGGAAGCCGAGAAAGACCAGGTCGAGTTTGTCGAAGCGCGAGAAGATGCGACGAAAGCCTTTGAGCCGGCGGAACAGG
>DATCCF010000224.1:0-14563 GCA_036511435.1 Terriglobales bacterium | reverse complement strand
GGGATTATCGCCGTCCTTCACGCAAACCGGGCGATGGGCGGGAGAGGCCATGACGCCGCAAACGTCGTTGTTCTCCATCTGGCCGTCGAACCATCCGCAGGAAAGAGGAATGCCGCGGTGCGGACGGGTATCGCGCAGAGCGAAGTAACGACCCGCGGCGGTGCGTTCCAAAACCACATGGAAGCTTCCCGCTTCCAACTCTCGATGAGGGTGGCGGCCAAGTCGAGGGTGGCAATCTTTTGCTCCGGGCAACGCCGCCCCAACTCCTGCATCACGTCTTCGTTCACCTGCGCCAAGCCGCGCAGAGGCGCGCTCTCTCCCGGGATGTAACTCACCCGCCCGCTCGGGAGTTCCCGCTGCGCCTGCTCGATCTCCGCTTCGTCATGAAACTGGTAGAGGAACTTGCGCGCCGCCTCGGCGCTGGGCACTGGGTGCCCCAGCATGGCGGCCAAACCCGCGTCTTCCCGTAACGGCTCGAAGTCCTCCAGACAGTCGCCCCCACCGCGTTCAACACCAGAAAACTCTCGATGTAGGTGGCCTCGTCGAATCCCCGCTCCCGCTGCTTCACCCGCAGGTGGCGCTGCACGCTGCCGGGCACGTCCAGCGAGCGTATGGCCCGCACCAACAGCGGCACCCCGCCCAGGGCCGTCACGCATTCTTCCAGCGGCGCAGAATCGATCTCGAACAGAAAATCACCTTCGGCGGGACTACGTTTCGCTTTCTCTTTCATCGTGAGTGCAATGTAACACCCAACAGGTGAAGTTCCGCCCTGTTCTTTTCCCCGTCTCCGCCTTGTCAATCCGCCCTCTCGCCCAACTCGGCAAATTCCTTACCGACGGATTACGGCACAGCAGCGGCGGACGGTTTGTGCGAAATAAATGATAGAGGCCCCGCAAGAGGGCTGCGGCGGCGATGGCATGGCGCCGTTATAGTTCCAGTTCGGCCCGGATCGTGTTGTCTTCCAGGTTCGAGAACATCTTGAACCCGTGCTTGACGCACACGGCCCTCATTTCGCGGTTCTCGGGAAGCATGGTGGAGACCACCAGTTTAAGCTTCTCGTCGCGGGCAAATTCGATCAGGCGACGATAAAGCTCGGTTCCCAGACCTTTATGCTGAGCGGCATCCGTGGCCACTGCGGCGAGTTCGGCTTCATCGCGGCCATGCAATTTACTAAGCCGGCCGACCGCCAGAATCTCGGGTTCGCCAGCCTCGTTCTTGCGCTCCGCAACCAGCGCCATCTCGCGGTTGTAGTCAATAAAACAAGTACGGGTCAAGCGCTCGTGGGCGGTGCGCTGGGTCAGTTTCAACGGCTGGAAGTACCGTAGATAGACACTTCGTTCCGAGAGCTTCTTGTGGAACTCAATCATCAGTGGCTCGTCTTCCGGCCGGATAGGCCTGATAACCACGTCTTTCCCGTCCTTCGTCTTCCATGGCCTGACCAGGTGAATCGGATATGGACGAATGGCTGTGGTGGGCAGCTTGTCTTCCGTCATATCGGGACCATGGACCACCACCCGCGCGTCCAACGCGACGATTCGTTCCGCGGAAGCGAGCAGTGGGTTTATGTCAATTTCCTTGATCCACGGCTGCTCAACCACGAGTTGGCTGAAGCGCACCAGGAGATCTGCCAGCGCCGCCAAATCGACGGGCTTGCGTCCGCGAACTCCTTTCAACGCTTTGAGGATGTTGGTCTGCTCCATCATCCGCAGGGCGAGCGTGGAATTCAAAGGCGGCAGGGCCAGGGCGCGGTCTTTAAAGACCTCGACCAATTGCCCCCCGGTTCCGAACAGTATGACCGGGCCGAACTGCGCATCGAGACTGCTGCCGATGATCAACTCGTAGCCATCGAGCTTCACCATGGGCTGGACCGTAACGCCCTGGAAGTGCTCGGCGCCAACCTGTGCGGTGACCGACTGCTTGATAGCTTGGAAGGCGGCCTTCACCGCGCCCGCATCGCGCAAATTCAATTGCACCCCGCCCACATCCGTCTTGTGCGTGATGCTGAGCGAGTACAGCTTCAGCACGATGGGATAGCCAATCTCCTCCGCAGCTTGCACCGCTTCCGCTTCGGTGATGGCTATCCGGGTATCGACTGTTGGAATGTCGTAGGCCTTGAGCAACTGCTTCGATTCATACTCGGTGAGGACGGTACGGCCCGACTGACGGGCCTGCTGGATGATGTCTCCGGCTTTTCCGCGTTGCATCGCAGCATCGGCATGTTGCGGCAACGCGGGAGTCTCATACAGCCCTTTCAGATTGTAGGAATAGCGCCACATATAGTTGAAGGCGCGCACGGCGCTATCGGGAAACTGGAAGGTCGGAATGCCCGCCTGGTTCAGTATCTGCTCGCCCGCCGCGACCTCGGCGCCACCCATCCAGCTCGCCAGCACTGGCTTACCAAGTCCTTTGGCATACGGCTTCAGCTTCTCGGCAATCTGTGTCGGATTGGTCATGTCCTGCGGGGTCAGCACCACCAGCATGCCGTCAATACTGGGATCTTTGGCGGCAATCTCCAGCGATTTCGCATAACGCTCAGGCTCGGCGTCGCCGAGGATATCCACCGGGTTGTTGTGGCTCCACTGAGCGGGAAGAATTTCGTCGAATGCCTTTAACGTCTCGGGCGATAATTCAGCCAGCTCGCCTCCACCCGCAACCAACGCATCGGTGGCCAGCACCCCGGGACCGCCCGCATTGGTCAGAATGCACAGCCGCTTGCCCCGAGGCCGTGGCTGTTTGGCCAAAACGTCGGACATGAAGAAAATGTCGGCAATGCTATTCACCCGCAGTACGCCGCTGCGCCGGAATGCGGCATCGAACACTTCGTCGCTGCCAGTGAGCGCTCCCGTGTGGGAAGCCGCCGCTTTGGCCGCCGCAGCCGTGCGTCCAGCCTTGATCACAATGACCGGCTTGGTCAGCGAAACCTCGCGCGCGGCGGAGAGGAACGAGCGCGCGTCGCCAATGGACTCCATGTAGATCACGATGCTATGGGTGCGCCGATCGCTGCCGAAGTAGTCCACCAGGTCGCCCCAGTTCACGTCGAGCATGGAGCCGACGGACACGAACGCGCTGAAGCCAACATTCTCGCGCAGGCTCCAGTCCAGCACGGCCGTACACAGTGCGCCGCTCTGGCTGATGAAAGCCACGTTTCCCGGCCGTGCCACGGTGCGGGCAAAGGTCGCATTGAAGCCGCGAACGGGATTCATTATCCCCAGGCAGTTGGGACCAATAAGACGCATCTTGCCGCGAATCGTCTCCGAGATCTGCCGCTCCAGCTCTTTTCCGTGCTCACCGTGCTCCCTGAACCCGGCGGAGATCACGATGCCAGCGGGGATGCCCATCTCCACCGCTTCGGCAATCAGGCCGGGCACCGTATCGGCTGGGGTGGTGAGCACTACCAGGTCCACTTTGTCGGGAAGGTCCCGGACACTGGGATATGCCTTGATACCCAGCACATTGGGACGCTTGGCATTGACCGGAAACACCGTGCCGCCAAAGGGGCTGCTCAACAGGTTCCACAGCACGGAGCGGCCCACACTGCCGGCCCGTTCCGATGCACCGATTACCGCGACGCTGCTGGGCAGAAATAAGGGATCCAAAGGATGGCTTTCCGAGCGGTAAACATCGGATGAAGGATCGGCTTTGATGGCGCTTGTATTTGCGGGTTTGGCGCCAGAAATCGTGCTCATGCTTCCTCACAAGGTTAAGTTCAAGTCTAAGCTTGTGGAGGGTTGCGCTGGAAGCAACTCGTCACAAAAAGTCGTGATGCGGATCACAAAATTCCCGGCTCCGGCGCTTCGCAAAAATGGATCGGGAATGCTGTCTGAGCCCTGAAATCCGCGGTTGCTCTGCGTCTTCGTCTCCCCTTGCTGTGGCCTAACTCCTTTCCCCTCTTTGTCCTCCCTGCTGGAAACGCCTCTCGCAGCCCACCCAAAACGCGGAATGATACAATGCCTCTTCCCGCGTGAAAATCTGCGGCGATGCGCCCTCTGAACTGGACCCCGACTCTTGGCACAGCAAACGACCGAAACCCGAACCATCACCTACGCCGATGCTGGCGTGGACATCGAGCGCGCCAATCGCACTAAGCTGCGCATCAAGTATCTTGCCCACAAGACTTTCAACCGCGGCGTGTTGAGCGAGATCGGCGGCTTCGGCGGCCTCTTCGCCATCGACAAAAAGAAGTACTTAGATCCCGTTTTGGTCTCCAGCGTGGACGGAGTCGGCACCAAGCTGAAAATCGCCTTCGAAATGAACCTGCACCACACCGTCGGGGCCGACCTGGTGAACCACTGCGTGAACGACATCGCCGTGCAGGGCGCCGCGCCCATGTTCTTCATGGACTACTTCGCGACCGGCAAGCTTCAGCCGGAAATCGCCGAAAAGGTTGTGGCGGGCATCGCCGATGCCTGCAAGCAGAATGGGTGTGCGCTCATTGGCGGCGAGACCGCCGAAATGCCCGGCTTTTACGCCAACGGCGAGTACGATTTGGCGGGATTTATCGTCGGCGTTGCCAACCGCGACAAGCTCATCACCGGAAAAGCGGTGCAAGCCGGGGATGTACTCATCGGTCTGCCTTCCACCGGACTGCACACCAACGGCTATTCCCTGGCCCGGAAGCTTTTCTTCTCCGTCGCGCATTACACGCCCGATTCTTATGTCAACGAGATCAAGGGCAAAGTCGGGACCGAGTTGATGAAGACCCACAAGAGCTATTGGCCGATCATGCGGCGCATGATCGAAGCCGATGCGGTTTCTGCCATGGCGCATATCACCGGCGGTGGCATCACCGAGAATCTGCCGCGGGTCCTGCCCAAGGGCGTGGGCGCGATTGTCGAGATCAACTCCTGGCCGGTGCCGCCCATCTTCGAACATTTGCAAAAGATCGGCAACGTTCCGCAGGATGAGATGCTGCGCACCTTCAACATGGGGATTGGCATGATTCTCGTCGTGCCCGCGAACAAGTTCAAAAAGGTGCAGACCATCCTAGAGCGTTGCGGCGAGAAAGGCTACACAGTTGGCCGCATCGTCAAGGGCGAAAAGCGCGTCACCTACCAGTAAGGAGCTCTCAGCCGTCAGCCGTCAGCCATCAGCTTTCAGCATTCAGCCAATCAGCAACTGGCTGTGATCGCCGAAGCCTTGCCCCAGCATGCATCGCCGTCGGACTAGGTCATTTGGGATCGTATCCGTAGCCCCGCTGCTGACAGCCTCTTCGAGCTGACAAGAGAAGATAGCGCGGGGCCTTGTTCAGCTCTCGACCTAAACCCATTGCCGCAGCCAGGCCTCTGCCTGCACATCCATCACTAGGAAGGCGGCCCTCGCGAGGCCTGCCTGTTCTATTCCGAGATCAGCTCTGGCCAAAGGTCCGTCACTCTGCCCGGTGATAGGGGTCACCAACTGGCCAGGGATAGACATGAGAGTCTATAATGCTTTTGGCGCCCGTCCTGGCCGGATTCGCAAGAAACGGCCGAAGAAGGCCTTTTACCTCGGCCTTCGATCTTTTAGTCTTCAGGCTTTCTCGCCGAAGGAGGCTGGATATGAAATACCGGGCCACGATCCTGGTTCTGATTCTCCTCCCCATCCTGGTAGGCGGCGGTTTTGCCCTCGCCAAACGGCCCATGAACGCTCCCGTGATTGCGATCCTAGGGGCGGTCATGATCTGGCTAGGCTACACAGGCTATGCCCGCCGAATCGACAAGAACGTAATTCAACCTGATCCCAAGAAAGCTACTCCCGCGCGCATGTACATGGACGGGGTCGACTTCATGCCTACGAGCCGCAATGTGCTCTATGGCTATCACTTCAAATCCATTGCAGCCGCCGGTCCCATCGTGGGTCCGATTGCCGCGGTCGCACTCTGGGGCTGGTTGCCCTCGCTACTCTGGCTTACGCTGGGCGTTACCTTTCTTGGCTGGGCGAGCGACTACTCCGCGATCATGGTGGCGGTACGCAACGACGGCAATTCGTTGTCGGCGATTGCACACAAGCTGATTGCGCCGCGCGCTCGCGTCATACTCTTTGTGTTCATCTTTTTTTATCTGCTGCTGCTGGCTGGGGCCTTCGTGGGAATCATGGCCGGCATCTTCGACCCGCGGGCCGATGTCCCGTTTGGTATCTTCATTCTGGCCATCATGGGCCTGCTGATGGGTCAGATGCTCTATCGCTGGAAGATGGACCTGATCGTCGTTACGGTCCTCGCGGTTGGCTTGACGATGGGTGCGATGGCATGGGGTGCACGTGGCATGAGCACGGTGAAGGGGAACACCCCGGCCGGCAAGCCTGGCGCAGCCGTCGTATTTGGTGGTCCCGTCAATTCTCTGGTGGAGAAGCTGAATGGCGCCATTAACCAGCTCTCGGGCGGGCAGCCCCTGTACACCGTCGTCGATCCCACCAAGTCGGATCCGCGTCTGGCGGCGATGACGGTCAATGCCGAGGGGCAGATTGTGCCGAGGTACACGACTGGCGGCGGCGCCATCAAGATGCTGCCCTCCTTCATCTTCTGGTGCCTATTCATCTTCGCTTTCTCGTATCTGGGAACGGTCTTGCCGATCTGGCGTTTCGCCCAGCCCACAAACTACATCGGCTTCTGGGTCACCTTCCTCACCATCGGCTTCTCCGCCTTGGGTGCAGTCGTAGCGGGATTCCGCGGATTGTTGGGGAACACGGTCATGGCGCAGGCTGTGACCTTCCAGACGAAGGTGTTTGGAGCCTGGGTTCCCATGACGCAAGCGAAGGATGCCGCCGGACACATTATTCAGAACCTGCCGGCGATCCAGCCGATTTGGCCGATGCTGTTTGTGACCATCGCGTGTGGCGCCATCTCGGGCTGGCACGCGCTGGTCGGCTCCATCGGCACCGCGCGGCAACTGGAATATGAGACCGACGCGCTGCCGGTGGGCGGCGGTGGCATGTTCACGGAAAATGCGCTTGCCTTGCTCGCGCTGGTGGCGGTTTCCATTGCTGGCGGAGCGGGGGCAGGTGCGTTCGCCGGCGGCGTCGGCAAGCTGCTGGGACTGGTCACATTCGGGGGAATCCAGCCAGCCTACGGAACCGCGCTTGGCTTCGGCGTGTTCGTGGTAATCGTCTTGACCATGGTGCAGTTGGTCTTCCGGGTAATGCGCGTCACCTTGGGCGAATGGCTGGGTGATGTGTGGCTTGGTTTCAAGAACCCGCACATCGCTGCCATCATTTCCATGGGGTTGACGCTGCTCCTCGTTCTCAGCGGAACCTGGATTTACCTGTGGCAGCTCTTTGGGGCCTCCAACCAGTTGATGGCGGCGTTGAGTCTGCTGATCGTGAGCCTCTGGCTTAAGTCCGTGGGACGCAGTCCGCGATATGCGTTCTGGCCCATGGTGTTCATGTACATCACGACCATGGCGGCTATCGTCGTAACCGCCTACAATTTGTACGCCAGCATATTGTCGAACCAGCAGATCGCCTCGCAGACCATCAACCTGCTGGGCGCAGTGGCGATGATCGTGGTTGCTGTCTTGCTGTTTGTGGCGGCGCTGATCATCGCCTACGACGCCTGGCATGCCTGGGCCCGCTTAAAAGGGCCGGCGCAGGTGCAGCCGATGGCGGCGGACTGAGAAGCTTAGCGAAGCTTGCACGAAGCTTGGGCTTGGTGCAAGCTTCAGACCTGACGGGCGAGGCGCTGGACAGTTTCGAAAACGGTGCGTGCCGCAGATGCTGGTCGCGAAGGGAGTCGCCACTGCATCTCGAAGCTGTTCTTGGCCCGGCGCACTCCGATGCGAACCAACGAGAGACCTGGGCGTCCGGCTTCGGCCACCAGCTCAGCGATGTTCGCAACCGGAGGGAGAGCGTAAACCTGGAACCTTGGGTTTTCGAAGGGAACGAGTTGCCACTGCTGCTGCTGAACTTCTTTGTCGACAGCCCGGGTGGACCAGGCTTGCCGGTCAAGAATTTCGACCTGCAGCTTGGGGACGGAACGCAACTCGGTACGAACAATCAGCAAGTCGCGTCTGCCGCGGAGACGCGAGAGCAGCCACAATGGCGGAACGTCCCGGGGTTCCAAGACGACCAGGACTTCGACTCGGCGGAAGGGCTCGCGGGCGTTTTCGATCTGGAGGTGGACGACGGAAGAGCCAAGCCAGCGCAGGGTGGTTTTTTCTCCGACCAGCGGCAAGCCGTCCTGTAGCCATTCCAGGAAGCGGTGGCCCTTGCGGACGTTCAGGTGCGTACCGAGCGCGAACCACCCGACGATGGCGATGACGACCACCACGAAAATGGCTAGCTCGGCTGACATTGCGTTTGCGGATGAGTCAAGAAATCGACGTTCATTATTGCATACAACCTGGTCGCGGGATGGTAGGGGCATGAGCGTGGTAACGATACCGGTGAAACGTAACTGGCGGAATACAATCCGCGAGTTTTTCTACGGCATGATCGGATTCGAGTTCGAGCAGCAGGCCAGGGAACAGCGGGGAGAACTGGAGTCCGCGTTCATGCTCCTGACCCTGGGTGACATGCTGGGCGTCCCCGTGATGCCTCCGCTGTACGCGCTTCGCATCCTGCCCTATGCGGTACCCATGATTAGTACCTGGAAACGGAGGGTCATGCGGGAGCGTGACCTCTCCGACAAAGAGGAATTTCACCTGCACGGAGTGTGATACCCGACTACCAACGGGCACGGAATGGAGTTGTGAATATGCCAGACGATCCAAAGAAAAACGAAACGGAAGAGAAACAGGGACTGTTCAGCAAGCTGAAGGAAATTGCTTACGGCATGAGCTCGCATGACATGTCGCGCTATGCCCTACGCACTCGCGCCAGCATGGAACACCTGTTCATTCTGATCACCATGGGTGACCTCATTGGAGTTCCCATCCTTCCTCCTTATTACTCGCTGCGGCTTTTGCCCTACGTGGTTCCCAATATCTCGACGTGGAAGCGCCGCATGTTGCGCGAAAAGGACGTATCGGACGCGATGTTCTGAGCCGGCAGCAGCGCTAACCAATACAGCAATTCATACGAGGATCTCTCATGTCATTGCGAGAAGCATTCGAAAATAACAAGGACCGCCGCTACATCATGTTTGGCGGCAAGGGTGGGCTTGGCAAGACCACATTCTCCGCTGCCACGGCGTTCTGGCTGGCTAAGAACGGTCACAAAGTACTGGTCTTCTCCGTCGATCCCCAGGCGTCTCTCAGCGACATCTTCCAGCGCGACATTTTTGGCCAGGGCGCGGTGGAAATCATGCCCAACCTCTATGCCCAGGAGGTCGATGCCGACCGGCACATCCGCGAATACCAGGAGCAGATCCGCAAGAAGATCCGTGACATGTACGGTCTCGATGCGGTGCCGGAAGAAATCGAGCAGTACATTCAGGCGGCGTCGGCTGAACCTGCGATGGAAGAGTCCGCCATCTTCGACGCGGTGGTCGATATCGTAGTCGGAGGCGAGTACGACTATTACATCTACGATCTGGTTCCCCTGGGACACGCGCTCTACTACCTATCCATGGCAAAGGTTTACGACGAGTGGATCAATCGCATCACCCGTCTGCGCCAGGAGATGCGCGAGCACGAAGAGATGGTGGCGCGAATCAAACGCCAGAAGACCACGGAAGAGGACCATATTCTGACGGAACTCAACTACATCAAGGACCGCATCAATCAGTCCTCGCGTATTTTGACGGACAAGAAGAAGACGGCGTTCTTCTTTGTGGTGGTGCCGGAAGAGATGATTATCCTCGACACCGAAAAAGCGGCCCAGCTCTTCGCGAAATTCGATGTTCCCATTGTCGGATATGTGGTGAACCGTGTGCTTCCGGCGGACTTGGCCGGGCAGGTGATGCCACCCTACCTCCAGAAGCGTCTCGCCATGCAGGGAGAATACTTGCAAAAGATTGACAAGGTTTTCGGTAAGCAAGTCATTGGGCGGGTTCCGGAACTGGAGCGCGACGTTACGGGGCTGGCGATGATCGAGAAACTGGCCGACATCATGTATGGCGACGGGAAAATGTGAGCGGAATATGTCTGAGATAAAACAGAGCCTTACAGAATTTGTTGCAGCCCATCCCAGAATGAAGTTCATGTTCTTTGGCGGCAAGGGCGGCGTAGGCAAGACGACGATGGCGGGCGTCACCGCCCTCCACCTGGCGCGAGAAGGCAAGCGAACCATGCTGGCCTCCACCAACCCCGTGCACAGTTTGAGCGGCTTGCTGGACCAGAACGTCTACGGAGCGCCGACCCAGGTCACCGGCGTCCCTAACCTGTGGGCATACGAGATCGACACCAAGGAGACCATCGAACGCTCGAAGCAGGACATCAAGACGAAGATCCGCTGGTTCCTCAAGTTCGCAGAAATTTCCACCCAGGCCGACTCCTTTGTGGAGAGCGCCACCATGAATCCCGCCTTCGAAGAATCGGCGATGTTCGAGAACATGGTTGACCTGATGTTCAAGAACGAATACGACGCCTATGTCTTCGATACGGCGCCTACCGCCAATGCGCGAAGGTTGCTGGGAATGAGCAAGGTGTATGCGCTGTGGGTCAACAAGATGGTGAAATCGCGCGCGGAGGCGCAGTCCCTGCGAGAACTGCTGTCCTTCACCAAGAAGAAGGAAAAGGACCCGCTAATGGAGTACCTGGTCAGTTTTCGCGAACGGATCTCAAAGGCGCGAGAATTGCTCACCGACGTCGAGCAAACCGCGTTCTTCTTTGTCACCCTGCCGGAAGCCTTGCCTATCGCCGTGATCAAGCGCTTCATCAACTGGTTCCACGATTTCGGTATCCCCGTCGGCGGGGTCATTGTGAACATGCTGATTCAGAAAGACCAGGTCCACGCCGACTCTCCCGAGTTCGTCCGCAACCGTGTGGCCATGCAAGATGGTTACATGCAGGAAATCTGGCGCGACTTCGACAATGTGCGGGCGGTTGTGCCTCTGCTCGATAACGAAGTACGCGGGACGGAGGCGCTGCAGGACGTTGCGCAATACTTGTTTCCGGTCAAACAGGAGACTGGCCCTCCAGTGGACGCAGTGCGTTAGCTGTCTAGGTACGACGGCCGCACTTCCCGAAGTGGTAGGGGAGGAAGCCATGTTGAAATTGCTGCATGTTTCCGGGACGAGACATCTTCCCCAGAGGCGTTTGAGGGATCGGCATGATTCTCGTGGTGCCGGCGAACAAGTTCAAAAAGTGCAAACCATCCTGGAGCGCTGCGGCGAGAAAGGCTACACGATTGGCCGCATCATGAAGGGCGAAAAGCGGGTCACCCATCAGTAAGCATGTGATAGTCCGGACTTGCTGGTGAAATGGCGATTTGCACTATAGATTTCTCAACAGTTATTCGAAATCGGTACCGCATTAAACCTCAAGGGCTACTTCCGGATTGCCAACAAACCGGGAGCAATCCGATGAACGCCCCTATTCGACCACTAATATTTCCGGTTCTACGATGATTTCCGACTTCACGGAGTTGGCGACGAGGCTGTATTTCTGGGCAGCTTCAAGGGCTCGCCGAGTTCTTGCTTCCACCGCTTCTTTGTTCTCATCTCCGCGTGCAATTCGGATCACGGGCCTGAAATGCAGGCGGGTAAAGATCTCCGTTCGATCCAGCTCAATCAGTTTCGTGCCTTCGGTGCGGCACTCAAAAGACAACAGTTTGAGGCGGAAGCGCTCGGTCGCCCAGATGAACATCATCATCACGCAACTGTTCGCAGCCGCAACGAACGCATCTTCCGGGGTGAGAACGCCAGTGTGCCCCTGGGAATCGGGGGGAGCGGAGAACTTCATCTCGGGACCGTTTCCCATCTCAATATGTCCCCAGTGGTCGCCGGTCCATCTGACCGTGGTGTGATACGTCGCAGTGCGGCTCATCGCATTCCTCCTCGCCAATATGCGGCATACTCCCGGAGGATCGCAGTCCGGTAAGCGGCCTTCGAGCCGACAGGAACGGCGTTATAGATTTCCACGTTCGCCATCAGCTCGTCAGCAGCCACCTCGGGCGCACGTCCACGCTCACGCAAGTTCGAGAAAATCAGCGGCAGGGCCAGCAGCTCTACTGGCTGCCCCTCAATTGAGACCGTCTGCACCGGTATGCCAGAACCGCAGGCACATCCCACCACCTTGGGCTTCTCGGGCGAAGCGGCAATGGAAACCAGCGGTTTCGCTGGTGCTTTGGTGGCGAGGATTTCATCAACCAGGCTGGTCAGGCGCTCCGCCGTAAGCTCCACTGCGTCCTGTCCCGCTTGGTTTAGTCTTCGCCGGCCGTCTATGTGTCCCACGCCGTTCTCAGCCGCGAGTTCGCTGACCACGACGCTCGCAGTCGGTTTGCCCGAATACATCTCGGTGCCTCGTGCGGCGCAGCGTAGTTCGCAGCCGTCAACAGTGATGGTCGGGTAGAAGCGGGCAAACGCCCGATCTCCCTCGCCTCCGGCAAGGAAAAGCGGCAGGCAGATCGTAACCGTTTTGCCGGGACGCAACTCATGCAACACCTTCAAGGCCGCGAGACGGGAGACAGTTCCTACCGCCAGCTCTTCGCCGGAGCACGCAATGATTCCAACTTTACGTTCAGGCAGATCAGGCATGATGGCCTCCTTGGCTCTCCGCCAGAACCTCGTCTAGAGTCTCGGAAATCTCGGCGGCGATGACACGCGCGAGTTCCTTGCCTGCCTCATTTAGTTCGGCGATTCCTTCCGGCTTTAGGTCTTTGTATCTGCGAAACACATCAAGGACCGAAACCTCACGGGCGACAGTCCCACCGCTCAGCTTCACGAGTTTCGAAGCGCACATCAGCTTGCAGCCGTCGATCGTGACCGCAGCGTTGCTCCGGACTCGGGATTTCGCATCCTCCTCGCCAAGGACCAGCTTCGAGAGTGCGACAAGATTAGTGTCGGCTGGACGGAGGCTCTCGCAGAGTTCGTAGGCTGCCTCCCGGCTTACCGTGCCGAAGGCTTTGCCGATTCCGCTACATGGAATAACAACGACACACGGATGATGGCTCATGATGTCTCCTTCAATTCCTCGTCAACCTGGGACCGCATGAGATCGAAATACGCGTTTGGATCGAGTAGGCCGGCACCAGCAGCATCCCAATCGGTTGGTTTCACAAGCACCAGCCAGCCTTTGTCGTATGGATCTTGATTGACAAGCTCGGGGTACATTTCGAGCGCCTTATTCACTTCCACAATGGCGCCCGCAACGGGCGACGGCAAACTCACATTGACCTTGATCGTTTCGACCTCAGCAAACTCATCGCCGACGCTCAGTACGGTACCGATTGGCTTCAGGTTGGCGAAAGCGATATCCCCACTGTGCTGCTGAACGTAATCGGTCAACCCGACACGCACCTTCACGCCTTCAGGACTCTCGATGGGCAAGATCCACACTCCGTCCTGCGTGTACATGCGATCCCGGGCAACCTTAAATGTGAACTTGTCGACTGTCGTTTCCAGATACTCCGGCATGTTGCCTCCTTCGAACGCGCCACAGCGTGGCGTGAGGGACTTACTGGTTCACTGCAGCCGTTGCCAGCCAAGTTGTTATTTCGGTTGCGTTTGGGATGCGACCTGCCGATTTCACTTCTCCGTTGATAACCAGAGCAGGCGTAGCGAGGATCTTGTAGGCCATGATGTCTCTAATGTCTTCCACCTTCCTCAGCGTGGCGGGGGCAGACAGTTGGGTCACGGCCTTTTCCGCCTCAGCGTAGAGTCGTCTGCAGTTGGCACAGCCGGTTCCGAGAACTATGATTTCGATACTCACCGTAATTTCTCTTTTATGACTTGAGTTGCACATGCAAAGAAATTGCAGACGCAGGGGGTTAGAAGCCTGTAGAAGACAGTCGTCCCTTGGCGGCGATCGTCGACGATCCCGTTGGCTCGCAGCAGGGCAAGGTGTTTCGAAACGGTGGAAACATCGGTGCCGATTAAATTGGTCAGTTCACCCACGGAACATTCACCGCGATTCAGCCGATCAATGATCTTGAGGCGGGACTCGTTGGCGAGTGCCTTTAACACCCGCGCTTGCTGTTTGAAATCGTTGCACTTTGTCATCGGCTTTAGTATCCGCTTACTTGGCCAAATAAGCAACAAGCGGGCAGCGCGATTTGCTTCTGTTTCGATTTCTAACGCCTACATGAGCACTTTGAACAAATAGCCGACCAGGAGAATTGCCTTGTCCTGAGATCTCAGGCCATGTGTCTTGGTGAAAGCTGCATGCGGGAAAACCGCACGTGCAGTTTGGGCGGCGGACGGAGGCCAGCGCGCAAGCGCGCCTCCTCCGACCCGACTGACCGCGTCGCCGAGCCCAGTTGTTGGAAAATCGCCCTTTCATGAACTGGAGCAAGGTTCGCAGGCTTTGCCGCATAGAGTCGGCCGAACGGAACATCCTCTCTGCTCTTTATTCCTGAATCACGGCCAAACGGGAAGTTGGCGGTCCGCAGCTAGTGTAGTGCGTCATTAATATCTTTACTTATAGCCAAACCTATTCTATGCTGTTCGGCATGAGCAGACGTGCAGCATCCATTGTGTTGACCCCTGAGGAAGGATCCACCTTGGAGAGGTGGTCGCGAGCGCGAAGTATCCCGGCGCGGCTGGTGCAGCGGG
>DATCCF010000223.1:0-8769 GCA_036511435.1 Terriglobales bacterium | reverse complement strand
CATAACCCGCAAGGAGTTCCTTCGTCTGATGCGGGAACAACCCGTACTCTGCCAGCAAGCCACGGACATGCTCAGCCGGGAAGTCTCCTTCATTCAGACGGCGGTAACCCAGCGGATGCACGCGCTGGTCTCGTTCAAATCCGAATGCCAACCGCCGGCCATGCGGAAGCTGCAATCTTCTCGAGCGCGTTAGGCGCCACCGGTCGCGACTGAAGCCGGTTTCGCCCTTTAGCTCGAAATTGCGTAGAATCGGCCCGCCTTGCAGCTCGCAAGTCAGAGGGACAAGCTGCAACTTGTCCGCCTTTTTCGTTTGGCGTGATTGGGTGGCCTAGCCCCGGCGACGGTGGCGCGCGGCATATTTCATAAAAAAGAGCCGCCCCCAGAACGGCCCAAAGGAATCAGCGGTTGCGCCTCGCTATCCCATTAACCTCCGGCGCAGCACACCGGCGAGGCCGAGTATGCCAGAACCGAAGAGCACCAGGCTGCTGGGCTCGGGTGTCGTTCCGCCGTCGCTGGTGCCGATCAACGTGAAGGACTCCGACGGAATCGAACCAAGGGTGTTGTCATAGGCTGTAGACGGTCCGCTGTTCTCATCCCAGTAGATCGGGTTGGTGGAGCAGCCGGAGGTAGTGCAGGCATTGCTCAGGGTCAAATAAATGCTGGCTGTGCCCGCCGCTACGTCAAAGGTCGCCGACCCCGCTACCGTAGCATACCCGTACTGGTTAGTACCCAGAAAGGTGTTGGTAACGCCAGTCAATGTCCCAGAGAAAATATCGGTGCCAAACGGTGTAGTCCCGATTGACATGTCCACGGTCGTCAGAAGATCCGACGCCGAGGCATCCCAGTAAACGAAGTCCACCTCGTAGACATTGGATCTGGATGAGTTAAGGTTTGTCGAGTCGGTAACCGCGTTGCCATGGTCGATGCTCCAAGCAGCGGTGTTGCCATCGTAGGGACCGTTGGAATACAGGGTGTCGGCCATAGCCGGAGTAACAGCCAGCATCAGGCACGGGATTGTGAGCAGTAACAGTGAAGCGATACGAATTTGCGTTTTCATGGTGACCTCCTTGTGGTCATAGGTTGTTGGCGGTGGTGATTGAAGGTGGGGAGCAGCTTCACCGCGTGGCTGCTCCTTGCCGGGACGGGGATGTCCCATGGATTGGGGCGCGTCATCCAAAGAAGCGCTTTCGCAGCAGTCCGCCGATGCCGAGGACTCCAGAGCCAAGCAGCAACAAACTGCTGGGTTCAGGCGTGCTCGAGCCGCTGCCGTAAATCGTGAAGGCTTCTGAAGGAATCGTGCCCAGTGCACTGTCATAGGCCTGCGACGGTCCGCTGTTTTCATCCCAGTACACTGGGTCGCCGCTAGCGCTTGCGTTACCCAGGGTTAGCCAATAAGTGTTGCTTTTGCTGTTATTAATGGTCGCGCCGTCAACGGTGGGCACGTCAATTTTGTAGCCATATTCGTTGGAGAAAAGAAATGTGTCCGTCAGGTTTGCGCCGCTGGCCGTGCCGGAGCCCAAAATGGTTCCACAACCGCCGGGGCCCGAACATGGGCCAGTGCTAACTACCCAGTCCACCGAGGTCAATGTGTCGCCCGGGAGTTCCCAGACGGCGAATGTGAAGCCGGTAACCGTAAAGTCGGAACCACCGCTGCCAGAAGTGTGGTACGAGTTACTGACGACGAAGCCGCCATTGATTCGCCACGCAGTGACGTTGCCGTTCACCGGGCCGTTGTCATACAACGTGTCTGCCGAGGCTGGAAGAGCGGCCAGGGTCAAGCAAAGGACTGCAAGCAGAGCGAGTGAAGCAATACGAACTTGGGTTTTCATGGTGACCTCCTTATGGTCATAGGTTATGGCGACGGTCGAAGCTCGAGCGGCGCCGGATTGTGGTTGTGCGAAGTTGCGTTCGCGTAGTTTTGTAGAGAGATGCTGTCCAAAGAATTCTCCGCGATCAGCACCTTCCCGAGTCATCCAGCACTGGATGTGCTGTCAAGCTCCCGCATTCGGCCCGTCAGAGCAGGATTGGCTTGCTCCTGCAGTTCCCGGACTAGCCGCGACATGCAGCCGTGCAAAATGCACCCCGCCAGCGCCTCGGCATTCATGGGCTTCGGTGGCGCCAGCGCTCCTCCGCGCATTCTGGGCTGCAAGTAGTGAAACGCGCGGAACAGGGTCTCCGTGGCCCGGTAAAGTTTTCGTCTGTCGGTCATCATTAGGAATTCTCCTTTCGTCTAGTCGTGCAGTTTCCTTCGGTCGTCGCCGGTTCTAAGTTTTGAAACCTTGCTTTGCCACCCGGGAGCGGGATGGTTCGCCTGCCCCCGGATGCATACCCGACTGAGAGTGAGGTGGCCAGTTGTGCTCCTTTTCCGCTCTCGTGAACGCACAATGCGCTAGTTCGTTTGCACGATCAATGCACCAGCGGTGATTTGTGGGTGATCTAAGGGTGATCTGGATAACCGGCTGATTCCAAGCCTCTTGCAGTGCGCGCGCAGGTTTATGATCGAATAATTTAGGCGGTTAACGTCGGCAAACCTTGGGAATGATGGCAGTTGTAAGGCCGGCGGCGCTGCTGGCAAGCGGCGTCCTGCATAAAAAATGGGCCGCCCGAAGAGCGGCCCAAGGAAATCAGTGGTTGCGTCCGGCTATCCCATCAACCTTCGGCGCAACACGCCCGCGAGGCCGAGTACTCCGGACCCGAACAGTGCAATGCTGCCCGGTTCGGGAGCGGTACCGTCGATGTAAAACGCTTCGGAATGAATCCGGCCCACAGGGGTTCGGTCAGAGTGAACGAGTTGGATACAGCATGGCCCGGATCATGCGGGGAGCCGCCGAAGTGTCGTAAGCATGGACAATGTTCTGGAAGCTGCAACTCCTCACAAAAATTCTGGCTGAGAGTACTACGCTCGCCGTCCTTGTGCTCGTCCTCCGGCTATTCCACAAACGACCTTGTGAGGAGACAAGTCCAAAAACTCGCGAACTGCCCCGCCCTAGCGAAAAGAAGGCTAGAACGGGGCACCCCAGATTTAGGGTTTCGTGTGTATCTACTCCGCTTGGCCGGGGCGCCCGGCGTTTAGCCTAAAACTGGGATGTTACAACGTGACCGGAAGCTGAGGCCGGTGTTTGGTGAGGGCGGCACTGATATCGACAAGGCTCGCTCGGGCCCGCTGGATTGCTGTTTGACCGTGTCCTGCATTCTCGAAAAAAATGGGCCGGAGGTTGATGCCTCCGGCCCTAGCTTAACCGTTGCTGGGATTCCGCTACATTTTCCCAACTGCGTTGCTCGTCGGACAGCTCGTCCACACGGAAGCCCCGTCGAAAGCGAGGCCGACAGGAACTGGTGCGCTACTGCAGGGGGCAATGATCGCGCTGACCGTGCCCCTATAACCGCCAAAAGCGAAAACCTTCGCGACCCTCCCACCTGAGCCGAGCGTTACCCAAATGTTGCCGCCGTCGAACACGACCTGCTGAGGTGAATTGCCCACAGGATAGGAATTCGACACCGTACCCCCAGGCGTAATTCGCGCCACAGTGCCGTTGCTTCCATTTGCGGTCCACATGTTCGTTCCGTCGAAAACAATGCCTGCCGGCCTCCCTAAAACGCTAATAGGGTACCCTGGTTGCAGCGTGCAATGCCAGTCGTACTTGTATACATAACCATTACCACTGGCGTTGCTAACCCAAGTATAGTTTCCATCGAAGGCTACGCCAGTGTTGCCCCCCGGGGTTGTTACCAAACAGTAGTACCCGCCGCCCCAGCTGTTTATTCTTCCGACTGTGGTGTCGGTGACTTCCCACATGGTCCAACCATCCCAAGCCAGGCCCTTGGGATTGCTTGCGATTGTTATGGGGCTCAAGGCTGGTCTCCCATCGCTTGCATAGATCGCGCTTACCGTAGTGCCACCGCGTTGGTTCACCCAGATTCTTTGTCCGTCGAAGGCCAGCGATCCAGGACTCGTCATCGGGTAGCTGGCCTGGAACTGACCATCCGCCGCCCTTACCTTCATCACGGTATTGTTGCCGGGATTTGAAATCCACAGGTTCGATCCGTCAAAAGCCATATCGTTTGGTGAAGAAAGGGTGTGAGCCGTACCCGCCGAGTCGTAAAACGAACTAAAGTTGATGGCTTGATTGGCCGGATACCACGCCTTGAGCGCGACCTGAAGCGGGTTGCAGTAAGTCGAACCCGGCACGCAGACCTGCGCAACTGCCGACAATGCCATGGTGAGGACCATCGCGAAAAGGATGGCCAGTCTCAGCGTGTTGAAGCTCTGCTTTTTCATACGATCCTCCTTATGGAACGTGGTTTGGGGTTGGACTGCGACTACGTTGATGTGCTGTTTGCTGATCTGCGTTTTCATGGTGACCTCCTTTTGGTCAGGGGTTGTGGCGACGGTCCGAGCCGAGGTCGTCGCCGATTGTTCTGCGGTCCAATCGCTCACCGCCGGGAACCGAATCGGAAGTCCGGTTCAAATTCGTGCCGAGTGTGCGTTAATTGGCTTGCGAAGACAATGCACCAGCGGTGATTTGTGGGTGATCTGGAGGTGATTTCTGGGTGATCTAACGGTGATCTGGATAAGCGACTCATTCCAAAGCCGCTTAGCTCGACGCTCGGCTTAGATTTCCGGGGCTGACGCGGTTGAATTTCGTGGGGAGACTGCAAACTTAGCTTGGAACTAGGGGTGGAGCGGTGTAAACTTCGCCCACAACCGTTCTAGCTAGATGAAGAACACACTGCCACTGCGCCTTCGATTCGGTGTCTTCGAACTCGATCTGAAGTCTGGAGAACTGCACAAGTCCGGCCATAGGGTTGTGCTGCAGGAGCAGCCCCTCCAAATCCTACGAATCCTCCTCGAACATGCCGGCGAGATAGCGAACCGCGAAGAAATCCAGCAGCAGCTTTGGCCCAACGACACGGTGGTGGAATTCGACCACAGCATCAACGCGGCCATTAAGAAGCTTCGCGTCGCTCTCGGGGATTCGGCTGACAATCCGAAGTACATCGAGACCGTCGCCCGCCGCGGCTACCGGCTGATGGTGCCGGTGGAGCGACTGGATTCCACCGCTGGCGATACGTCGGGAACCGGGGTCGTTTCGAGCAGCCACGATGGGACTGGGGTGGAGCTACAGCTCGAGCCGGCCGGCCTTACCGGCAAGACGGTTTCGCACTATCGCGTGTTGGAGGTCGTGGGCGGCGGCGGCATGGGGGTGGTCTACAAGGCCGAGGATTTGAAACTCGGTCGGGCCGTGGCGCTGAAGTTTCTGCCCGAAGAGGTCGGCAGCGATCCGCGGGCGCTGGAACGGTTCGAGCGCGAGGCGCGCGCGGCTTCGTCCCTGGACCATCCCAACATTTGTTCCATCCACGAATTCGGAGAGCACGAAGGCCGGCCTTTCATCGTGATGCAGTTGCTGCAAGGGCAAACCTTGAGGGACTGTCTGGCTTCGGGCGCGCTGAAAGATACGGCTTCAGGAGCCCAGGTTTCCCTCGACCGCTTGCTCGACATCGCCATCCAGATTGCCGATGGGTTGGAGGCTGCGCATGAACAGGGCATCGTTCACCGTGACATCAAGCCCGCCAATATTTTCATCACCAACAAGGGCGTTGCCAAGATTCTGGATTTTGGATTGGCCAAGCTGCCCCTCCAGCCCAGCGCAGTGCAAGCGATACCGGCCGAACTCGGTGGCGGCGAAGCCCTCCTCACCCTTCGGGCCGCTGGTACTGCCGCGTACATGTCGCCGGAACAAGTGCGCGGGCAGAAGTTGGACGCGGGCACAGACCTGTTTTCCTTTGGCGTGGTTCTGTATGAAATGGCGACTGGGCGGCGGGCATTCACCGGCGACAACCCGGCGGCGTTGCAGGATGCCATCCTGAACCGGCCGCTGACGCCTCCTGCGGAGCTTAATCCCGAACTGCCCACTGAGTTGCAAGACGTCATCCAGAAATGCCTGGAGAAGGACCGTACCCTTCGCTACCACAAAGCCGCGGAGATCCGCCTCGACTTGGAGAAGGTGAAGCGTCGCCGGGAACATCCCGTGTTCAGCCGGTGGAGGCTGCTGGCGACGGTCGCAGTCGTCGTAGTCGCCTTGCTGGCCGGCGTTTTCTACTGGCGCTCGCGGAAAATCCGGCTCACCGACACGGACACCGTCGTTCTCGCCAATTTCGTCAACACCACCGGGGAAGCCGTTTTCGACGATGCCTTAAATACCGCATTGTCCGCAGAATTCCAGCAGTCGCCTTATTTGAACCTGCTCTCTCCCGACAAAGTCAGTCGCACCCTGAAGCTAATGAACCAACCTAGCAATGAGGGGCTGGCCCCGGCCCTGGCGCGCGAGGTCTGTCTGCGCACCAACAGCAAGGCTTTAGTGGCCGGTTCCATTTCTGACGCGGGCAATCACTATCTCATTGAGCTGAATGCCGTGGACTGCCACACCGGGAAGTCACTCGTCAAGACAGAGAAGGAAGCGATGAGTCGAAACGAGGTTGTAAAGACCTTGGGCGCTGCTGGGAACGAGATACGGAGCAAGCTAGGCGAACCGCGGGCCTCACTGCAAAAATTCAACAAGCCGCTGGACGAAGCTACCAGCTCGTCCGTGGAAGCGTTGCAAGCCTTTGCCGAGGGTGACAAACGAAAACGTCAAGACGGCGATGTCCCAGCAACTTTTTCTTACTTCAATCGCGCGGCGGAACTGGACCCAAACTTTGCTCAGGCTTACCTTCGCCTTGGAATCGGCTATCTCAACGTGCACCAGGGCGACTTGGGCGTCCAGAATCTCAAGAAAGCCTACGAGTTGCGCGATCGGGTTACCGAGAGAGACCGCTTCTCGATTGAAGCGTTCTACGAAATCCTAGTCACGGGTCAAGCGAACAAGAGCATTCAGATCTTGACGGACTGGGCAAAGACCTATCCAGCGGACGCTCTCGCGCATGGGGACCTCAGCGCCGACCTCATGTCGATAGGGCAATACGAAAAAGCTGCTGCTGAGGCCCGGGAGTCGGTTCGACTGAGGCCGACGGGGGTTGGTTACGTCAACCTTATGACTTCCTATCTGCGCCAAAACCGGCTGGACGAGGCCAAAGCCAGTTTCGACGAGGCACGAGCAAACAACCTGAACGACCCCAACCTCTTTCATCTGAGATATATTCTAGGGTTCTTACAGGGCGATAATCCCGGTATGCAGGAGCAGGTAGCGTGGACCATCGGCAAGCCGGGCGCCGAAGATATGCTGCTCTCAGCCCACTCGGATACACAGGCATACTACGGCCGGTTCGGAAAAGCCCGTGAGCTTTCCCAGCAGGCGGTGGACTCCGCCAAGCGCGCTGGCGCCCCGCAGGCAGCGGGGGCGTGGAGGCTCGATGAAGCATTACGCGAGGCCGAAATTGGCAACGCACCTCAGGCGCGTCAGCAAGCCGCAGAGGCACTGTCGCTCAGCACGCAACGAAATGTCCGGACCTCAGCGGCTTTGGCCTTGGCGCGCGCCGGAGACGCCACGCAGGCAGAGAATCTGTGCGAAAAGCTTAATCAGGACTATCCCTTAGACACCTGGACGCAGAGCTACCTGCTGCCGACGATTCGGGCTGCAATCGAGCTACAAAGAAATAATCCCCATAAGGCGATCGACATCCTCAGGGTTGCGCTTCCGTATGAGATGGGCGATCTGGAATTCCAGTCTTTCGCGGCTCTCTACCCCGCTTACGTCCGAGGCGAGGCGTACCTGAAAGCGGGCCAGGGATCACAGGCGGCCGCCGAGTTTCAGAAGATCATCGACCATCCAGGCATTGTCAATAACTTCATCACCGGCGCTCTGGCGCATTTGCAGCTTGGCCGCGCTCACGCGATGATGGGCGACAAGGAAGCCGCCCGCAAGTCATATCAGGATTTCTTTGCGCTCTGGAAAGATGCTGACCCGGATCTCCCCATCCTCCATGCCGCCAAAGCGGAGTATGCAAAGCTGAAGTAGTCTGCCTCTTGCGGCCAATCCCCCCCAACCTCTCAGCAGTTTGTTGCGGTCTTCTGCCGCAACCTTTGCTCTTCCCCTACAATATCCGTCATGCCTGACGAACTTCTGCGCCACCGCTGCGAATTCCCCATCCTCAGCCGCACCACCTATCTCATCAGCAATTCGTTGGGAGCGATGCCCCGCGGCGTCGAAGATTCACTGCATCAGTACACCGAACTGTGGAACACGCGCGGCGTTCGCGCCTGGGAAGAAGAATGGTGGATGCTGGCCGCGCAGGTCGGCGATGAGCTCGGCGTGCTGTTCAACGCTCCCCAGGGATCTGTAGCCTGTCTGCAAAACGTGACCACCTGCCAGGCAACCGTGGCTTTGTGCCTCGACTTCAGCGGACGCCGCAACAAGGTGGTCTATACCGACCTGAATTTTCCCTCGGTGATGTACTTCTGGGAAGCGCAACGTTCGCGCGGCGCTCGCGTCGAGATGGTGCCTAACGACGACGGCATCCACGTCAACACCGAGCGCCTGCTTGACGCCATCGACGACGAAACGCTAATCGTGCCCATCTCGCACGTGATCTTTCGCAGCGCTTTCATCCAGGATGTGGAGGCCATCGTGGAGAAGGCGCATCGCGTCGGCGCATACGTGTTGCTCGATTCCTTCCAAACGACCGGCACGCTGCCCTTTGATGTGCAGCAGCTCAACGTGGATTTCTGCACTGGCGGTGTGCTCAAGTGGTTGTGTGGCGGCCCGGGAACGGCGTATCTCTATGTGCGACCGGACTTGGCGAAGAAACTAGAGCCTTCCTTCACAGGATGGA
>DATCCF010000222.1:0-8344 GCA_036511435.1 Terriglobales bacterium | reverse complement strand
GGCGGGCGGCCCAGCCTAGTATCGCGAGGGGCTGCCCCATTACCTCTTGGCGATGAAAACATCCGCAGGGAGCTTGAACCGGGCGCGCAATTTTCGCACCTGTTCCATGGTCAGCTTCCGTTGTCCGGCGAGGAACATGGAAACCGCGCTCTCGGATCCGAATTGGGGAACCAGATCGCGCTGCTTAAGGCCCTGCTGTTCCATGAGGAACCGCACCACGGAGACTGGATTGGCGGCCGGAATCGGGTAATGCTTCTGTTCGTAGCGCTCCACCAGCAGGGTCAGCAGTTCGATGGCCTCGGTTTCAGAGGCTGAGGGCTTTTCCAAAGCCGTCAGTTGGAAGAGTGCAGCCGTATAGGCTGCAAGCTCTTCGTCATTGTGTATAACGCGAGGAGCGCCGTGCGCGATCATTTTCGCAGGGTTGGCAAGGACTGTGCTCATTTTGCGCCGAACCTCTTGTCCCAGTTACCGGGATTGTCATATTCCTTATGAGTCAGAAACGACCGGATGTAAACGTGCCCATCGGTCTGTGTCTCCTCCGTCGTCTTTGCATAGTGGATGACGGTGATAAGCCTATACCTGTTTTGTCGGAGGTTGAAGATCACGTAGCCATCCACATAATCGGCATCCTTAAACCTGCTGCGAACTTCGGCGAAATTGTGCCACCGCACAGCCTCAACGATGCCCACCCATGCTTTGATCTCGCTCGCCGCGTCCGGGTACCGTTCCATAGCCTCGCTCAGATGGCGACGGGTAACGATGTGCACCTCTCTACCGTACTTCACATTATGTGAAGTTGTCAACCGCGCGATTACACAGCGGGCCGGGTGCCTCACCCTAACGTCGCGCTTTTCGACGTTAGGGTGGGGTAGTTGACGTTCAAATTCAACGATAACGGCGACACCATGAAAATCCCCGCCCAAGCAAAAGAAGCTTGGACGGGGCACCCTGTGTTTTCTGTCTGTCATCCTGAGCGAGCGTAGCGAGTCGAAGGACCCCTATAGCTGCAAGAAATCCCAATGTGGCGGCCTTACGGCGCACAATTGGGATTGCTAGCGACCATAGGGGTCCTTCGACTCCTCGCTGCGCTCGTCGCTCAGGATGACAATTCCAGAATTAATCCCAAAGCCCAAATAGTGACGATGACTATTGCGTCCCCGACATCTCCATGAACTTCACTACGTCGTCTTTCATCTTCTTCAGACCATCCATGGGCAGATACACCATGTGTCCCGCGTCGTAGGTCGCGAACGAAATGTTCTGGCGATATTTCGCGCCGATATCCAGATGATCGATAGTGTAGTTGGCAGCGGCGTATGGGGTGGCTAGATCGTAATAACCCTCCATCACAAACACCTTCAAGTAAGGATTTTTGACCATGGCTTGACGGAGCGCGGTAGCCGTGTCCGGAAAGCCCTGAATGCTCGATCCCCAATCCCACTTCTCAAACCCTGCCGTCGGGGCGCTAACGTAGTACGGCATGTCCGTCTTGTAACCCAGCTCGGTCCGCACATAGTTATTGAACGCCGAGGTGAAAGGCGGAGTCGTGGCTGCTCCCGTCGGATCGTAGTAGGGGGTATCCAGCAATCCATTGGGGTCGGGCCCGGTGTAACGCCCATCCAGGCGGCCCACGCGCACCTTCTGATCGATCAGCAGGTAATGAGTGAACTTTTGCACATCGATACGTAGGTTGGCCTGATCGATCACCTCAGTGGTCAATCCCGTATAGCGAGCCAACTGAGTGACCACCTTCTGCCGCTCCTCCGGCGTCAGGGCGTCTCCCTTGTCGAGCGCCAGCGCATAATCGGTTGATGCCCAGCGCTGCGCTTCCTCTCGCGCCTTGTTCATGTCCTGGGTAAGCTCGGGCGCCAGCTTGTGATGGTATCCCGCAATCATGGTGAAAGTCGGGACCAGGAAAACATAAGCCTGGTCGTTGGTCTTGTTGCTGATGAGGGTCTCAAAATTCAGCACCATCGAAAGCAGCGTAATGCCATTAAATGAAATGCCGTGGTCGGCAAGATATCCTGCGATGCCGGCCGACCGCGTCGTGCCATAGCTTTCACCCAGCAGGTAGAGAGGGGAACTCCAGCGCTCATTTCGCGTGATGTAGAGGCGAATGAATTCGCTGAATGCTTCGATGTCGCCCTGCACTCCCCAGAATTTCTTGAATAGCTCGGCATCGGCCGCACGACTGAATCCGGTGCCGATCGCATCCACCAGCACCAGGTCAGTCTTGTCCAGCAGCGTGTAAGGGTTGTCTTCCAGGCGATAGGGCGCGGGCGGTATGAATCCGTCAGGCTGCAGCACCACCCGCTTAGGGCCAAGCGCCCCCATGTGCAACCAAATCGACGACGAACCCGGCCCGCCGTTGAAGGCAAACGTTAGCGGACGCTTGCTCGCCTCCTGTCCATCCAGAGTGTAGGCAACGAAAAACATCTGCGCTTCGATTTTCCCGTCCGCGCGCCTAATTGGAAGGCGTCCGGCGGTGGCCGTGTAGTGCAGTGGTTTCCCATTCACCCTGATCTGGTGATGGGTCACTACCGGCGCCACTTCGGTCATGTCGAAGTGTTCTTCCTTGTCCTTCGCCTTATCGCCGGATTCCTTGGCCGGCTCGGGCTTCGGCTCCTCAGTCGCCGTCGGGGTTTCTGGCGATTTCGCCGGGGTTGGTTTCTTCGATGGCGCGTTCGTCTTGGTCTGCGGTTCCGGCTTAGGCTGGCTCTGGAACGAACCTGGCTGTTGCGCAAACGCCGGAATCAGTAATATCCACAATAAAGATAGGTTCAAGAGAAGAGAACGCATTCGAGCTCCCACCAACCATCGGATTGCGACATTCTAAACCGCTTTCAGAATTGATGTATCCGTCAGCACGGGTAGTGCGGCGCTTCATCTGGATTATTGATGAGGATCTCATGCTTTGAAGGGGCACGGCTTCAGCCGTGCCGTAAGCTGCTGTCCTTATGATGGCTTTAGCCACTGAGGGACTTCGCTGTTGCGACGAAGTGTGAGTTCCCTCAGGGGCTGGAGACTGTTGTGTGAACTGTGCCGTCCCTGAAGGGATTCGTTAATTTCCCCGCTCTACCCAGGGCCTAACCACCCCACCACGCGCAAGAACGGCGCGCGTAGGGGCTTCGCTACGCCCCTGGGCTAAAATCAATTCCGCCCCCTGCGGGGCTGGGTCTTGCACAATCGTTGCAACCTGCCAACTCAGTGCGAGTTGTCATCACGAACGGCCTTTAGGCCGTGAGGGATCTGCTGTTTCCCCAGCCGTCGTTCCACGCGCAAATAACAGCAGATTCCTCGCTTCGCTCGTAATGACAATTCCAGAGCGTAACGACAAATCCAAGGCGAACCGTCGATCCCAAACAGCCCCAATGGGAAATTCCTACGCAGCGAACTATAGTCGGCGGGGAATCTGTGGTTCCGGTCTCCAAGCGCGACGTCAGCATCGCTATCCACGGCTCTTCAGCAATCCCTCCATCGCTTTACGATTTTTCACCGGCAAATTCATCACTGCGCTCCTCGCCAATGCGACGTACACCGCGCGTGCCTCGGGAACTGCCTTCAACTCCTCCAGGTGCCGGCGAACCGTCGCGACATCTCCGCGAGCCAGAGGACCGCTGAAAGCGGAAGCGGCATCGTGTTGCAAGTAATTACGCAGGGTCTGCCACAGCAGCGGGACCATCATGGTCTTGATATCGTCAGGCTTGATCCCTGCGGCCTTCGCCACCCGCTCCAGCGAAGCCATCAGGGCGATCACCAGGGGCGAGGCAAAACTGCCAAAAGCGTGATACAGCACTTTATTTCGCTTGTTGATCGTATACGTCGTACCGCCCCAGGCCTCCACGATGCGTTTAGCCACGCGAGTGGCAGCGGGATCTCCCTCGACCGCAAATGCCACTCCCAACATCTGCGGCGCGGGGCCTCGCACAAAGGTCATGCCGGGATGCACCGACGCCACCTTGGCTCCTTGCTCACGCAGCGGAGCCAGTTCGTCGCTGGTCAGGGCGCCGCTGGAGTGGAAGACGATCTTCCCCTGCCACTCCTGGGTTGGCGCTAGTCGCAAGGCAGTTGCGGCAATCGCGTCGTCGGGTACGGTAATCCAGACTAGATCGCTGTCAAGCGGCTCCTTGCCCAGCGTGATCAGTCGCGCTTTCACTCGCCGCGCCAAGCCCGTCGTCTCGCGGCTAGTAACGCTCTTGGCGCGAGCCGCAATGAACTTCACCACGCATCCGGCAGATGGCAACGTCAACGCCAGCGCCGTACCTAGATTTCCTGGACCGACGATGCTGACTGTCAGGGGACGACGGGAGGGAGATTGTTTAGGCACGGCGGGCAGAATAGCAGATTTCGCGCGGAGCCACAGCGACCGAGGCTACCGGGGGCACTAGGACAACAATCGTGCAAGCGCGGCCTGCACATGGATTTGCGTCGTATCCAACAACGCAATGCCGCATGCCTGCTCCCCGTGGAGAATCAACGGCAACTCGGTCCCGCCCAGAATGACGGCCTGAATCTGATGCTGCTGCTTCATGCTCTCGATGATTTCCAGCAGCCGCTCGCGCGTCTCCGGCAAGAACACATTCTTTAACAACTCGCCTAGATATTTGTCGTGAATGTAGTCCTGTTCGTCCTCCTGAGGCGCGACCAGCGTAATTCCCTTGCTGGAAAACACGTCCGGATAGAAGCGGGCCTGCATGGTGTAGCGGGTTCCGAGCAAGCCGGCTTTGCTGATCCCACGTCGCTCAGCCTCTGCGCATGTTGCCGCGACGATGCTGATCAAAGGGATGGACGAACGCCGCTGAACTTCATCGAAAACAATATGCGGGGTATTGGCGGCAATTATGCCGAAGTCGGCTCCCGCCCTGGCCAGCTTTTGAAGTTCGTCAACCAGGTAGTCGGTGACCTCGCTCAACTGATTTGCACCCATCCAACCGAGCAACTTCGTCACATCGATACTGTTGATGATGATCGAAGGATAACTTCCGTCCTGCCTCAGTTGGCGATAGCCGGCAATCAACAAGCGGTAATACTCCACCGTCGATTCCGGGCCGATTCCTCCAAGCATCCCGACGGTTTTCACGCGATCTACCAAATGCGCACGCGGTCTGCTGGCGCGAGGTAAAGCGTTTCTCCTGGCTTGACGTCGAAGGCCGCGCACCAGGCGTCGATATTGCGAACAGTGTCTGCCCGGTACTCGCCGGGTGAGTGCGAGTCAACCGTCACCTGCTGGCGAAGCGCAGCTTCCCGTATCTTCGACCCATAGTCCTGAGCGAAGGCGATGAAGAACTGCTGGTCCCCAGAGAAACCATCTTGCACGGGCGCTGCCTTGCCGGCGAGTGAAGCGCGGTACCCGTCATACGAAGCTGAGATACCCGCGACGTCGGCGATGTTCTCGGCCAGCGTCTGCTTGCCATTGAGGGAGAGGTCCGGGAAAGGCTTGTAGGTGTCATACTGCGCGGCGAGTTTGGCCGTGGCGGCTTCGAAATGTTCAAGATCGGCGGGCGTCCACCAGTTGCGCACGCGGCCCTTGGAGTCAAACGCGGCACCCTCGGAGTCGAAGGTGTGGCTGATTTCGTGCCCAATGACGGAGCCGATGGCGCCATAATTGGCGGCCGCAGGAGCCAGCGGATCAAAGAAGGGAGGTTGCAGGACCGCGGCTGGGAAGTTGAGTGCGTTTTGCAGTGGCAGATTCACAGCGTTGACCGTCTGCGGATCCATGGACCATTCATGGCGGTCGACCGATGCACCCAGACGCGCGACGTCGCGGTGGTATCTAAAAAGATTGCCGCGCCAGATATTGCCAAAGATGTCATCCGGCTTCACTTCGTAGGCTGAGTAGTCAATCCACGTTTCCGGGTAGCCAACCCCCACATACAGAGTGTTCAACTTGGCTTGAGCTTCGGCCTTGGTGGAAGCGGCCATCCACGGGAGCGCCTCGATTCGCTTCCGGAAAGCGACAACGATGTTGGCCACCATCGCCTGCGCCTGGGCTTTCGCTTCCGGCGAGAAGTAGCGTTGCGCGTAGATTTGTCCCACATCGTCGCCGAGGTACCGATTGACGACTACCACGCCACGCTGCCAGCGTGGCCGCTGTTCCGGCGTACCTTGGAGTACCTTGCCAAAGAAGGCGTAGCGCTCGTCAGCCACGGCTTTTGGCAGCACGCCGCCGTATTCTTCGATGAGGTGGTACGCCAGCCAGTCTTTCCAGGTGTCCAGCGGAGTGGAGGCCACAAGAGCGGACTCGCCGGCAAAGGCGGTGGGCTGCCAGACGGTGAAGCTGGCTTGCTTGCTAAGGCCAGCGCCGCGAAAGTACTCGCCCCAGTCGAGGCCCGGGGCTTTCGCGGCGAAGTCGGCCTGCTTCCAGGTGTTGTTGGCTTTGTGGATGTCGTCGTTCTCCTCCAGGCTGAGATGTTTTTCCGCGATGGCATGCTCCAAGGCGACAATGCGCTCAGCACGGGCGTCCGTGTCCGTAAATCCCGCCAGCTTGAGCATGGCTGAGACGTGCACCTGATACTTGGTGCGGATGTCACGCATGTGCTCGCTGTCAGAAAGGTAATACTGGCGGTCGGGCAGTTGCAGGCCGCCCTGCATCAGGTAAGCGGCATACCGATCGGAATCGTTGAAGCCGGGAGCGACCCACAATCCAAAGAGGTGCGAGGTATGGAAGTTGGTGTTGTTCAGCGCGTCGACATCGGCGCGCAGGCTTTCCCCTAACGCGACGGCCAACTCCTTCTTGTTGTTGATGGCGGCGATGGCTTTGAGGTGAGGCTCGAGAGGCGCAAGCCCTTTGGCCTCGATGGCGGCCTCGTCCAGGTAAGAGTTGTAGAGATCGGCGATTTTGCGCGCGCTGGAGCCGGCGGCACCTCCGCTCTTGGCAGCTTCTTCAATCAGGGCGGCGGTGCGCTTGTCGCTCAAGTCGGCAAGAGTCGTAAAGACGCCTATCCCCGCCCGGTCTGGCGGAATCTCGGTGCGCTTGATCCATTCGCCGTTGCAGTACAGATAGAAGTTATCGCCCGGCTTGACCGAGCGGTCCATGTTGGCGACGGCGATGCCATGAGTCTCTTGTTTCGGCGCGTCCTGCGCGTACGCAGCGAGAAGACCGAAGGCGAGAATTCCAATAAGTTTAAGGGCAAAATTAAGGGATTTCCGGGTGAGTCTCATTCACGGCGCTCCAAAAGGGCATCTGCCTGGGAACGCAGGCCCTTACTCTAGACGGGGAACAAAGCAATGAGGGTAGCACGATGGGAAGGGTCGGTGCAGCGACAAGCGCAGGGCCGGTGGGAAAACTACAATTGGATCCGCGAGCGGCGGCGCAAAGGTCGGGCCGCTCGCGGACCAGGAAAGCAATGCAGTGAACTATTTGTAGGTGGCGTTGGTGCGAACCAGCCAGTCGCGGTGCGCGGTGAAGTCCACCATCGAACCGAATGCCGGGCCGCCCAGCGGGTTCGACTTCATTCTCTCCCGCAGCGCCGCGTTGACCTTGTCCAGGCCTTCCGCGTCTGCTGCGACGTAAAAAACCCAAAACGTGCCGGGCGCTTCAGTGTGGATCGCCTCGGTGTCAATTTCGTACTCGTGAATCGTCCCGTCGGCGAGCATTTTCTCCAACAGCGGCACAATCAGGTTCTTGCTGAGCATCTCCACCGCGTCGTCCGGCGCGTCCGCCTTTAATTTATAGGACGACCCGTGGGTGTACACATCCTTCCACGATCCGGCATGCCAGTTGTAATGCCGGCTGACGTAAATGTTGTCCCAGTGTTTCGTGGCACTGGCCAGGACGGGAGAAGTGGAACTGCCGGACTTGTAAAACTGGTCCAGCACGTTGAGCACTCCTGCCAAGGACATTGCCGACCACCACTCGTCGTGCGTTTCGCCGTCGGGCTGGTGAACCAAATTCACATCGTTGCCATATCCCACAATGGTCCCGCTGGCGATGGCCTTGTCCAGGATTTTCTGGTCAGCCCCGTTTGCCTTTTCCATCTCTGCCCACTGCGCGCGAGGAATAGCCCAATTCCCCACGTATGAATACATCGCCGGTTTTTCTTTGACCTCTGACATCTGTGCGCCTGCCGGCACGGCCCAGACGGCGGCCATCGCGAGCGCGCACAGCCCTGCAAAAACTCTCCACAGCTTCCTGTTCATGCTTTTCCTCCTCCGTAATTTAGGTTTGAGTCGTTCTGTATCGAAAAATGGCTTTAGGGTGTCGTGCGCACTAGGGCGTGTTAACACTACTTAGATACCTGAGCGCTTCGACGATAAGAGCAAAGTGGAGGAAGCCGAGAAAGACCAGGTCGAGTTTGTCGAAGCGCGAGAAGATGCGACGAAAGCCTTTGAGCCGGCGGAACAG
>DATCCF010000221.1:0-19664 GCA_036511435.1 Terriglobales bacterium | reverse complement strand
CCTGCCCATCCTGATGGGCGCAGTGTTGTTCTTCTCTGCTTGCTTCCGCCATCCCAAACCTCCAGTAAAGTGGCACATACGCTTGTTTGGCGGCGGCCTGGGATTCTTGTTACTGTTTCTTGGCATCCGGCAGCTGATAGTTTCAAAGTAGCCCGCTACCACAGACTGGGATGTTTTGACGCGACCTGCGCGAAAGCCTAGAATCTGAGCAGAAGCCCGCTATCGATTTGCCTGGGCGCAAAAAAGGGCTGTTTGACCGGAGGACTTATGTTTGGTGGAAAGCTTGGCTTGCCCGAGCTGTTAGTCATTGTAGCGATTGCCCTGCTCATCTTCGGTCCAAAAAAACTGGGAGAACTGGGCAAAGGCTTGGGCGAAGGCATTCGCAACTTCAAGTCGTCGATGAGCGAGCATAACTCGACAACGGCAACGACGCCCCCGCCCCCGACGGAAGAGAAGAAGTCGTAGTTACGAAATTGTGCAGGGTTCCGCGCGATATGCGCGAAACTCTGGATTTTTCAATCACCCCCGTCGCGCACTCCCGTTCGTTCCCTCAAAGTCCATCGGAGTAGCGCCCGGCTTCGTCACGACCTCTACCGTCCCTACGGGACTCGATCTCATTTTCCACTTTACCCAGCACTCCGCCTGCGGCTGCGTGCTGGGCTAAACTGTTTCGCGCCTATGGCGCTGGTTTTTGCGCGATCGTTCCACTCTGCTAACTCAAGGCGAGTTCTCACGCTCTAAAGGCCCTTTCTCTCTACGGCTCATTGACCCGGCGCCACACCCGCACACGCAAAAGCGACATGTACCGGGGACTCTGGTCTGAAGCGCCGCACTACCCGAACCTTCCCTTCAGAGGACTTTTGCCGCAGCCTGTTCGGCGGCGCGCAACATGCGATACACCCGCGGTATCGGAAGTCCCACCACGTTGAAGTAGCAGCCCTCGATGCGTTCCACCCAGCGTGAAGCCATACCCTGGATGGCGTAGGCCCCCGCTTTGTCCATGGGCTCGCCGCTGTCGATGTAGGCAGCGATCTCGCGCTCCGAGAGCGGGCTGAAGACGACCTGCGTGATCTCGGCTTCGGTTTGCTCGAAATCGGGCGCCACCAGGCATACACCCGTGATCACCTGATGGGTTCGTCCGGAAAGCAGACGCAACATGCGCGCTGCATCAGCCTGGTCGCTGGGTTTCTCCAGCAGATGTTGGTCGACAACGACGACGGTGTCAGCGCCCAGCACCGCACTTTCAGGATGACGAGCGAACACGGCGCGTGCCTTGTCGCGGGCCAGTCGCTGCGCATAGTCCACGGGCGTCTCGTGGGCAGCGGGCTGCTCGGAAACGTGGGCTGGCTCAACCGTGAACGGGATCGCCGCATTCCGCAATAGCTCGGAGCGGCGTGGCGAAGCGGAAGCCAGAATTAGAGGCATGTATCCTGATTCTATCCAGCGAGCGCGATCGAAAGCATCCCATCGCCACCTACGCACGTCTGATATTGCGTGACCACCGCAAATCAGACTCTTTCCTACGGCGCTACGCGGCGCGGCGAGGAAGCCGAATTTCGCGTGTGGGCACCTATCCCAAACGAGATCACGCTTCGCCTGACGCGCGTCGGCGCAGAGCCGCAAGACATTCCGATGCGGCGCGATGGTGAAGATTTCGTTGCCGTCGCTACGGCGGCTGCTGGCGATCGGTACGCCTATGTACTCGGGGATAGCCTGCCGATTCCCGATCCTGTTTCACGCTTTCTGCCCGAGGGTGTGCATGGCCCATCCGAGATCGTCGACCCTGCGGCGTTCCACTGGAACGACGATGGATGGCGCGGGCTCGCCCTCCGCGATTACGTCATTTATGAACTGCACATTGGGAGCTTCACGCCGGAAGGCACGTTCGACGCCGCCATCGCGAAGCTCGAATACCTGAAGCAGTTGGGGATTACGGTGGTCGAGGTGATGCCGGTATCGGCTTTCCCAGGCGTGCGCGATTGGGGATACGACGGCGTGTCGCCCTATGCCGTGCAGGCGGGCTACGGAGATCCCGACGGGTTTAAGCGATTCATCGATGCCGCTCATCGGCACGGGCTGGCGGTAATTCTCGACGTGGTTTACAACCATCTCGGGCCAGAAGGTAATTACCTGCGCAAGTTCGGGCCCTACTTCACAGCGCACCACACCACGCCATGGGGTGAGGCTGTGAACTACGACACGGCAGGCTGCGAGCATGTGCGTCGCTACGTCGTGGAGAACGCGCTGTACTGGATTCGCGAGTATCATCTCGACGGCTTACGGCTGGATGCGGTGCAGACCATCAAAGACGATTCGCCAAAACACATTCTCGCGGAGATCCAGGAGCGCGTGCAGGCGCAGGCCCGCGAATTGGGGCGCACGGTCAACGTGATCGCCGAGACCGACGAAAACGATTCCCGCTACACGAGAGCGCCGGAAGATGGCGGCTATGGATTGAACGCGGTGTGGAGCGACGACTTTCATCATGCGGTGCATGCATACTTCACCGGTGAGCGACAGGGGTATTACCAGGGCTTTGGTGAGGCCGAGCAGATCGCTCGCGCACTACGCGAAGGATACGTTTTCCAAGGGCAGCATTATCTTTTCTGGAATGCTCCACGCGGTACCAGCGCGAAGGATGTCCCGCTGCCGGCAAATGTCATCAGCTTGCAAAACCACGATCAGGTGGGCAATCGCGCTAAGGGCGAGCGCCTCAGCGCGCTCCTTCCGCGAGGGGCGCGAAAACTGGCGGCAACGTTGCTGCTGTTGGCGCCGCACACTCCCCTGTTGTTTATGGGGGAGGAGTATGACGAGAAGGCCCCCTTTCAGTTCTTCGCCGACTTCGAGGATCCGGAGCTGCGGAAGGCGGTCAGCCAAGGACGGCGCAGCGAGTTCAAGGACTTCGACTTCCGCGAAGTGCCCGATCCCGAAGATCCGGAGACGTTCCGGCGCTCGAAATTGACATGGGCAACTGCGCCGGAGAACCGGGAGATGGTGGAGTGGTATCGGCGCTTGCTGCAACTGCGCAAGGAGCATGTGACCGATGGGGAAAGAACGGCGGATGCGCAATATGCGGGCGGTGTGCTGACGATGCAGGTTCCCGCGACAAATCCGAAAATCATGGTGCAGGCGGCGCTGGAGCGGGGAAGATCATTGCCGGAAGTTCGAGACGGATGGCGCGAAGTGTTGCGGTCGGATGAAGATGGTTGTTCGGTGAGCGTGCGATCCCTCGGAACATCACCTCGGAACATCAGTGTTGACAGACTAATGAGTTACGTGCTTACAATGTCCGGCATGGCACCTAAAACGATGACTGTTAAGGATTTTACCGATCAAGCACAAACGAGTGATTTTCTCAAAGTGATCGACGAGATTGATCAGAACGGATTCCTTCCACCTAGGCGTAATTCCACGAAGTTCTCCATCGCTTACCCATCAGATAATCCGCGTTACTATCCGCCTAAGTACGTCCTCATGCGCGCGGCTGAGATTCGCTTTAGTGTTCGCCTCTCGCCGTGCTCCGGCGGTCGCATGACCAATACCCCGCTTAGGGATAAGTTCGACTTCACGATCGTGAATCATCCAACTGATTTTCCGGAAAAATAGTACTATCGAACATCGGTGTCGTACTCTGCCCGCCGCCGTGGCTGCTGTTTTCTCCTGTAGAATCAAGCTAGCGCTCAGCTATCTCGCATGGATCCATCACTCATCCGAAACTTCGCGATCATTGCCCATATCGATCATGGGAAGAGCACGCTTGCGGACCGTCTGCTTGAGCTCACCGGCTCGCTGACCGCGCGGGAGATGCAGGCGCAGGTGCTGGACGCGATGGACTTGGAGCGCGAGCGCGGCATTACCATCAAGGCGCATTCCGTCCGCATGATGTATCCGGCGGCGGATGGAAATACTTATCAGCTCAATTTGATCGATACGCCGGGCCACGTGGACTTCAGCTACGAGGTGTCGCGCTCGCTGGCCTCTTGCGAAGGCGCTTTGCTGGTAGTGGATGCATCGCAAGGCGTGGAAGCGCAAACCCTGGCGAACGCCTACATCGCCATCAACAACGGGCTGGAGATCATCCCCGTCATCAACAAGATCGATTTGCCCAGTGCTGACATCGAGCGCACCAAGGAGATGATCGAGAGTGCGGTCGGCCTGGATGCCTCGCACTCGCTGGCCATCAGCGCCAAGACTGGCGTGGGCGTGCCCGAGGTGCTGGAGGCGGTGGTGCAGCGCATTCCTCCACCCAAGGGGCGGGCCAGCAATCAATTGCAGGCGCTCATCTTCGATTCCTGGTTCGATTCCTATCGCGGCGTGGTGGTGCTGGCGCGCGTCATCCAAGGCACGCTGTATAAGGGCCAGCGCATTCGTCTGATGTCGAACGGCCGCACCTTCGACGTGGAGACGCTCGGTGTTCTCACCCCAAAGCCGATTGAAGTGGAGCAGTTGACCGCCGGCGAAGTGGGTTTCCTAAGCGCTACGATCAAGACCGTTGCCGATTGCAAGATCGGCGACACCATCACCGACGATCATCATCCCGCCATCGAGCCGCTGCCGGGTTTCGAGGAATTGAAGCCCATGGTTTTCGCCGGGCTGTACACCGTGGATGCGCACGAACACACACTGTTGCGGGAAGCCCTGGAAAAACTGCGACTCAACGATTCGTCGTTCTTCTTCGAGCCGGAAAGCTCGGTGGCGCTGGGCTTTGGCTTTCGCTGCGGCTTCCTGGGGCTGCTGCACATGGAGATCATCCAGGAAAGACTGGAGCGCGAATACAATCTCAACCTGATCACCACCGCTCCCGGCGTGCGATACAAGATTACGCTCACGGACGGCAGCATGGTCGAGGTGGATAATCCGGCGCGTTGGCCCGATCCCAGCGAAATCGCCAAGATCGAAGAGCCCGTGATCCTGGCCACCATCCTGACCAACGAGGAATACGTTGGAGGTATTTTGAGGCTGGTGGAAGACAAGCGCGGCAAACAAAAAGGCTTCGAATACGTCAGCTCGACGCGGGTAATGTTGAATTACGAATTGCCGCTGAACGAGATCGTACTCGACTTCTACGATCGGCTGAAGACCATTTCCCGTGGCTACGCTTCGCTGGATTATCACGTCACCGGGAGCTGGGAGTCGCCGATGGTGAAACTCGACATCCTGGTTTCGGGCGATCCGGTGGATGCGCTTTCCATCATCGTGCATCGCGACTTTGCCTATGATCGGGGGCGAGCGCTGGTTTCCAAGATGAGGGAGTTGATTCCGCGGCAGATGTTTGAGGTGGCGATCCAGGCAGCTATCGGAGCCAAGGTAATCGCTCGCGAGACGGTTGCTGCCTTGCGTAAGAACGTGATCGCCAAGTGTTATGGCGGCGATATCAGCCGAAAGCGCAAACTGCTGGAAAAGCAGAAAGAAGGCAAGAAGCGCATGAAGCGGATAGGCCGCGTCGACATTCCGCAAGAGGCTTTTCTGGCCGTTCTCAGGGTTGGGGAAGACTAGGCAATGCGGGGACGGTAGCAGCGTTCGATTTCCCGAAATAGTGATTTCCGCCCGATTACTTCCTCTAAAATTGTGCAAAACCTCTGACAGTTCGAAGAGTGAGCCCTTTTTCCGGAATTTACTCATGGAATATTTACATATGCGCTAACCCCTTGATTTTCCTGCTGGTTGAATGTGCATCAGAACGTGGGCAGAGCGGGCAAGTAGCTGAAAGAACACGGCCTCCGGCCGACGCTGCCTTGTCTTCCACAAAGTTTTCCACAGGTGTGAGGAATTCGTGGATGGCAGTGAAGTGAGAAACGGCTATAGAACGTAACCCAGAGCAGAGTACCGAGATGGCAAAGACGCATTGGGTTGCAAGTGGGGTCGTCGCTCTGCGGCTCTCGCCATGCGATGAGCGTCGCTGGGGGCGCGGCTCCGTTCATGCGCGGGCTGGAAGCCGCTCCGTCGAAAATCATTTACCACCCTTGGGCTTCGCTCAGGGCAGGCTCCGACACAGCGGGCACGGAGTTTGCGGTTTCTATCGAATTTTCTCCGTGATCTCCGTGCCTCCGTGGTTAATTTTCATTCCTATGGGTGGGCCACAGGCCCATGTGGCACTCATGATAATAAACAAAGAGCTTAGCGCAGTACCCAAAGATGCGCCCCCTCAAAGCACCGGCTGAAACCTACTTTTTCGCCAGCCTGCGAAACCGTTTTGGCGCAGCGCGACCGGGGTTAGCCGAACTCGAACGTCCGCGCTGCCCGATCCAATACAACAATGCCACTAATAAAGGCCGCTCTGTATGGAGCGGCCTTTGCTTTAGAAGCGAGGGAGACTACTGCGGCTTGGTGGCAGGCGCGACTGGCTTGGTCGCGGCCGGTGTCGTCCCGGCTGGCTTGGTTGCGGCCGGAGTCGTGGCGGGCGGCTTGCTCGCGGCGGTTCCGGCAGGCTTCGCAGATGGGGGAGGAGGAGCAACACCCGATTGCGCGTTGTAAGCGTCCACGATGGTCTTGGTCAGATCCACCGATTGCGTCGCCCAGAGGAGCGGCCCCTGCGGCCAGGGGTTCGAGGAATCGAGCAGAAGGGCGTAGCCGCTGGATTTCGCGTACTTGTCGATCACGGGCGCCATCTTCTGCAGGATGCGCTGCGCAATCTCGTTCTGCTGCGCCTGAAATTCGTTCTGGGCGTCTTCCGCCGAGCGCTGCAGACTCTTCTGTTTGGTCTCGATGGACTTCACGAGGGTGGCGCGGGCGTCATCGTTCATCTTGTCGCCTTGGGTGCTGAGCTGCTTTTTCAGGTTCTCTACCTCAGTGTTGAGGTTCTGCAGCTCGGTGCGGCGCGGTTCGAACTTCTTCTGTAAGGCTTCGAAATCACGCGCTCCTTCATTGGTGCCTACGATGGCCTGCTGAATGTCGATGATGCCCACCTTGACGCCACCGGATGGGGCCGTGGTTGCAGCGGGAGTGGGAGCGGCGGCGCCACCCGGAGTCGCCGCTCCGGTTTGGGCCAGTGCCGATATCGTCAGAACAATAGCAAGCACGGCGGTGCCTGCGAGCGTACACTTCATTAGGTTGATGTAACTCCTTGAACTGCTCCGGGAATTCCTCAGATGTACCAGCGGCGAACGCGGTCCTGCTGCGCTCTGCTCTGGACAGCCGGAGACAAGCTCGCTGCTTAAAGTGCAACTCGCCCAACTCCCCGACCGGAAGATTCGGCGGTGCGGATAGCTTAGATTATAGGGAACCCTGCTCCTCAGCGTCAAACCGACGGCGCAGTTCGTGGTAGTGGACACTTTGCAAGGTGCCCGAGGGCCCCATCCTTTCGCCTCTTTCGCGAAAGGGTGGGGGACGAGAACCACATCACCCTTCTGCTGTCATCATCTGCGTAACCTGCGGCCCATCCATAGGAACGACGATTAACCACGGAGGCACGGAGACCACGGAGAACTCTGTGGAAGCCAAAACTCCGTGTCCGCTGTGTCGGAGCCTGCCCTGAGCGAAGCCGAAGGGTGGTGCATGATTCTCGACGGAGGGCTGTACAGAATTTCTCTAGAACGTGGTCGCGACGGTAAAGCGAAACGTCTTGCGCGGCTCGCGCAGCAAATAGGACGGCTGATAGATCGAAACCGCTTGCGCATAAGTGTAATCGCCGGCGGCGCCCGCGGGGAACATGCTGCGCGTTATGGGCGTAGGCGAGTTAACGGTTTCGTTAATGCGCAAGGGGTTGTAGGCGTAATAGATGCGGAATGGCGCATTCACCACCGGCATGATGACTTGCAACTCCAGTCCGGTCGACATGCGCGGCTGGTAGTTGGTGCCTGAGACCGGCTTAAGTTCCGGCGTGAACGGGAGGGTGGACCCACCGGCACAAGTGAAACTGGGCGTTAAGGACGGGCAGCCGAAAACTGTGGTTTGCAGGGCAGTGACCTGGGGTCCCGCAATCCGCAGTTGCGATTGCTGCGAGATGGCGTCGATTCCTGTATCCACAAAAGCGGCAACCGTGACCGGTCCAATGATGGGAACGCGGTACTCGAGATTATTGACCAGATTGGTGTCGCCACCCGGAAAGATGAGCTGTTCCACCGGGATGGTGATGTTGTAAGCCCCACGCCGCGGATTCGCCGGATCCAGGGGAACGAAGCTTCCGTCGGGATTCTGCAGAGGAATGGCCACGGCGCTGGGGAAGAACGCAACCGGGGAGACGGCGCGAACGTCGAAGCCGCGAATGTCGGTATCGCCGCCCATGTAGAAGCGGTCGAAGGGCGGAGCCACCTGGCTTCCATATCCCGAGATCCATGAGCCCAAAACCCGGAATCCAAAGGTGTTGCGACCCTTGTTCACGGGGATAAACTTCTTATATTCGGCCAACGGCTTGATGTACTTCACGTTACCGCCGAGACCCGCAAATTCGGTGGCCACATACAAGCTCTGCCCCGAATGTGGGCGCTGTGGGTTGTCGATCCTGTTGTAGGAAAAATTGGGGATAACCTTGCTGGTGAGGATCCCGGTCAAGGAGTTCTGGCCGGAGATGCCGCGGAACGCCAGGGTCTGAAAATAGTCTGTCGACGCCTGGCTGAATGTTTGCACCGAGGAATCGTCGAACGAATAGGTGATGCCCACTCGTTTGAACGAGCGCTTGATGGGATAGCTCAAGGAGGTGGTTGCACCCGTGCTCGTCTGGGTAAAATTCTGCAGCAGCGCCTGGTAACTTGCCGGCAGCGCGATTTGCTGGTTCATCTGGATGGAAGTGAGCGCTGCCTGGTTATAGTTGTAGCTGGTGTGGTACACCGACCAGCCGAATTGCAGTGGCTTGTCAAACAGGTAAGGCTGGGTGAAAGAGAGACTCTCGTTTTTCTGGTACTGGCCGATCTGGAACTCCAGGGTCAAGCTCTCGCCTTTGCCGAACAGATTGTTGGTGGTGTAGTTGAGGCCGATGAAGCCTCCCGCCAGGCCGCTGACGCCGCCGGTTAGGCCGATGCTGTTCTTGCCCTTTTCCTTGACCTTCAAGGTGATGTCAACCGTGGAATCCTGCACGTTCTGTTTGATCTCGGAATCCTGCTCGGGCTTGAGCGCCTCGAAGTACTGTAACTGGTTCAGGCGCAGCAAACTTATCTCCCACAAATTGCCGTTGTAAACCTGGCCTTCTTCCAGCGCTAGTTCGCGGCGAATGACTTTGTCGCGCGTGGTCGTATTCCCCTGGAATTCGATTCGGCGGACAAAGAATTGCTTGCCCTCGTCAACGTCGATGCGCAGGCTGATGAGTTTCTTTTCATCGTCCGCTTCGGTGTTGGGGACAGGCGTGAAATTGATGTAGCCAAGTCCGGCGTAGGCCTTCCGCAGGCTCTCCAAACCTTTGCGGATGGCCTCCGTGTCGAAGACGTCACCATCTTTGATTTTGAAGAGCACGCGCAATCCGGCCGTGTTGGTCACCGCCTTATTGCCGCTGAACGTGATCTCCTTCAGACGGTAGCGTACGCCTTCTTCGACCGGCAGAGTGATATCCACGGCTTTGCCGGGCGTCGACTTGAACGGCCAATACCAACGGACGCCGCTGGTGTCGTGGATCTGCGTCTTGGGGTCGGCAACCAGCGCCTTGAAGTAGCCCTTGGTCTGGTAGTAGTAGCGGACGCGTTCCGCGTCCTCGCTCAGCTTGGTGGAATCGTAAGTGCGGGCAAATAGGTTTTCCAGGAAAATGGAGCGGGGAATACCGATGGGCTTCAGGTTCTTCATCGCGCTGCGCAGCTCGCGCGAACTGATTGCCTTGTTGCCTTCAAAGATTATCTTTCCCACCTTTACCTTGGGACCTTCCTTCACCACGAAGGTAAGGGCGACGGCCGCGGGAGGAATGGGGCGCACTTCCGAGCGGACGGTTGCGAACTGATGGCCGTGTGCCGCCAGCAATTCCTTGATGACCACTTCGGCACGCTTCACCTTCGTCGGATCGTATTGGCTTTCCTGGGTAAGTCCGACCTTGCGTTCCTTGAATTTGTCGAGGACGTCGCTCTGGGAGACCGAACTCAAGCCAACGTACTTGATCTCGCGGATGGTCGGCTTTTCCTTGACGTAGACGTGGATGATCCAGCCTTTGGCCGATGGCTCCCGCTCGATGCGCAGATCGTCGAAGTAGCCCGTATTCCATAGGGAATTAAAATCGCGCTCCAGGGCCGCCTGGTCGTAAACGTCACCGGGCTTGGTGAACATTCGCGCCCGGATGGTTTCCGCTGGAATCCGGCGATTGCCTTGGATGACGATCTGCTCGATCACGCCCTGCTGCCCCGCGCATGTGCCTGCGAGAAGGATGAGAGCGAAAAAAAGACTGATCGCTGTGGCACAGTAGCGTGTCCCGCGGGCGAACGGAACCGCGGGTCTTACCTGAAGATGGCAAGAAATGACGAAACCTCAGTACAGGGTTAATGAAAGCGCAATTATACGGTACGGGTGCTCCGCTGCGGAAACCGATTGCCCGGTTTGTCTGCGACAGATGGCAATCCTAACCCTCGCTGTGGCAGGAAGTTTCGAGAACGCGCTCGACCTCAACCAGGGTCGAATAGAATGTAGCGCCACCACCCAGATCGGTGAGTCTGTCCGACGTCAACACATTGATGTTGAGGCCGCTGTCGGACAATTTTGCCCAACCTAACCGCGCGCCGACTACGCCGGTTGCAACTGCCCCATCGACCCGTGCACGTAGGAAAATCTCGCCGCGTTGGTTGTAGACACGAACCCGGTCGCCATCCGCTATGCCCCGGCGCTCCGCATCGCCACGGCTGATCTCCAGTTCATGCTGCCGCTCCATCTTCTGCAGGCTGGGCAGATTGACGAACGTGGAGTTCAGAAAATTGTCGGCCTTACGAGCCAGCAGCTCCAGGGGAAAGCTTTCCGTTCCCTGCCGGTGACGCGACTCCTCCGGCGGGACAAACGAGGCAACCGGGTCCATGCCGTGCGCGATCAATGCTGGATCGAAGAGTCGCGCCTTTCGGTTGGGCGTATCGAATCCGTTCGCGAACGGCAGCCACGGACGGTCGCTTTCGTCTCCGTGCAAGTTCAAACGCACGTAAGGGTCGCTCTCCAGGCGCTGCCGGGTAATTCCCTCCAGTTGCGGCACGCCCGACTGCAAAGCCGCGTCGATCATCGTGTCAACTGGGTCGCGGAAACACTGGTCCTCGAATCCCATGCGCAGAGCAAGTTCGCGGAAGAGCTCCACGTTGGATTTGCACTCGCCCAGCGGCTCAATCGCCGGTTGTGAGACTTGCAAATAATAGTGGCCATAAGCCTGGACGAGATCTTTGTGCTCGAAGAAAGTCGTGGCCGGCAGAACCAGATCGGCAAAGTCGGTCGTGTCGGTGAGGAACTGCTCGTGGACCACGGTAAACAGATCCTCGCACTTCAGCCCGCGCCTGACCAGGTTCTGATCGGGGCAAACTGCGCCTGGGTTCGAGTTGTAAACCACCAAGGCTTTGATTGGAGGACTGTCGAGCTCGGTCAATGCCTTGCCGAGTTGCACCATGTTGACCGTGCGAGCTGGACGTCCCAGCGGACTCTTGAGCATCAGGTCATGCCGCTCCATGGCGGCGCGGTCGAGCTGAAAGCCGCCGCTGGTGGACAGTTGCAGGCCGCCGCCGACTTCCTTCCACGATCCCGTGATCACCGGCAACATGCACACCGCACGGACCGCAGCGCCTCCATTCTGCGAACGCTGAATACCGTAGTTCAGACGGATCGACGCCGGGCGCGTGGTGGCGTACTCGCGCGCCAAGCGCTCAATGTCCTCGCGGGAAACGCCGGTCCATTGTGCGACCCGCTCGGGTGTGTACTCTGGGAGCCGCTTCTCTAACTCGTCGAAGCCCTCGGCGTAACGCGCGACGTAATCGCGATCCTGCAAGCCATCGCGAACGATGACGTGCATCAGGCCCAGGGCGAGGGCAACGTCGGTACCGGGATTGATGGGGATGTGCCAATCGGCAAGGCAAGCGGTGCGCGTGCGGTAGGGATCGATCACCACCAGCTTGGCGCCATCGCGCCGCGCCTCTTCGATGAACGGCCAGAGATGAACGTTGTTGCCGTGAATGTTCGCGGCCCAGGCGACGATGTACTTGGAGTGGCGGAATTGTTCAGGCTCCGTCCCAATCTTGCGGCCGTAGATCGAGATAATGGCGTCGCCACCGGCCTGCGAGCAAATACTGCGGTGAAGCTGCGACGCTCCCAGGCGATGAAAGAAGCGCATATCCATCGACGCGCCGTTGAGAACTGCGATATTGCCGCCATAGGAATACGGCAGGATCGCCTCGGGACCGAATTCCGCGCTGATGCGGCCCAGACGCGTGACGATCTGGTCGAAGGCTTCGTCCCAGCCGACGCGCCGGAAAGCGCCGTCACCGTGAGTGCCCTTCGGCGCCGTCCTCCGCATGGGATAGAGAACTCGGTCGGGCGAATACACACGGTCAAGGTATTTTGCAACTTTCGCACAGAGGAAACCGCGGGTAATGGGATGCTCGGGATCGCCCTGGATCTTGGTGGCGCGTCCGTCCTCCACCGTGATGAGCACGGCGCAAGCGTCAGGACAATCGTGCGGACACGCGGCGTGGACCACTTGTTTCATGGCAAAAAACCGATTGAGAGATTATGTCACGAATGCCGGCATGGCCATTAGAGCGGGTGTGAGAAGTAAGTTGGTATTTGCCAGTGGAATTTGCTAGCTGAAAAACTCTGTGGGAGGCTTTTGGTGGAAGCCCCCTGCTTTAACAGGGGGAGCTGGACTTTAGTCCAGCAAAAAAGGAGTCGATTTTGAAATGGGCTTTAGCCCCGGGATTTCTCGATGCCTCGCGCTAAAGCGCGTGATCAAAGCCGAACTTTTCCCGGAGCGCTGAAGCGCTCCTCCCCCCGCATAAATGCGGGGGCTTCCACCCAAAAGTACACTCCACGGGTTTATGGCGGTCATCCCCAAGCCCAATTGGGACAAACCGCTGGTTGAACGGGACGAGTTGCAGCAGAGTTGGTTGACGAATTCAGTTCCCGCTTGCGTTAGCCACCCCCAACCGGAGTATGATTCCAACACCCATCTGGCCCACCCGAGCACTTCAAGGGGAGCAGGCATTATGGTACGCAAACTTTTGGCAGTCCTGATCGTCCTCACCAGCGCGGCATCGCTTCCATGCGCGGCCAAGATGCGCGGCCCTTCCACGCCAGAAGAACGGGCGCGCGCGGTTGAGTACGTGCGCAGTCTGGAAGAGAATCCGCTCGCCAAAGATAGCCTGGAAAAAAGAATGTGGCTGACCGAGTGGATCGTGGAGGTCCCGGATTTCACGGTCAGCGCCTGCTGCAAGGAATTGGAGTCGCTCGACAAGGTGAACAATACCTACTCCAACCAGTTGCGCATGCAGGTGGTTTATTCGCAGGCGGCGTTCCTGTTGCAGCATCCCGAGGAAAAGAATGCGGCGACCATCCAGGCGGCCGGTCTGGCGGGCACCTTGCGGGCCTACCGAGCCATCCAGCGCTTCGATCCCACGGCGAAGTATCCTTTGCTCGATAATCTGATCGCGCTGGAGAAAAAAGGCAAGCTGCAGCAGTACGTGCAGAAGAAAAAGTGCAAGGAGAATTAAGACGTCAGTTCGGTTTGCTGCCCAGGGCGCGCCAGTCGCGCCCTTCGTCGTGTTGGCGGTAATCGCGCCGGCTAGAGAGACCCTATCATGCACTACGACTTCGTTGCCATTCCTTCGCAGGATATTCCCCGCGCCAGCGAGCCGCTCTTCCAGCATCTGCTGGACACCTACGCCAGCGAGACCGACAAGGTCATCTCCGTATGGCGTAGCTTCTCGCAGGAAGACATGGGATTCCGGCCCCATCCAAAGTCGTCAACCGTGGCCGACATCCTGAACCACGAACTGCTCTCCGAGCGCAGGTTTTTCGGCGAATTTGTTGGCACGCCCGAACCGCCCGCCGCCGATGTGCTGCCGAAGACACAAGAGCTGAGCTTATACATGCAGCGCAAGGAGCAACTGGCGCGGCCGCGACTCGCGTTCTTCGCCGCCCAGACCGCCGACTGGTGGATGCAAGACGTGCCCTTCTTCGGACTCACTCGCCAGCGCATCTGGGTATTCTGGCGCCGCGTACTGCACAGCGCCCATCACCGCACGCAACTCACGGTCTATCTGCGCCTCCTGAACAAACCCGTGCCTTCGGTTTATGGACCTACATCGGACCAGACGTGGGAGGGCGCCGATCCGACCACGTCGGTTGAAGCGGCGGGAAGGAAGTAAGAAGAAGTTTCGAGTTTCAAGTTTCGAGATTACGATTTCAGCTTTTTGCGCAAAGACCCCGCCGCACGACCGGTATCCGGCTTTTTGTTCCGTGCCGCTTTGTCTTGAAACTTGAAACTCGAAACTGGAACCTTGAAACTGCCTTACCGCACCTTTGCATACAGAACCTGGTCCAGAATGACACCGTTCTTGTTGGCGCTACGCCGCATGATTCCTTCGCGTTCGAAGCCGGCTTTTTCCAGAACGCGTATCGATCCCACATTGTGGGAGAACACCATGGCAAAGATTCGCGTCAGTTTGTATTCGTCCAAGGCCCACTCGGAGGCAGCTCGTACCGCGCGGGTCATTAGACCCCGTCGCCAGAATGGCTCACCCAGCCAGTAGCCCATCTCCGCGGTAAGCCGGGCAATGTCCGTGCCCAGTTTGAATCCAATGCCGCCGACAGCCTCGCCGCCGTACTCCACCGCCAACGAGGTTGGGATGTCCATGGTCCGCACGAAGTTCAAGTAGTCGTTGGCATCGCGCCGTGTATAGGGATGCGGGAACTGATCGCGGAGATTGGATGCGATCTTCGGATTGTTGGCGTAGCGCAGCAGCGCGTCGAGATCGTCCTTGCGCCAGAGACGAACGCGGAGATCGCCAAGGTCGAGCAGCATCGAAGTATCGCCCCCGGCCACGCCGGCTAGATCGACATCACTTCCTTCTCTTTGCCCTGGGACAGTTCTTCCATCTTCTTGATTTCGTCGTCGGTCAGCTTTTGCATCTGTTCCAACGCGCCGCGCTCCTCGTCCTCGGTAATCTTCTTTTCCTTCATCGCCTTTTTGATCAGATCGTTGCCATCGCGGCGGATGTTGCGGACGGCGGTGCGATGCTCCTCCAGTACTTTATGCAGGTGCTTCACCATCTCTTTGCGGCGATCTTCGGTGAGCGCCGGTACTGGCACCCGGATCAGCTTGCCGTCATTCATCGGGTTCAATCCCAGGTCGGCACTGCGAATGGCCTTCTCGATGGCGCCGATCAAGCTGACGTCCCAGGATTGCACGGTGATGAGCTGCGGCTCCGGCGCGCTGACATTGGCGAGCTGGTTGAGCGGCATCTGCGATCCGTAGGCATCCACGGTTACGCCATCCAGCATGTGGACCGAGGCGCGGCCGGTGCGGGTTGAAGCCATCTCCTTACGGAAGTCTTCTACCGCCTTGTCCATGCGGGTCTTGAGTTGAGCAAAGCTGTCCTTCAACGCGGGAATTGCCGCCATCGAAACTTGAGCCATGTTCGTTAGCCTCAGAATGAAGTCAGAAACTCCTGATTATATATGGATGAGCCGGCGATTGACGCGCCGGCTTACAGATGGCGTAGTGGTTCACTGAACCAGTCCCTAAAGATGGAAAAGCTTTGCCGCAACCAACACCATTCCCAGCGTTACAGCAGCGATGCCAGCTTCTCCGATTGCCCCCACGGCGAACGGGCGAAGCCCTTGCAACTTCAGCTCCCGGAGGTTCGTCCGCAACCCAACGCCCGCGAATGTCAGCAGAAACGCCCATCGTGACAGGTTCGCCAGGCTGCCGATCTGCTGCTTGTTGAACACGCCCGCGGTGGCGAGCATGGAGATCAGCAGGAACCCAAGCACGAACTTGGGGAACTTGTTCCATAAGAACGAAGCCTTGCCTTCGACCTGCTGCGCCTGTCCTTGGCTGGCCCAATAGAGCGCATAACCGAGCACCACGAATCCGATCATCGCATTTCGGGTCGTCTTCGCCAGCACCGCAATCTTGCCTGCGGCATCCGAATACAAGGCGCCAGCAGCGGTCGCCTCAGCCGTGTTGTCCACCGCCAAACCGGCCCACATGCCGTAGGCGCGGTCGCCAAGGTGCAGCCAGTGCCCGATCATTGGAAACGTGAATAAGGCAATGGCTCCCAGCGCGAGGATAGCGGCGATAGCGTAGGACGAATCTTCGTCGTCAGCGTCAATTGCTCCCTTGGTTGCGATGATGGCTGAGACCCCACAAACCGCCGACCCCACAGCCAGAAGGCTGGTCAACTTTGGCTTCAGGTGGAACCATCTGCCCAACATGGTCATGAAAGAGAATGCCATCGCCAGTTCCAGAAGGACGAGAGCCAGGCTGATGCCGCCGAGCCTGAGGACATCTCCCAGCAAAAAGCGAGACCCTAGCAGGACGATCCCAGTTTTGAGCCAAAACTCATAGGTCGAGACTCCTGGCTGAAAGACGGTCGGGATGCCCACGGTGTTGGAGACAACCATTCCGAAGACGATTGCCCACAGCACATACTCGATGTTGGGAAGGTGAAGATGATGAACCTTGGCATACGTTGCCAGCAATTGCTCGGCGAACTTGCCGAGCCAGCCGATGGCTACTAGCAGTAGGATTCCCGGAATCAGCCGAAACAACTGCGGCCCGGCACCCAATGTTCGAACTTGCGGTAAGGCTAACGATCCTTGTGCCACTTGCTTGGTCCTCTAAAAGCGAACCCGCCGTTACCAGGGCACCCGGTGAATTATTCCCAGGCGGACCAGCAGTGCGAGCGCCAGGGCGACAGCTACCGCCCATCCGTCAACCGTAAGGCGGAAGCCTCTGCGTTTATGCGGTGTCCGAGCGTCATCAGACATAGGCCCTTGCTCCTCTTTAAAAACGTGGTCATCGCACGAGCCGGGTGCTCGTGCCGGGAGGGGAATACCGCGTCCAGCGTTCGGTTACCAGCAGACAGCAGCAATGAGGTTCGCGGCAAACGGTGTCCGTTCATTCTCCTGGCATGTCCCGCTCCGGTCTGTGAGCTGAATCACAAGACCCAGTGACCTGCTCTGGGACCTGTTACTGGGGAACAATTGGATGCAGTGTCGCGCCGAACGGCGTCATCCCTGATTGACCAGCGAGCCGACGCGCTCTCCCATCACCACTCGCTGAATGTTGCCCCGCTGGTTCAGATTGAAGATGACGATGGGCAGGTTGTTCTCGCGGCAGAGGGCGATCGCGGTGGCATCCATCACGCGCAGCCCCAGTCGCAGCACGTCCATGTAGCTGATCTCGTCGAACATGGTGGCGTCCTTCACCAGCACCGGATCGTCGGTGTAGATACCGTTGACCTTGGTGGCCTTCAGGATGGCGTCGGCCTTGATCTCCATGGCGCGCAGAGAGGCGGCGGTATCAGTCGAAAAGTAGGGGTTGCCGGTGCCGCCGGCGAACACCACGACGCGGCCTTTCTCCAGGTGACGGATGGCGCGGCGCCGGATGAAAGGCTCGGCCACCTGGTTCATCTCGATGGCGGTCATCACGCGGGTGAAAACGTTCTGCTTCTCCAGCGCGTCTTGCAGGGCGAGGGCATTGATGACGGTAGCCAGCATGCCCATGTGATCGGCGGAGACCCGGTCCATGAGCTTGGCTTGCTCGGCCACGCCGCGGAAGAAATTGCCGCCGCCGACCACGATTGCGATCTCGATTCCCAGGCGATGTACTTCGCCGATTTCGGCCGCGATCTCGTGGACGCGCGTGTTGTCTACACCAAAGCCTTGGCCGGCAGCCAGCGCTTCACCGGAGATTTTCAGGAGTATGCGTTTATAAATCGGAGTGCTCATTTCTTAGCAAGGTACCTAGCTGGAGAAGTGCTGCTTCAGTTTAGCAGGAAAAAATCTACAGCCGATAACCCCAGCCCGCCCGTAATCCGTCCGTAAGAAGTTGAAGGCGAGATCGGGTGGTCGTGCAGCGATCAAGCATGGGCGGGGGGAGACGCGCTACAGCTCATGGCATCGGCAAGCCGACTCACAGGCTGGCGCCAGTCCTCGGCAAAGTATTTTTCGGCAGGCTGCTTCCCGCCCTCGCTCCGGGCTGCTGGGTTTGCTTCGGTTGGCTCGATCTCGCTTGCGTCAGCCGTACGCCGGCAAGGGCAGCCAGCGCAGGGCATAGTGCCAGTTGGAAAAGCGCTGCCAACTCCGCGCCAGCCGCAGCAGGGTTCGCCGTGCATGATGCACCAGCTTGCCCGGGATGCAGAAGATCAGAAACCGCAAACGCTTGGGTCGGGCGCCGATCAGTTCGGGGGGCAGCGCCCGCCGCTTCAACGCCGTCAGCACGTTGTAGGTCTGCACCGCCAGTCGCAGCCAGGCCGCGTTGGCCCCGAAGCGCCCGCACGGCATCACCCCGCCCGCCAACTCGTTTTTGATCACGTCATGCACCGCCTCGATCAAACCCGCCTTCTCGCGATGCCATTGCAGCAGCTTCTTCGGCGTCCAGTCCCACAGATTGCCAATCACGGCGAAGTACTTCACCGCGCTGCCGTCGGCAAACAACATCCCTTGCTTCTTGCGAATGCGGATGGCTACATAGCGCAAGGGTTCCCGATACCGATTCTCCGCGCTCTCCTCGGGAACGTAATCGACTTCGGCGCACTCCTTGATGGCCGCGCTGTCTTCGCTGTACGGCTGCCATTGCGCTTCCGCCGTGGCCGCGATCTCCCGGTGCAAGGCCGGATGCATGCGCGCGCTGACCGCGAAGCCGATCCGCCCGGGCGGTCCATCGGCCCGCTTTTCATCGCGCAGCCAGCTCAACAAGCTGTCTTCGTCGCAAGCCGAATCCCCGCGAAAATAGCGTTCTTCCACCCTTGGCGGCAGGGCCGCGAACGCCCGCTGGGCTACCGGCAGCAACGCCTGCTGCGCCGGCACGTTGCCGTCACGGAACTCGTCGGCCACCACCACATTCAGCTCCGCCCACAGCGCCAGCAGCGGCTGATAGCCGGTCGTGCCTGCATAAGTCATTTTGGCTTCCCGCTTCCAACTCTCGATGAGGGTGGCGTCCAGATCGAGGGTGGCAATCTTTTGCTCCGGGCAACGCCGCCCCAACTCCTGCATCACGTCTTCGTTTACCTGCGCCAAACCGCGCAGCGGCGCGCTCTCTCTCGGGATGTAACTCACCCGCCCGCTCGGGAGTTCCCGCTGCGCCTGCTCGATCTTCGCTTCGTCATGAAACTGGTAGAGGAACCTGCGCGCCGCCTCGGCGCTGGGCACTGGGTGCCCCAGCATGGCGGCCAAACCCGCGTCTTCCCGTAACGGCTCGAAGTCCTCCACACAATCGCCGCCCACCGCGTTCAACACCAGGAAACTCTCGATGTAGGTGGCCTCGTCGAATCCCCGCTCCCGCTGCTTCACCCGCAGGTGGCGCTGCACGCTGCCCGGCACGTCCAGCGAGCGTATGGCCCGCACCAACAGCGGCACCCCGCCCAGGGCCGTCACGCATTCTTCCAGCGGCTGGGGATCGATCTCGAACAGGAACTCACCTTCGGCGGGACTACGTTTCGCTTTCTCTTTCATCGTGAGTGCAATGTAACACCTAACAGGTGAAGTTCCGCCCTGTTCTTTTCCCCGTCTCCGCCTTGTCAATCCGCCCTCTCGCCCAACTCGGCAAATTCCTTACGGACGGATTACGG
>DATCCF010000220.1:0-7598 GCA_036511435.1 Terriglobales bacterium | reverse complement strand
GCAGGCCTCCGCTCCAGACGCCCTCCTCCCCGACAATCCCCGATCTCCTACCCTCTCCTCTGGTCTACTTTTACTCCGCCCCTGTGGTCTGGTTTTACTCCGCCCTTGACAGAATCTCCATAGGCACCGTAGCACGCGTTGTTCGAATCACTAAGAGATTTCTGCCACTGCACGTTCCCAGAGAAGTCTAGCTTTGCAATCCAAACTTGCTGGGTGCCGAATTGCGACGGGGCAGTGTAGCCTGCTATCACGTATCCTCCATCGGTCGTCTGCCAAATGTCTTTTGCTTGTGCGACGTCAAGTCCGCGGTACGAGTTCTGCCACTGGATGTTTCCGTTCGAATCAAGCTTGGCAACGTAAGCGCTGTCACTGACAGTGGTCAGCGGTTCTGTAGACACTGGCTTTCAAGTCCGCAGTGACCGTTATGGGGGAAGGCAAGGGGGATGAAAACATCCAGCCAAGCTCCGACGGTTCCTGCGGGCTTTTAGTTAATGTGTTCAATCTCATACAGACAGTCAGCAGGTATCTACTCCGACTGACCAACGTACCCGACGAAGGAAATCCCCACCCAAGCAAAGGAAGCTTGGGTGGGGCACCCGGGACCAATTGGGGTGGACCACCCCCGAATCATTGAACCGAAACGTTGTCCAGCGCGATATAGCCTGGATCGTCCCGGAAACTGAACGTGAGGGTGTCACTGCCCGTTCCGGTCACGGGGTACAAAATATATTGCTTCCAATGGCTGAGTCCGCCTCCCGTATTGGGGTCGGTGAGGCTGAGCAGCGCAGTGCCATCCCAAAATGCGCTAAAGTCGCTCGGATGGTCCCCAACCGCGTTCAGCCAGAAACAGATGGTGTAGGGACGACCCGCAGTTGTTGCAACTCTCTGGCTAAGGGTTCCATCGCTGCCCACCGGGCCCAGCACCGCGTAATACATGCCACTCTCGGCGCCCGGATAAACGTAAAACGAACCAGAGACCACGGCGGTGCCCGTAAAATTGCCGGCTTCAGTCCAGCCGAAGAAATCGCCGGTCTCGAAGTCTCCGTTTGTGAGGAGATTAGCACCGGAGCATGCCCGGGACGAGGTGTCCGTAAACGTCGCTTCGGTGGTGCCACTATTGATCGCAACAATGACGCTGTTGGAGGTTTGGGTGCCTCCCCGATCCGGCGGAGCAACCGCGATGTTCGACACGAAAACGCCAGGTGGAACAGTTTCCCGAACGAGCAAGCGGGTTCCAACCGGGTACGAGCCGGCTACTACGCAGTAGCCGCCCGGCGCGGGACCTGCTGGGACGACATACGTCTGCGGGAAGCCGATACCAGTCGTCACCGTAAAGGTAAAGTACGTACCTACTGTGACGCCCGAACCAGCGACCTTACAGATCTTCAACTCACCGGGCCCAGATGCACAATTTGTAAAGGTCGCGACGGTTTCGGTGGAGACGTCGCCCGCCACGACTCTTACGTTGGCGGTTTGAAACGGTAGGTTGGAGGATAGCAGGCGATTTTCCCTTTGCCCGAACACGTTGTACCCGTATGCGCCGATATTCGTGACTTCGTAGCCTAGTCTCACCGCTTCGTTAATCGTGACCGTACCGGAGGGAACCTGGATAGGTGCTGTGCATGCGCCAACCGGAACCGTTAGCGGGCCGCTATTGAAACCGCCATTTATTGCAGTGAAAGTGAATAGTCCCGTGACCGGGTGAAGGGGGCACGACGCTTTACAAATCTCAACGTAACCGTTGGGGACGCCACCAAGGCTGCAGTTTGGACCGCAGGAGAGGCGGTATACCTTATCGGAGTAGTCCAGGAAGAGCGTTCCGTTCGTGGGATCCGGCGAAGCATAATCTCCGCGCGTGCCACCGGAAGCGATGACAGTCAGCTGAAGGGTATTGGGATTCAGTAGACCTACGAACCCGGTATTGACACCGTTGCCGTTGAAATTGACGATCAGGTCTCCGTTGAGTTGGTTGTTGCTGCTAATCACGCCCATACCGTCTGGGCCGCCCGCCAGTAAGCCGGAGTTGAAAACCTGATTTCCAGTAGCGATGTTATAGCCGAGGATAGAACCACTACTCACGCCGTAGACAGTCTTGCCGTCTGGCGACACGGTGAGTCCGTCCCAGGCGAAGGATGACCCGCTTGTCACTGTCCTGGAGGAGCCGGTCCCGCTTGGATTAATGTCGATGATCGTTTCCTGGAAGGTTGTTGCCAGGATATGCCCGTCCACGGGATTGCCCCACATGCCGCGTAATGTCATTTGGGGAACGCCCGTCAGGATCTTGATGACATTTCCGCTAGTGTCGTATTGAGCGAACTGGCCAAACTGGGAAGTGCCACCGTACGCTAAACCGCCAGCGGTAGCGTAGGCTAACGCTCCTGTTTGGTTCAGCGTAGTCGAGGTAATGGCGCTCCCCCTGGTCTGACCGTCAACATCGTGGAACACGTATCGTGTGCCGTTACCGGCATTGTAGACAAGGACGCGATCGGGAGCGGCTAGAGCTACGCCGAACGGACCGTCACAGCAACCAGTGTTGCCGGGGTCAAGGGTCGCAAAGGTAGAGAGGGTGAACCCCAAGCTAATTCCAGCTGGTGTGAGTGTCAGAATCTGGGCGTTCGCCGTGGTACCCATGCTAGCGACAATCGCCAGAGCCGTAATTCCTAAAAAGAGCGTTGTAAATCCGGTTCGTCTTTTCATCACACAACCCTTTCGCTCAGTTGATTGGGAATTTCCGTTTTGGCCGGAATTTCCGTTTTGGCCGGAATTTCCGTTTTGGCTTCCAACAGCCCCACACGATACTTTGAGTTTCTGTTGTTGAAGCCGGAAGAGCTGATCAAACCATCTTGGGCGGCGGCATGTCTGTTCAATATTGTTCATCTTGGCGGGAAATCACTTCCAAACCCGGATTTGCCGCTCGCACAGCCGACACCTCAGACACCGTTCCGTCTCTTGCCTCCTTTCTGCCGGATTTGTTTTCCAAGCTTTTCGGCTACCCCACTGGCAAATGCAGCGCCGCAATCCGTCCCACCATGCTCCCAAAGAGCTGCCGCGTCAGATGGCTCTCCGCCAACAACCGCATCTGTGCCATTTGTTAAACCGTCGTTGTAGATGATCTGCGCGAAGGCGGGAGCGCTCAAACGCAAGACAAAGAATTGTGAGCAGCGACAGCGAAGCGATACGCAGTTTCATGGATAAGGCCCCTTCCTGAGCCTAAGCAGAAAGCCGGTAGTGGTGCTTTAGCGTGGAGATGGCGGATGCCTCAATGAACATGGGCAGCGGTGCATCGGTAAGAATTGCATCCCGTGGAGATCATTAGGAGGTGTGCCGGGAAAATCTGTGATCCCCACGGGGTATCGGATATTAATACCAGGGAGTTTAGTAAGTCTATTGGTCGCGGTCTGTGACCTGCATCACAGGAGAGTGTATATAGACACACAGCCCGCAGAGCCTCCCCTGAGCCAACTGCGGGCCGTTGTGTTTGTCGAGCAGTCGAGTATCAGCCAGGATGCCTGTTCTCGAGTCACAAAGGCGTCGTAAAGGGCCGCTCGGTCCTGCTCCTCACTCTTAAAGCGATATAGCGTTATTGAGAAAAGATGTCTTTAAAGGCCAAAGACGAGCTGACAAACAATCAGAAAATCTCCCATTGGCGCGCAATAATTCCGCCAGGCATTGGACGGCTATTTTGACGAAGGTAAATTACGCGACTGTAGTCGAAATTGTAACTGTCAAAGCCTCCAAGAACCTTAAACTTCAACAGATTTCAACTACCGACGCGCAACAGGTTCCATATCAATCAGTTAGAAACCTCAAGTATCAATAACTTTCAACAATGAATGGAATCTGGTTCGGGATTAGGTGAGTTATCGTTTTAGTATACAGATTATCTCCCGTGGAATCAGCAGGTTGCATTTTGTGGGTTATTGAACGCTGTTGGTCCCTTGAGGAATTCCCAGTTACAAATTTGACCACAGAACCATGCAGCTTCTGTCCAGAGGGCCGGAAGTAATTGAAAACAGGCGCGGACTGTGGACGCGGCGGACATCCGACCACCTGGTGCGGGGTTAGGTTCTCTAGCAGCAAGAGCACCTGTGACCTATCGCGGTAATGCAAGCTCTCGTTTCCGTATGGCTGATTACGCTAATGACGGTTAGCTTGCGCTTTGCCCTTGACTCGGGAAGTAGACGGCTGCTGAGAGTTCTCGCAGGGTAGCGCCATTTCCCCCGCTCATGCGAAGGCGATTTTCCAACAACTGAGCTTGTCCACGCTGTCAATTCCGGATTGCCGACCAACCGGCCGGGATCATAAATGTTTGGAGGGCAAGAGGCTCAAAACGTAAGACACAAGCGTAAATCCCGACGCGGCAATGGAACGCGTGGACATCGCTGCAACCGAAGTCGAGAAGACCGATCAAGCCAGTCTTTACCCGACCTTGAAGCTGCTCTGCTTGCGATTTGCAATAGCCATCAGTCACTCCTACAATCAAATCCAACGACGCCCTCCACGCTGCGAGTTTGAATCGAGGCCTGTGCAAGCCGCTCTCCCTGAACCCGCACCACAGGAAAATCGCCTAGAAATGAAAGCCAATCTGCGCTGTCAGCGCCCTCGGCGTCACGTAGTGCGTGCCGCTAAACGTCGACAGAAAGTTGTACAGGGCATACTTGTTCGTCAAGTTGATCGCCGTCAACTGCAGACTCCACTTGTACCTGTCGCCCTTGAAGAGGTTGTCGTCGCCGACAGCAAGGTCAAAGAGGCTTCGTGACGCGATGCGCGCCGGATGGTGGTCGTCATTCTGGGTTCCCGGCGCAGGCACCTGCACCAGGTTCGATCCAAACTGTGATGCCAGGCAGGGTGAAGGCAGCGACGCAAACGGACTGGACTTCACACTCCCACAAAACAGTCCGGCCTGAAACTCTTGATCGGCAGTCAGGCCGCTCAGGTCAATCGCAGGTTGACCATTGAGCGTGGTCGACGTCGGGCAGTTGTTAGAAGGGCCGATTCCGTAGCAAGGCACCGAGCCTGCCACCAGTCCACTGTCATAGCGCCAATTGAAACCGATCCACGGCCCGCGCTTCCACGGAGTCTGGTATTGCAAGTGCGTGGTCTGGTTGAAGACTTCGTCGTGGTCAATGCGGAAGGGAGTTCCGCTCTGGCCCACGGTCACACCTAGTCCGCTGGTTTGCGGCGGAAAGAAGCGCGCAGCCACGCTGGACATTACCACCAGCGCACTGAAGCACCGGCACGCTGGCGCGAAGCGCCCATCCAGGAATCTTCGAGTTATGCCACCCGATCGGAAAGAAAATCGGAGTGTTGCCGAAGATGCTGAAATCGTACCCAGTGTGAGTGTATTTCCAGATATATTCGCCGTCGATCACAAGGAATCGCCCAAATGCCTGCTGCAAACCAGCGTGGAACTCATTGCGAAATCCAGGTGTCAGCGGCGCTGGCACGCAAGGCACAATCGCCGCGATGACTGGCGAATTGCACCCCGTGCTGGAAAGCACCAGGTTCTCATTGAACGGGGTCTCCAGCGTGCGCGCATAAGAAGCCCGCAGAATCGTGTTCGTCTTCTGGACGTTGTAAGAGATCCCGAGACGCGGCTCCGCCTGTCGGGCGACAGTCAATCCGTTGTAGAAGTCACCGCGGATTCCCAGATTGAACGTCCAGTTGCGCTTGGTGATGTTGTCCTGCACATACATCGCGAGCTCTTTTACGTCAGTATGGCCAAGGAACGAGTACAAGGTGCTGTGCGGACTCTGGCAGCCGGACGACGGTGACGGAATCGGACGGGTCAGGTCATAGCAGCTCAACAGCGGCGTGTAACCCCTGTTGGGCTGAAGTCCGGCAGCAGCGCACTGTGACGGATCGGTGAAGCCGGAGACGGGGGTGCCATTCGCATCCACGCAAGGCGAATTCAGGGTCGGATTCACGATCCCGAGAGTGTCGTTTTCGTTGAGGAAGGTCTGCTCATACATAACCCCGGCCTTCACGTTGTGAATGCCTTTGGTATAGGCAATATTCGCGATCGCACCGGCATTGATAAGCGTCCGGTTCTGCGCTACGGTTTCCGACTGGATAGGACCGAAGTCCGCGAATGGGTTAGCACTCGGATAATAGTTGTACTGGTCGCGCCGCACGTAGCCCGTAACGTTCAGGACGGCATTCGGACTTATGGTGTGTGACCAGGTGGGCGCGATGTTGTACGTCGAGATCTTGGAGCGCTGATCGGTTGGGCCGACGGGACTCCCGTCCGGACCCAGCACGCCAAGGTTAAAGTTGTCATACGAGTTCGGGTTCTGGAACCAGGAGCGCGTGAAGCCGAAATTGAGGTGCAGGATGTCCGCCGGCGAAAACTGGTAGTCGAAACGGTCGAACACGTTCTCTTCGTTCCCGTGCGCGTGGAAAACCACAAACTCCGGCGGATCGAGGAAGCGGCCAGTGTTGAGCCCGTTGGCGGCGATGAAGTTTCCCCAGTTCTTGCCGCCGTAGGAGAAGTTGAAATCCACGTTCGAGCTGCCGAAGGTACCGTAACTGGCGGTGATGTCGCCGTGCGGCGTAGTCGAACCCAGGCCGGAACGCGTGGTCACGTCAATGACCAGACTCGTTTTGTCGCCGAACTCAGCGGGGGGAGCGCCCGAGATGACCGTCATCGACTGCACGGCATCGAGCGGAATCTGGTTGGAAAATACCTTGCTCTGCTGATCGGTAATTGGCTGGCCATCCAAAGAGAATGAGTTCGACGCGTGATCGCCCATTCCGTGAAAGAGGCCGTTGGAATCGGCGGCGACCCCCGGCGAAGCCAGTGTGACCAGCGAACTCAGCTCCGAGGAAGTGCTCTCCAGCGGAAGTTTGGAGAACAGGCTGCGGTCCACGTCAGTATGAAACGTCGGATCATTTTCCAAAAGATCGCCGGCCTCGCCCTGGACCATGACGTTTTCGGAGGAGCCAGCTATCTGCAGAGTGATTTTGAGGGCAAGCGGCACGGCGGAGCGTACATCAACGTCCTGCGCGTAAGCAGCAAACCCGGTCACATTGACACTGAGGTGGTAAGGATTGAAGGGAATGTTCGTGAAGCTGAATCGCCCTGCACTGTCGGTGGTGGTTGACCGGCTGAATTCGCTAACGGGATTATGAATCTCTACCGTCGCTCCCGGCACTACTGCGCCGGACGGATCGGAAACCACACCGCTCAGCGATGAGTTTCCCGAGGTTTGCGCGCTTACGCTGATCACGCAGATCGCCAAACAGAACATCGCTACCACAACTGCGCTGACTAACTTGTACTGGAAAGCTATCTCGTTTTTTTGCTGTTTCGAAATCATCTCTGCTCCAATCTCGCTGGCTCCGTGATCGTGCCTAGCCCGCGCAACAAAATGCGGGCAGCACGCCGGAAGCAATGGCAAATGCATGCATGTGCGCGCCCGAGGACGCGCCATCACAAATTTTCAGAATTGCGAGTTTGGACTAGGGCCTGTTAACACTAATTCGTAATTCTGTGATATGCTGCGATGCATGGAGATCACCGAAGCGCAGTACCAGCATATTGCCTCCAGTCTTCCCCGGCAGCGCGGTAACGTGAAGCTGCCCAACCTGCAACTGCT
>DATCCF010000219.1:0-5292 GCA_036511435.1 Terriglobales bacterium | reverse complement strand
TTCCTTCTTCGTTTACGGGTTGATGCTCGTGCCGTTCTTTCTTGTGCTATTTATGTGTGGCATCGCGCTCGGCATACTTGGCAGTGGCCTGGTGCTCCGCCTCGGACCGCCGGCGGAGTGGTTTGTCTGGCCTATTCCCGCCATCATCTCGCCATTCGTAGGGGTGTTTTACCCGCTATCGACGCTGCCGCGATGGATGCGATACATCTCGCGCGTCTTACCGCCATCGTACGTGTTCGAGGGCATGCGGGCAATTGTCTCCGGCGGCCCGACTGCACCACATGGGCTGCTTTGGGGGGCGTGTCTTGCCATGCTATACATTCTGCTTGCCTGCTGGTTCTTTACCCGTGTGTATCGATATGCCGTACATACGGGCCTCATCGCCCGCTACAGCGCCGAAACTATAAGTTAGAGCGATTCGGGCGGGAGTCCGGTATCAAGTCCTCCCGGCAAAGGGTTGGCCGCTGAGCACGCTCACATTTGCTGCCGCGCTGATGCGTGGGACAAGGGTCTGATGACCGCAGAGGAAATGGACTGGATGCGGCGGGTTCGGTGAGGAACCGCGTGCCAAGCTGACAGCTTCCATAGGGGCAGCATTCGGCATTGGTTCGTGCATCGACAGCACTGCTTCGGCCAATTTGTAGACGCACTCCAATGACCGTGCTGTCCTACAATGGGTTTTGTGACTGAGAAACCGCAACGCGCACTGTTGGTTATTGACGTCCAGAATGAATACTTCACGGGCAAATTGCCCATTACATATCCCGCAAGGAGTCTGGCGAACGTGCTGTGCGCCATGGATGCGGCGCGCGACCACGGGGTGCTGGTGGTCGCGATTCAGCACTCGTCACCACAGCCTAACACCGCCGTCTTCCGCAAAGGGAGCAAGGAATGGGAACTGCATGTCGAGGTGGCGGCGCGACCGCATGATGTACTCATCCACAAGTCGCTGCCGGGCAGTTTTACCGGCACGGAACTGGAGAGGTGGCTGCGCGAGCGCGATGTGGAGACGGTTGTCATTGCCGGCTACATGACCCAGATGTGCTGCGACACGACTGCACGCCAGGCAATGCACCTGGGCTTCGGAGTGGAGTTCCTTTCCGACGCAACCGGCACCCTGGCAATCAAGAACGACGCGGGACAGGTCTCCGACGAGGAGTTGCATCGGGCGATCTTGGTCACTCAGCAGATGCGATTCAGCCGCGTGTCGAAGACAGGCGACTGGGTAAAGCAGCTGTGAACCCGGCCTGCTCCCCTTAGCCCATCTGCAGCTCGCGGAATGTGACTAACTATGCAGGTACTGTTCATCTCGGCGGCGGACGAGGCAGGCGCAATGACGCCCTTGCCGCTCGGCGCGGCCTGCGTTGCGGCGGCGACGAAGAAGGCTGGCTATGGGGTACAACTGCTGGCTCTGCCTTCGAAAACCGAGGGGGAGGGGCGGATTCGGGAAACAATCCAGCAACTGCGCCCCAACGTCATCGGGATTTCCGTTAGAAACATAGACGACCAGAACATGAACAGCCCGCAGTTCTTGCTCGCCAGCATCAAGAATGTCGTGGCGGCCTGTCGCAATGCGTCCCAAGCTCCTATCGTGCTCGGTGGGGCGGGCTACAGCATCTTCCCGGAAAGCGCGTTGACGTACCTCGGCGCTGACATGGGTATTCAGGGTGAGGGTGAGGCGGCGTTTCCTGCCTTGCTGTCGTGGATCGAGCAAGGCAAAGAAGGGCCGGCACCACCTGCGGTGTATCTACCGACAAAGCCGCCAACCCCAAGAGCATTCGCTGCTGGTCTGGATGCGCTGCCGTTGCCTGAACCGTGCCTTTGGCTGCAGCCCGGAGCTACGCCGATGCGGATTCCGGTCCAGAGCAGGCGAGGCTGTCCGCTGGATTGCATATATTGCTCGACCAGCATCATCGAAGGCAGACCGGTGCGCCGACGGTCTCCCGCGGCAGTCGTGCGCTGGCTCACAGAAGTGCGGCAATGCGGGTTCCGGGAGTTCTATTTCGTGGACAACACCTTCAATGTGCCGCCAGCGTACGCGAAGGAGCTGTGCCGCAAAATCATCGCTACCGAACTGGGGCTGGACTGGTGGGCAATCGTATATCCGAAGTGGGTTGATCCCGAACTTGTGGAACTCATGTCCAAAGCAGGCTGCACCCAAGTAAGCCTGGGATTCGAGAGCGGGTCAGCCCCAGTGCTGCGGCAACTCAACAAACGCTTCGACTGTGCCGAGGTAGTTATGATTGCCGCGATGTTTCGCGACGCCGGCATAAAGCGCCATGGATTCCTGTTGCTCGGCGCGCCCGGCGAAACCAGAGATTCGGTCGAAGAAAGTCTGGTATTTGCGGATGGAATGAATCTTGATGCGCTCAAGGTCACGGTGGGGCTGCGGATCTACCCGCAGACGCCACTTGCGCGTATGGCGGTCGCGCATGGGGTAATCAGTCCTGATGACGATCTCTTGTTTCCGCGTTTCTATCTGACCCCCACGTTGCGGGATTGGCTGCCAGCCCGCATAGCGGAACGCGATAGCCAACCGCCAACTACAGAGTAACACCCCGACGTTCACCCGCGGCCTACATCCGAAAGGCTGTCTACCTGCCGGTAACTTCAAGCGCCTCTTGCACGCGCCAGGGCCTCGCCAGGAAAACGAGCAACTCACGCGCGCGCCCCGAAACCGCGCTCCGACCCTGCAGTGCTGCGCGCCGCTGCATACCGCACGCGGTCGGCACGAACTCGAATCTCTCCCGCATTCACGCACGGGCCGTGTCGATGCGTCTATCATAATAAGTAGAAGGAATCATACTTATGTCACATCGAACTGGAATTGCCTCGCGTTGGGCCGCGCTCCTGCTTCTGAGTCTTTGCTCGCCGCTGCTATTTGGGCAGGGCAACGCGCAGCGCGGTCAGATGAACCAGCAGAGGACTGTCACCACACCTCTCCAGGTGAATGTCACTGGATGCCTGAAGAAGAGCAGCCAGACGGGTGGTTATTATGTCGCCGACCAGAATGGGCGGACGTGGGAACTCACCAGCAAGCAGGTCGATCTCGCAAAGCATGTGAACCATGTAGTAAGCGTTTCCGGGCACCCGTCAACCGGATCGACGCCGCCGGAAGGAAAGAGCGAACCGGGTCAGAAGCCGGAGGGCAATCAGTACTTTGGCCTGGACGTGACCGAACTAGACATGTTGAGCCCCAGTTGCACGCGGTAGCTCCGCAAGAAATCTTCATTTATCCGCCCCCAGGGGAGGCTTGCGAATGGTTGATTTCCTCCGGTGGACAGGCATGAAATATCGCATCACAGCTGAGGGAGTTCTGGAGACCGGGCTCTCCGGCTTTGACCTAATGAACTTTCCCATGCTGAACAAAGGAACCGCGTTCACTGAAAGCGAGCGCACCGACTTCGCCCTGCACGGACTGCTCCCACCACATATTGGCGATCTTGAAGATCAGGCGGCACGCCGTCTTAAGGCGCTGCGCGACTTTGAAACCAATTTCGAGCGGTATGCCTATCTGCGGGACCTGCAGGACACGAACGAAACCCTGTTTTATGCCGTGCTGGTGCGCAACATCGAAGAGATGATGCCGCTGGTGTACACGCCGACGGTCGGCGAAGGATGCCAACGTTTCAGCGAGATCTGGCGCAAGCCGCGCGGACTATTTCTCAGTTACCCCAACCAGCATAAGATTCGCGAGATCCTCGAGCATCACCGCTATGACGCAATCCGTGCGATCGTGGTCAGCGATGGCGAGCGCATTCTCGGGCTCGGCGACCAGGGTGCCGGAGGCATGGGAATCCCCATCGGCAAGCTCGCGCTCTATACCGCCTGCGCTGGCATTCACCCACAGGCGTGTTTGCCTGTGTTGCTCGATGTCGGTACCGACAATGTGGAGCGCCTCGAAGATCCTCTCTATGTCGGGTGGCGTCACCAGCGGGTACGCGGTACCGAATACGACGATTTCGTCGAAGCCTTCGTCAGCGCCGTGATCGCGCGCTGTCCCCATGTGCTGTTGCAATGGGAGGATTTTGCCGGCATCAACGCAGGACGATTGCTTGAACGCTACCGCGACCGGCTCTGCACCTTCAACGACGATATCCAAGGGACAGCGGCCGTGGCCGCGGGGACCCTGCTCGCCGCGATCAACGTTACCGGCACCCCCTTAACCGAACAGCGCATCGCGATCTTCGGAGCAGGATCAGCCGGTATGGGCATCGCCACGCTTCTGCTGACCGCGATGAGGAATGCCGGCCTGAGCGAAGCGGAAGCGCGCCGCCGCTTCTATGCGGTCGATAAAGACGGCTTGCTAGTGGAGGGCATGGCGGGAATACGTCCGGCACAGCAGCCATTTATGCAACCTCGTTCCGCGATCACCGAATGGAACCTGGACCACAAAGACCACATCGGCCTGCTCGACGTAGCAAGGAACGCCAAGCCAACGACGCTCATCGGGGTCTCGGGACAAGCTGGTGCCTTCACGCAGGAGGTGATCCGCGCGATGGCTGCCTCAGTCGACAGGCCGGTTATTTTCCCGCTGTCAAACCCTACGTCGCGTTCGGAGGCTACCCCGGCGGACTTGCTGAAGTGGACTGAAGGGCGCGCGCTCATCAGCACTGGCAGCCCGTTCGCTGCGGTGAACTGGAATGGTCGCGAATTGCCGATCGACCAGACGAACAACTCGTACATCTTCCCTGGAATAGGTCTGGGTATCCTATCGGTAGACGCGCAGCGCGTCACCGACACGATGTTCATGGCTGCCGCCAAATGTCTTGCTGAACTTTCTCCCGCACGCCGCAATAAGTCGGGACGATTGTTGCCGCCGGTTTCGGAACTTCGCTCGGTGTCATTCGCCGTGGCTCAGGCGGTCGCGCTTCAGGCAATCGAGGATGGTGTTGCGGGCCCGCTTGACGAGCCAACCTTGGAATCTCGCATTCGCGCCCATGTCTGGGCGCCGGTCTATCTTCCTTACCGCTTCGACCCCTTCTCGTAACTCCACAAGTTCCCGAATCGGAACCGAATATCACGGCGCTGATTACAACGAATCTCGGGATTGCGCCTGGATCACGGGCAACCTGAAGTTATGTGAAATCGTGAACTGGATTGCACTGGTGGTTCGCGGCCGACGAGACGCGAAGTTCCCCCGAAGTCCTCTTCTAGAGCAGTTCCTTAGAAGCTATATCCGAAAGTGAGGGGAGGCAGTAGGCTGCAGATGGCGATCTCCGCAAGCCCAGCCATGCCACGACCATATTCGGATGATTTGCGCTGCAAGCTTCTGCAGGTCTATGAGCGAAG
>DATCCF010000218.1:0-5765 GCA_036511435.1 Terriglobales bacterium | reverse complement strand
CGGGTGCGGAAGTCGAACTGCTTCGCCTTCCACGACAGATAAAACGGATCGATGGGAATGCAATGGCCGCCGAGTCCGGGGCCGGGATAAAACGCCTGGAAACCGAAGGGCTTGCTCTTGGCTGCGTCGATCACCTCCCAGATGTCGATGCCCATGCGCAGGCAGAGCAACTTCAACTCATTCACCATCGCGATATTTACGCAGCGGTAGATGTTCTCCAGCAACTTGGTCATCTCGGCAGCCGCCGGCGTCGAGACCGGAACCGTGCGGTTGAAGATGCTGCCGTAAAGCTTCGATCCGAGTTCGCCGGCTTGGGGATCGAGTCCGCCGATGACCTTGGGAATGTCGCGGCGCGCAACGGTATCGTTACCCGGGTCTTCGCGTTCGGGAGAAAAAACCACGTAGAACCGGTTGTCGTTCTCCGTGCCCGCGCGAGCGGCCAGTAGTCCACGTTTATTAGAGCGCTCGAGAATCGGCACCAGAATTTCCTCAGTCGTGCCGGGATAGGTAGTGCTCTCGAGTACGACCAACTGGCCAGCACGCAGATGTGGGGCAATCGATTCGGCGGTGGCGGTGATGTAGCTGAGATCGGGCTCGTGGTACTCGTTCAGAGGAGTGGGAACGCAGATGATGATGGCGTCCATCTGGGCGATGTTGGCGTAATCCGAGGTCGCGGTGAAGCCCTGGGTACGCGCCGCCTGGATCTCGGTGGGCGCAATCCGGTAAATGTAGGACCCGCCGGACTCCAGCACGCCGATCTTCTTCTTGTCGATATCGAAGCCGGTTACGGGGAACTTCTGCTCGCTGAATAGCAGCGCCAGAGGCAGGCCGACGTAGCCCATTCCGATCACGCCAACTTTGGCGGTCCGGGATTCGATCCTGCGTTTGAGCAGTTCAGGCAATTCGGAACCTGTAGCTTTCGATGACAAAGACATGGGTAACTCCATTTCTTAATCTGTCATCCCGAGGGAGTGCCGCGAGTGTTCTTGGCCGCGCCCGTATTTGGCGCGGTCGCGGCACGAGTCGAGGGATCTGCTTTTCGCCTTTCGCGATATAAAACACCTTTCGCGAAAACGCGATTTTTAGCACCGTGCAAACCGTTCACCCGCTGGTGGTTTTTGCCGTCACTGCGACCATGCTGCGATACCAGGCGACGGTTCGCCGCAATCCTTCTCGGAAGTCCACCACCGGCCGGTACCCCAGTTGGGCTTGGGCGCGCGAGACGTCGGCAAGCGAGTGTTTGACATCTCCCGCTCGCGACGGGGCATACTCAGCCTCACCCGAGTATTCGGTCAATTCCTTCAGGATGGCAAAGGTCTCATTCAGAGTGCAACGATGCCCGGTAGCGATGTTGAAGGTCTGGCCGGCCACCTGTGTGTCGGGTTGGGTCGCGGCCAGCAGGTTCGCCGCAACCACATTGTCGATATAGGTGAAGTCGCGCGACTGTTCGCCGTCTCCATAAATCGTGGGTTTCTCGCCTTGCAACATGCTGGTAATGAATTTGGCCAGCACCGCTGAATATTGCGAATTGGCATCCTGGCGCGGTCCAAAGATGTTGAAGTAGCGCAAGTTGACGGTGGGTAATCCATAGACACGGTAAAACGAAGTCATGTAAAGCTCGCCCGCCAGCTTGGATACCGCATAAGGCGAAATCGGATTGGGCGGCATGTCTTCCTGCTTGGGCATCGTCGGCGTGTCCCCGTACGCGGAAGACGAGGCGGCATAAACCACGCGCTTCACTCCGGCGTCGCGCGCGGCGATCAGCACATTCAAGGTGCCGTCGACATTAACCGCGTTGCTTCGCGCCGGATCTTCCACCGATCGCGGCACCGAGGGAATTGCTGCCTGGTGTAGCACGTAGTCCACCCCCTGGCAGGCGGAACCTATGGCCTCGGGGTCCAGCAGGTCGGCTTCCCGGAAATCAATCTGCCCGGCAACCTCCCGAATATGCTCGCGTTTTCCGGTCTCAAAATTGTCGAAGCCACGCACTCGTTCGCCGCGTTCGAGCAATGCGCGAACCAGAGCGGAGCCGATGAATCCGGCCGCGCCGGTGACTAGATATTGCGCCATATGCTCAAGATTAACATGCTAAGAGGTGACCGGCTGTGTGCTGCGCGGAGCCAGATCGAATCGCTGCGCCAGCATGTCCACAATCTCTTTGCCGATCTCGAGCGAAGCCGTGGCCGCCGGTGACGGTACGTTGCAGACATGGATTATTTTATTGCTGTGGACGAAGCGAAAATCGTCCACCAGGTTGCCGCTGCTATCCACGGCTTGGGCCCGCACCCCAGAGCCGCCCTGAACCAAATCGGATTCCTGTAGCTCCGGTACCATCTTCTGTAACGACCTCACGAAGGCGGCCTTGATCCATGAGCGGTATTGTTCGGCCAGCCCCATGCGCCAATACTTGCGCGCCATCTTGCGGAAGCCAGGGAACGACAGCATTTCCATGGCCTCGCTGAGATCGGGTGTCGTGCCAGTGTACCCCTCGCGGCGGAAGGCCAGCAAAGCATTGGGGCCGGCCTCGACGCTGCCGTTGACCCGGCGCGTGAAGTGCACTCCGAGGAATGGGAAGCGCGGATCGGGAACGGGGTAAATAAGCGCCTTTACCAAGTGGCGCTGCTCGGGTTTCACTTCGTAGTACTCTCCGCGGAACGGGATGATTTCGAGGTCGGTGTGCACTCCGGCCATGCGGGTGATCGTATCGCTATACAGACCGGCGCAGTTGATTGCGTAGCGTGCCCGGAAACTGCCAGCGCTGGTCTCCACGATATTGAAGTTTCCGTCTTGCCGCAGGCCGAGCACCTTGGCGCGAAACACGATCTCACCTCCGGCTTTCCCGATCAACTCGGCATATTTTTGCGCGACCACCGTGTAATCCACGATGCCGGTGGTTGGCACCTGCAGTCCGCCGATTCCATCGCAATGGGGTTCGATTTCGCGAAACTGCTCGCGGCTCATCATTCGCAAACCCGGAACGCCATTGGCAATCCCGCGCTGGTGCAGTTGCTCGAGCCGCGGAACTTCCTCGGGGCTGGTCGCGACTACGAGTTTGCCGCACTCTTCGAAAGGGACCCCGTGCTGCTGGCAGAAGCGCTTCATGGATGCGGCCCCGGCGACGCAGTTACGCGCCTTCAGCGAACCGGTCTTGTAGTAAAGGCCGGAGTGGATAACTCCGCTATTGTGCCCGGTCTGGTGAACGGCCACGCGGTCTTCCTTCTCCACCACCACCAGCGCCATCTCTGGAAAACGCAGCGTGATCTCGAGAGCTGTCGCCAGTCCAACAATCCCAGCGCCAATGATTAACAGATCGGTTTTGCGGTCGGCCATAGAATCCTGCAACGTCCTTGCAAACCGGCGATTATACGGGCCTGGAGGCTGCAGCGGCTAGGACGCAAATCACAAACATTGCGCTGCTAAGTCAGGAACATTACCCTAGAGGTGCGGAGGCACGGGAATGAAGGTGCTCATTACGGGCGGGGCTGGCTTCATCGGCTCGCATCTTGCCGAGCGACATCTCAACTTGGGCGATGAAGTCTGCATCGTCGACGACCTTTCCACCGGCTCCATCGCCAATATTCAACATCTCAAGATTCATCCTGAATTTACCTACCACATTGACACCGTCATGAACGGACAGTTGATGACCGAACTCGTGGACCTCTGCGATGTCGTTTATCATTTGGCGGCTGCCGTCGGGGTGCGCTTGATTGTGGACAGCCCCGTGCGCACCATCGAGACCAACATCCGGGGCACCGAAATCGTACTTAGCTTGGCGGAGAGCAAGCGAAAACGCGTGCTCATCACGTCGACCTCGGAGGTATACGGCAAAGGCGACCGGGTCCCGTTTCATGAAGATGACGATCTGGTGATGGGTCCGACCAACAAGGGCCGCTGGAGTTATGCCTGCTCGAAAGCCATCGACGAATTTCTGGCCATCGCGTACTGGAAAGAGAAGAAAGTTCCGACCGTGATTGCGCGCCTGTTCAATACCGTAGGCCCGCGACAGATCGGGCGTTATGGCATGGTGGTTCCCAACTTAGTGGTCCAGGCATTGACCGGCAGGGACATCACCGTCTTCGGCGATGGCGCTCAGAGCCGTTGCTTCACCCACGTCAACGATGCGGTGGATGCGCTAGTCGGCATAGCGGCTCATCCCGATGCCAACGGCGAAGTCTATAACGTGGGCAGCGATCATGAAATCACCATCATTGAATTGGCGACCTGCATCAAACGCATGACCGGCTCGGATTCGAAGATTGTTTTCGTCCCCTACGGAAGGGCCTATGAGGAGGGCTTCGAAGATGTGCGGCGGCGGGTTCCCGACGTCAGCAAGCTGACCAGGCTCATCGGCTATCGTCCGCGCCTCTCCCTGGAAGAAACTCTGGAGAGCATCATCGCGGACCAGCGCGCCCGTTTGCGGGAGCACGGAGTAGCCGTCGCTGCCCGCTAGGACGCGATTCGCGGCCAACGATTCTGAATCCCCGTATTTCATCGAGGAATCGCAACTATGCATGTGCTGGTGACCGGCGGTGCGGGTTTTCTTGGTTCGCATTTGTGCGATGCCCTGCTGGTGGAGGGCCACTCCGTGGTCTGCGCCGACAATCTACTGACCGGGCGGATGGAGAATCTCGCCCATCTCCGCAATGAGCCTCGATTCGCATTTCTTGAGCAGGATGTAAGCCGGCCTTTCGATCCCGGCAAGGTTGACTATATCTTCCACTTTGCATCGCCCGCCAGCCCGGTGGATTATCTCGAGCATGCCATCGAAACCTTGCAAGTCGGATCGCTCGGTTCCTTGAACTGCCTCGAACTGGCGAGGAAGTACGGCGCCAAGTTTCTTCTGGCCTCTACCTCTGAGTGTTATGGCGATCCATTGGAGCATCCGCAGAAAGAGACCTACTGGGGACACGTGAATCCCATCGGTCCGCGATCGGTGTATGACGAGTCCAAGCGCTTCGCCGAAGCCGCCACTATGGCCTACCATCGCCATCGTCGCGTCGACACTCGCATGGTTCGCATCTTCAACACCTATGGCCCGCGACTGCAGATTAACGATGGCCGGGTGATCTCGAACTTCATGAAGCAGGCGCTACGCGGCGAAGCTCTCACGGTGTACGGCGACGGTTCGCAGACGCGCAGCTTCTGCTATGTGAGCGATGAAGTGGCGGGAATTCTGGCGTTGTCGAAGTCTGACGAGCACGAGCCGACCAACATCGGCAATCCTGTCGAGTTCACTATCCTGGAGTGCGCCCAGGCGGTACTCGAAGTGACCGGGTCGAACAGCAAAATGCGATTTGAGCCGCTCCCGCAGGATGATCCTCGGCGGCGACGGCCCGACATCGGCAAGGCCAAGCGGCTGCTCGGGTGGGAGCCCACCATCGATCTGCGAACCGGCTTGCGCCTGTCCCTGGAATACTTTAAGTCGGCGGTTTAGGCGGGCGGGCCAGTGGGGTAGTGCGATTTGGGATTTCGTTGTGGGCCGCCTACAATAATGCCCATGGAGATTTCACTCACGCCCGAGATGCAAGAAAAGCTGAGCCAGATCGCTTCCCAGTCCGGCAAGGGCCCGCAGGAGGTAGTGCAGGAACTGCTTGCCAACTACCTGGAACACGACGCGTGGTTCCGCAATCAGGTCGCTACAGGGCTGGCTTCTCTGGACCGCGGCGAATCCGTTAGTCACGATGAAGTGGGTCGGCGTATGGAACGACGGCTCCGGTCTTAATGACGGTCCGCTGGTCTCCCGAAGCCGCCGCTGATTTCGA